>JBDHSU010000014.1:0-45340 GCA_039808325.1 Variibacter sp. | reverse complement strand
GTAGGTGGGCGCCATATGTCCGAGCCCACGGGCCCGGTCAGGGACAGCTCCCTTCGAGATCGATAAGGCCCCGGGGATAAGGCTCCTGACGTACCCCGCAGCTCCGCAAGTCCTAATTTAGTCGGTCAGGCCGCTCCTGACCACCCAGCCGTGGATCGACGATGACGCCCGGTGTCTGCCGGGCAACAGGCGCATCGAGCCGCTGCCGCCGCTTCGGCGTCGAACGGGCCGGCAATGCGCGGCCGCGGCCGAGGCGCTTGTGCACGGCGTCGGCGGTGTTCTCGCCGGATTCCCACGCCCCTTCGACCGTTCCCCACAGCGTCTCATGCGCCGCCTCGCCAGCGAACCAGATGCGATCCCGCACCGGGTCCGTCAGCACGCGGCGTCCGGCGTGGCCGCCGGGGCTCGCCGCCGAGAAGGCGCCGAGCGCGAACGGGTCTTTCCTCCATCGCGTCGCATGCGTGCGCTTGATCGCGCGCTTGATCTCGTTGCCGAAAAGGTCGGCGAGCCAATCGCCGGCGAACGCCGTCATTGCCGCCTCGCCTTGCGCGGCAAGGTCGGCGCCGAACTTTCCCGCGACATCGACCAGACACAGCGACGTGCCCGCCACATTGCCCGCGAGCGCGGCGGTGCGCGGACCGTTCGACTTGTCGAAGATCAGATCGTCGTTCTCGACGCCAAGCGCGTTGCCGGCGATCTCGAGCGCGACATGGTCGTAGCTTCCGAGCGAAAGATGTTCGATCGCGTCGACATAGCGCTTGGGCAAAACCGGGTCGAAACGAAGCTTGCCGGACGCCAGAACGCCGGTGGAAACCGTGACGATGACGGCGCGAGCGCGCAGGCGCCCCCTCGTCGTCTCGATGTCGGCGCCGGCGCGCCCGTAGGCGGTGATCCGCGTCGCTTGCGTCGAGAGACGCACCGGCAGGCCCTCCGCCAGCTTGGTGAGCGCGGCGCCGACACCCTCCCGGCAGATGCCTTCGATGTCACGCTCCGCCGCACGCGCCAGGTCCTGCACCGACACGTCCTGCAGGTCCTTTCCGCACGCGAACGGTCCCAGCGCAAAATCGATGGTGGAGCGCCATTCCCCGAGGTCCTTCGGCAGCACCTGCGAGGCGGGCGATTCCTTGGTCCCGCGCCCGGCGTCGCCGATCGCGCGCGTCGCGCGAACGAGCGCGGCCAGATAGGTTTCCAGTTCGCCTTCTCGCGCATAGCGGCGGCCGACGCGAAGCTTCTGGCCGTTCGGCGCCTGATGGACGTCGAGCCCCGCTTCGCGCGCGAGCTTGGCGACCGGATTGACGTCGGGAGCATGCAGCCAATGCGCGCCGCGGTCGTAGGGAATTCCGAAGGTTGTCGTCTCGGTGTAACAGCGCCCGCCGACGCGGTCGGCCGCTTCGATGACGGCGACATGACGGCCCGCCGCCGTGAGGCGCCGCGCCGCCGCGATGCCGGCGGCGCCGGCCCCGATGATCAGCACGTCGAGGTCGCCGCTGGGCACCGCCGCGAAAGCGGGCCATGCCAAACTCGCGACGCTTCCGGCCAGAAAGGTGCGGCGATTAAATGGTTTCATCGTTAATGCGGCCTCAACGCGTGAGGCCACCTTGCACGATCGGGAACCGGCCTATCAACCTGCAAAGGGGGATTGACGGCGCAAATCGCGTCAAATGCCGGTCAATTTCGAATTTTGCCAGGAAATCCGCGCAAAATCTCATTTTTCGCTGTGATGCCGCACACATGCCGCCCGGCGCGGACGTGAACCAATATGCAATCCACCTCGACGAAAATACGAGGCAAGCAAAACACGCGCGGCGATCGCGCGGCAGGGATGGAAGCGATGGGCTGGGTTCTCGAGAATATCGGGAATTTTCTTTCCCGCTACCTGCAGCAGCCGGTGCAGGGCTACGAGCCCTTCACACCGAGCGCGCCCGATGCCCTGCGCGCCTCGCTCCAGCCCGGCGATGTCCTCCTCGTCGAAGGCAACAACCGCGTCTCCGGCATCATCAAATATCTCACGCAATCAACCTGGTCGCATGCCGCCCTCTATGTCGGGCCGATCGCCGGCTGCTTCGCCGAAGGCGGCGAGCCGCACGTGCTGATCGAAGCCAATCTCGGCGAAGGCGTCGTGACGGCGCCGCTCTCGAAATACGTGCGGTTTCATACCCGCGTCTGCCGGCCGGTCGGCCTGTCGGCCGATGACTGCGCGAATGTCTGCACTTATGCGCGCGAGCGCGTCGGCCTTGGTTACGACGTGAAGAACATCACCGATCTGATGCGCTACCTCCTGCCGCTGCCGGTCCCGCGCCGCTGGCGCCGCCGCATGATCGCGCTCGGCTCAGGCGATCCGACCAAGATCATCTGCTCGGCGCTCATCGCCCAGGCCTTCCAGGCTGTGCGCTATCCGATCCTCGCCAAGGCGACCCGCGTGCGAAGTCGCGCCGCCCGCCGCGAAATCCTGGAGATCCGCCATCATTCGCTCTACATGCCGCGCGACTTCGACATCTCGCCCTATTTCGCTGTCGTGAAGCCGACCATCGAATACGGCTTTTCCTACAAGAGCCTGCACTGGGCCGATCTGCCGCTGCCGCTCGAGGAGGATACCCCGGCGACCAATCGGGCGACGGAGCCGGCGACGGCTTTCCGCGCCGACGCTCTCGCGGACAAGGGCAACCTCGTCCCCGTCTGATCGGCGCTTCGCGCCACGGCATCCTTGTGCCCGTCCTCGCCCGCGTTTACCTCTGGCGTCGCAACCGGAGGCACGCATGATCGAAGCGGCCGTCAAGGCGCTGAACCAGATGGCCTCGCGGCCGTTCCGCACCGTGCTCTGGAAATCGATCGGGCTTGCCGTCGTCTTCCTGGTGTTGGTCGGCATCGGATTGCAGCGGCTTCTCGCGGCGCTCCTTCACAGCGCGACGGTCTGGGCCGAAGCGACCATCGGCACCGGCTCGCATGCCGCGCTCGACCTTGTCCAACTCGGCCTTGCGATCGTCGCGAGCCTCGGCGTCATCGCCGGGATGGTGTTTCTGATGCCGGCGGTCGCGGCGCTTGTGGCGAGCTTCTTCGCCGACGAGATCGCCGAGCATGTCGAGCGCCGCTATTACCCCGCCGACCTGCCCGGGCGGCCGCTTCCCTTGCCGCGCGCGCTCATGGAGGGGCTGAAGACCGCGCTACTGTCCATTCTCATCTATCTTTGCGCTGTGCCGTTCCTGCTGTTCGCCGGGCTCGGCATCGTCATCTTTTTCGTTGCGAGCGCCTTTCTGCTCAGCCGCGAATATTTCGAACTCGCCGCGATGCGCTTCCATCCGCCGGCGGAAGCGCGCGCCCTGCGCAAGCGGCACCAAGGCACCGTTTTCCTGGCCGGTATTCTAATCGCGGCGTTCGTTTCGATTCCGATCGTCAATCTCGCCACCCCTTTGTTCGCGACCGCGCTTATGGTTCATATCCACAAGCGGCTCACCGAATCGCGCCGGGAACTGATCGAGCCCGTGCGCTAAGCGCGGTCCCGAATGGCGTTCTCCGGCACGACGGAGGGCGGAAACGGATCGGGGGAGAACAATGGCCGGCACGCACCGCCTCCTCGCCATGGCGCTCGTCGCGCTTTTTCCGCTTTCAGCGCACGCGCAGCCGCAAAAGCCCGCCGCGAAGACGCATGAGCCCGCCCATGCGAAGCCGGCGGCAAAAGCGAAAAGCGCGCCGGCGAAATCAAGCGGCGCAAAGTCGGCCGCGATCAATCCGGCCCCCGCCCCCGGGAAACCGGCGAAGATCCTGTTCGGCGCCAAGGCGGAGCCAGCGCATATGCAGGCGCGCGCGATCGGCTTCTACGCCAAGGGCTGCCTTGCCGGCGCGCAGGCTCTCCCGATCAACGGCGAGGCCTGGCAGGTGATGCGCCTGTCGCGCAACCGCAATTGGGGGCACCCCAACCTCGTCGCGATGCTCGAGCGCCTCGCCGAGAAGGCGCGCGAGGTCGGCTGGAACGGACTGCTCGTCGGCGACATGTCGCAGCCGCGCGGCGGCCCGATGCTCACCGGTCATGCCAGCCATCAGGTCGGGCTCGACGCCGATATCTGGCTCACCCCGATGCCGGACCGCACGCTGACGCGGCAGGAGCGCGAGACGATCTCCGCGACCATGATCGTCGCGCCGAGCCGGCTCGACGTCGATCCGAAGGTGTGGACGCCGAGTCATGTCGCCGTCGTCAAGGCTGCGGCGGAGGATCCGCAAGTCGAGCGCATCTTCGTCAACGCCGCGATCAAGAAGGCGCTCTGCCGCGACGCCGGCAAGGATCGCGCGTGGCTGCACAAGGTGCGCCCCTATTGGGGCCACGACTACCACATGCACGTGCGCATCAAATGTCCGCAGGGCAGCACCAACTGCAAGAACCAGCCGCCGCCGCCGGATGGCGACGGCTGCGCGGCCAAGGATTTGGCGTGGTGGTTCCGCGAGGGCGTGATCCATCCGAAACCGCCGACCAAGCCGGTGAAGCCGAAGCCGCCCATCACGCTCGCCGACCTGCCCGCCGAGTGCCGCCAGGTGCTGGCTGCGCCGTAGACTTCGGAATGTCGTCCTCACATCAACATGGTGTCATGCCCGCGAAGGCGGGCATCCGGTACGCCCAGTCTCCATGAGTCGTAAGATTCGTGAATACTGAGTCTCCGCCTTCGCGGAGACGACACTGAGTGGGTAGGACGCCTTCACAGCAAACTGCGCGACACACCGAACAGGCCGCCGAGCGTGACCGCGATGACGAGGGCGACGAGGATCGTGCAGGCGGCGATCGCCGCGGTGTAGCCGCCGGCTTTGTCCTGCGGCGCTTTCATCAGCGCCGGAAGCCCGAGCCATAGTAGATAGAAACCATACAGACCGAATATCCCGAGGAAACTCAAGCCCGGCAGCATCGAGAAAATTCCGGCGAGCCAGAACGGCGTCGGAAAGTAGGACGAAACGCGTAGCGCGTTGGCGAAATCCTTCTCTCCGCCGAAGCGCGGCGCCAGCATATCGATGATCCACGCGATCGCGTAGACGCCGACGAAGGTCATCAGATAGCTGAAGATCGCGAACATCAGGCCGGAGAAGAACCCGGTCCGCACCGTGCCCATCCCGCCAACCGAGACGCCGACGAGCGATCCGCCGACAAAGCCCGCGACGGCCGGAATGACGGCGAGATAGCCGACGTAGTTCGTGAAGAGATGCGCCAAGTCGGCCGGCTCGCGCGCGATGACCGGCCATTCGCTCCGTGGCGAGAGAAGGAGCGCTTTCACCCGCTCCAACAGATTCATCTCACCCCTCCAGGCCGGCGCGGGCGCCCGACGCGGGCGCGCGAATCGCCGCCATGCTCCCGCAGAGCGCGACGGCAATCAACGCCGCGCGTCCTCCAGCAGCATCGTCGCACCCTTCTCGGCGATCATCATCGTCGGCGAATTGGTGTTGCCGGAGGTGATCGTCGGCATCACCGAGGCATCGATGACGCGCAACCGCTCCAGCCCCATCACGCGCAAGCGCCCGTCGACGACGGCGCGCGGATCGCTCGGCAACCCCATGCGCGCCGTGCCGACGGGGTGGAAGATCGTCGTGCCGATGGCGCCCGCCGCTTTCGCGAGCGACGCGTCGTCGGTATCGATCTCCGGGCCGGGCAGGAACTCGCGCGGACGATACGGCGCCAGCGCCCGCTGCCCGGCGATGCGGCGCGCGACGCGGATCGAATCGGCCGCGACTTTCCGGTCCTCGTCGGTCGAGAGATAATTCGGCGCGATCACCGGCGCCGCCGCGGGATCGGCGGAGCGCAAGGTAACCGTGCCGCGACTCGTCGGCTGCACGTTGCAGACGCTGCAGGTGAAGGCCGGGAACGCATGCAGCGGCTCGCCGAACTTGTCGAGCGACAGCGGCTGCACGTGAAACTGGATGTTGGCGCGCTCCCGTGCGGGGTCCGAGCGGGTGAACGCGCCGAGTTGCGACGGCGCCATGGTGAGCGGCCCGCGTCGGCGCAGCGCGTAGTCGAGGCCCATCCGCGCCCGACCCATCAATGAGCCGTAGGTTTCGTTGAGCGTCTTGATGCCGCTCACCTTGTAGATCAGCCGCAACTGCAGATGATCCTGTAGGTTCGCGCCGACGCCCGGCCTGTCGAGGACGAGCGGAATGCCGTGCTCCGCGAGTTGCGCCGCCGGACCGACGCCGGAAAGTTGCAGCAATTGCGCCGAGCCGAGCGCGCCGGCCGCCAGCACGACCTCGCCGCCCGCGCGCGCCACGCGTACCGCGCCGTTCTGGCGCCAGCGCACCCCGACGGCGCGCTTGTCTTCGAAAATCACCGCCTCGACCTGGCATCCGGTTTCGAGCCGGAAATTCGGACGGCTGAGCACGGGCTTGAGGAAACCACGCGCCGCCGACCAGCGCCGGCCGCGCCGCTGGTTCACTTGGAAGTAGCTGACGCCTTCGTTGTCGCCGGTGTTGAAATCGTCGATCCGCGCGATACCGGCCTGTTCCGCCGCCGTCCGCCAGGCCTCGAGCAGATCCCAGTGAAGCCGCTGCTCTTCCACGCGCCACTCGCCGCCGGCGCCGTGCAGGGCGCTCGCGCCCTGGAAATGATCCTCCTGCCGCTTGAAGAACGGCAGCACGTCGTCCCATCCCCAGCCGGCAAGGCCAAGCTGGCGCCAATGATCGTAGTCGGCCGCTTGGCCGCGCATGTAGATCATGCCGTTGATCGCGGAGCAGCCGCCGACGACCTTGCCGCGCGGATAGTTGAGCCTGCGGCCGTTGAGGCCCGGCTCCGCCTCGGTCTTGAAACACCAGTCGGCGCGCGGATTGCTCACCGCGAACAGGTAGCCGACTGGAATGTGGAACCAGATCCAGTTGTCGCGGCCGCCGGCTTCGAGCAGCAGCACGCGGTTCCTCGGATCGGCGGAGAGGCGATTGGCGAGCACGCATCCGGCCGACCCCGCTCCGACGACGATATAGTCGTAGTCGCCTTCGAGAGCGGCAACGCCGCGGGCGCCGGACTCGCTCATCTCTGCCACGCCCCCTCCCTCCCGCTTCACGCGGTTCCCCTCCGCCGCTCCGCGGGCGAGGATCGAATCGCACACAGGGAGTCCGCTTCCGGATCTGGCCAGCGCCCTGCCGAACTGGCCGGGACTGAAACAGAAACACCGCAACCTGACAAATAGACTATGGTTGCACGTTCAGCCCGAAAAAAGGCCGCAAAAACGCGATGTTCCCGCCCGCTCGCATCGTCTGCCTGACCGAAGAGACGGTTGAAACGCTCTACCTGCTCGGCGAGCAAAAGCGCATCGTCGGTGTCTCGGGATATGCTGTCCGCCCCCCACAGGTGCGCCGCGAAAAGCCTCGCGTGTCCGCCTTCACAAGCGCCGATATTCCGAAAATCCTGGCTTTGTCGCCCGATCTCGTCCTCGCCTTCTCGGATTTGCAGGCCGACATCGTCGCCGCCCTGATACGTGAAGGCGTGGCCGTGCACGCCTTCAATCAACGCGACATCGCCGGTATCCTCGCGATGATCCGCACGGTCGGCGCGCTCATTGGCGCGCCCGGCAAAGCCGACGCGCTGGCGCAACGACTGCAACGCCGGCTCGACGACATCCGCACGGCAACGGCGGCCGGCGCGCGGCGCCCGCGCGTCTATTTCGAGGAATGGGACGAGCCGATGATCTCCGGCATCGGCTGGGTGTCGGAACTGATCGTCGTCGCCGGAGGCGACGACGTCTTCGCGGAATGCGCGCGCAACAAGAGCGCCAAGAACCGCATCGTCATGCCTGCCGACGTCATCGCGCGCGATCCCGATATCGCGATCGCCTCCTGGTGCGGCAAGAAATTCGCGCCGGCGAAATTCGTCGCGCGGCCGGGCTTCGATCGGGTCGCCGCCGTGCGCACGAACTGGCTGCGCGAGATCAAGTCGCCGCTCATCCTGCAGGCCGGCCCGGCGGCGCTGACCGACGGCCTCGACGCCCTGCGCGACATCATCGCGTCGTGGAAGGACTCGCGGATGGCGCTTGCGTGAATGTGCGCAGCGGCGGCGGCGCGCGCACCAGGCGCGTCAGAAAATCCAGCGCCGCGACGACGGGCGGTCCGCCGCAAAGCGCCAGGCGGCGCGGCACCATCAGGCGCCGTTCCGGCGGGAACCGCGCCTCCAGCGCCGGATGCGACAGAAACAGCGCGCCCTGATCCGTCGCCCCTTCCGTCGCTTCGTATAGCACGAGAACGTCGGGATCGATCTGCAGCAGGCGCTCCAGCGGCACGAAGCCGCCGAGACCGGACGGCGCGCCGCGCGGCAGCACCAGACCAGCCTCCCGCAACAGATTGACGATAAGGCTATCCGGTCCGGCCGTGTATCCTTGCCGCTCGACGACGAGGGCGGTGCGCTTCTTCCCACCCGCGGCGGCGACAAGCCGGACGCGCGCGGCATCGATCGCCGCGTTCAACGCCGCGCCGCGCTCGGGATGCCCTAGCCGCTCCGCCATGCTTCGCACCTGTGCCCGCACCGAGGCGAGGTCCGAGACGAGACCGACTTCCTCGACATGCAGGCCGAGGCGCGTCAACGCGCGGCGGATCGTCGGCCGGTCGTTGGGGCCGACCAGAACCAGATCGGGCTGCAGCGCGACCGTCGCCTCGGAGCGTTGATCGAGCGTGCGAAACGCCTTCGCGCGTTCGGCCATCACCGAGAGTTCGGGATCGGATGCGAATGTCGACACCCCGGCGATCTGGCCGGGATCGGCAAGCGCGAGCACCAACTGGTCCGCGCAAAGATTGAAGGAGGCAACCCGCCGCGGCGCCTCCGCCGCCCAGGCGGCCGTCGCAAGCATCAAAAAGCAGAGGATGGCGAGACGCAGCATCGGAAAGGCATTCATCCTATACAGTGAAAGCCGGCGACGGGCTTGACCGTGCCGTCCGACAGGTTAGGCAGGCACGTCGACCCTCCGCCGCGCCGCGCGCTCACGAGGCCATCCATTACATGCATCCGCCGCGCAGCCACATCAACCTTGGCCTGAGCCTGCTTGTTGGCGCGCTCGCCGTGCTCTCCCTCACAGTCGGCGCGGCATCGCTGCCGCTCGCCGCGGCATGGCACGGCCTGATCGACGGCGATGGTATCGCCGGCTTGATCGTGCGCGAGATTCGCCTGCCGCGCACGATTCTCGCGCTTTTGATCGGCGGAACCTTCGGCCTCGCCGGTGCGGCCCTACAGGGCCTGCTGCGCAATCCGCTCGCGGAACCGGCGCTGTTCGGCGCACCGCAAGCCGCGGCGGCGGGCGCTTCCCTGATGATCGCCTTCGGCTTCGCCGGCGTCACATCGTTCGCCGTGCCGCTCGCCGGCATCGCCGGCGCGCTCGTTTCGATCGGCGGCCTGCTCGCCATCGCCGGACGTCGCACGAGTCTGACCGTGACCTTGCTCGCTGGCCTCGCCCTCGCAAGCTTCGCCGGCGCAGCGACCGCGCTCATCCTCAATCTCGCGCCCAATCCTTACATCGCCCTGGAGATCGCGTTCTGGCTGCTCGGCTCGCTGGAAGACCGCAGCAGCGAGCACGTCGTGCTCATCCTGCCGTTCCTTTTGCTGAGTTGGATGCTGCTGAGCCTTTGCGCCCCCGCGTTCCGCGCGCTGACGCTCGGCGAGGACGGGGCCGCGTCCCTCGGCGTCGATATCGCGCGCACGCGCATCCTCGTGGTGGTCGGCGTCGCACTCGGCGTCGGCGCCTCCGTCGCCGTCACCGGCGCGGTCGGATTCGTCGGGCTCGTTGCGCCGCACCTCGTGCGACGCGCGGTCGGCTCCGACCCGGCGCGCATCATGCTGCCGGCGGCGCTCGCCGGCGCAGCGCTGCTGACAGCGTCCGACATCGTCGTGCGCCTCGTTCCGGCGGCGACCGAGATCAAGCTCGGCGTCGTCACCGCGCTGATCGGCGTTCCGTTTTTCCTCTCGATGATCCTGCGCGAACGGAAATTCCTGGAAGGCGTCCCCGCGTGAGCGACGCATCCGCCAAGCTCCCCGTGCTGGACGCGGCTTCGCTGAGCGTCACGATCGGCGGCCGCCCCATCGTCAGCGGCGTGACATTCGCGCTGGAGCGCGGGAGCCTGACCGCGCTCGTCGGCCCGAACGGCGCCGGCAAGACGACGCTGTTGCGCGCCATCGTCGGGCTGATCGCGGCGCAGGGCGAGGTGCGAATCGAGGGGCGCTCCATAAAGGCGATGAGCGGACGCGCGCGCGCGCGCCTCCTCGCCTATCTGCCGCAGGGCCATGCCTTCAACTGGCCGCTGGCGGCGGCCGAGATCGTGGCGCTGGGCCGGCACCCGCACGCCGATCCGTTTTCGCGCACCACGGACGCCGACCGACAGGCCGTGTCGCGCGCCATCGCCACGACCGGCATCGAGGCGTTCGCCGCACGCTCGGTGCTCACTCTCTCCGGCGGCGAGCGCGCGCGCGTGGCGCTCGCCCGTGCGGTGGCGACGGAGGCGCCCATCCTTCTCGCCGACGAGCCGACCGCGTCACTCGATCCGCGCCACCAGCTCATGGTGATGGAACAATTGCGTGAAACCGCGCGGCGCGGCGGCGCGGTCCTCGCGGTGATGCATGATCTCGCGCTCGCGGCGCGGTTCGCGGATCGCGTCCTGGTGATGGCGCAAGGGCGTCTCGTCGCCGATGCGCCGCCGCAGGAGGCACTCTCGGCGACCCGCATCGGCGATGTCTTCGGCGTCGACGCGATCATGGTGGAGGTGGACGGGGCGCAAGTCCCGTTCATGCGCGCACCGCGACCGGCGTGAACCGAGAGCGCTGCGACCTCCTCGATCCCCGTTTAAGGCCTGACTAACCTGCGGCGAATGAGACCGCCGCTCTTCTTACTCGTTTGCGCATGATCCCCCGGACCGAGCCCGAGGGCATGCTTTTCCGAAAGCCGTTACACTTTTCGGGATCATGCGCTAACCGAATCCCAGTCCGGATATCAGCGGTTTCACCGCGGCGCGCAGGCGTCCGCTCCAGGTGAGCGGCCCGGGGGGCGTTTCGGGCTCGTCGGCAAGATCCAGACCGACCGTCACGACCTTGCCGTCGACCACGCGGTCGGCCACCACCTCGATCGCGCCGAGCGGCAGGCGATCTCCCTCCGTCGGCGTATCGTCGAACTGCTGATCGAACCATTCGGCGAGCGGCAGCGATGCATCCTCCTCGGAGATCGACAGCCCGTAGATTTCAGCGAGCGCGCCGAGCGTCACGTCGGCCGAGACCTGGAAGCCGCCGAGAAGTCGCGCGTCCGGCTTGTTCGGCTTCGGCATGTCGACGAAGAAACGGTCGAGCGCGCGCGCCTTCTCAAGCGGCGCGAGAAAATAGACATAGTCGCTTTCCCGAACGGGGCCGGCCTCGAGCGGTGAAAGCACGCGCTGATCGCGCACCAGGAGCGCGAGCTTCGCCCAATTCGGCAACACATGGCGGCGCAAGAAGAGACTATTGGGCCCGACCGCATAGCCGACAAGCTCGTGCGTCGTCTGCCCCGGAAGATCAAGCTCGACGCGCTGCGGGGCCGCATCACTGCGCGGCAGCGCGATCTGCAGGCGGCGCGCCGCCGGCGCCAGCGTCCAGCCCTGCACGAGCAGCGAGATCAGCACCACGACGAAGGCGACATCGAAATAGATGTAAGCCTTCGGCATTCCGACCAGGAGCGGGATCGAGGCAAGGAAGATGCCGACCGCGCCGCGCAGGCCAACCCATGAGATGAATATCTTTTCCCGCCACGCGTAGCGGAACGGCCAGAGGCAGAGGAACACCGCCGCCGGCCGCGCGATGAACGTCAGCACGAACGCCACAAGGAGCGCGGGGACGAGCGACGACACCAACCGCTCTGGAAACACCAGCAGGCCGAGAATGACGAACATCACGATCTGCGCGAGCCACGTCACCGCGTCGAGAAAGGTGATGATCGCATTGTGCGCGCGCGTCGGCCGATTGCCGACGATCATGCCGGCGACGTAGGCGGCGAGATAGCCGGAGCCATGCGCCGCCTCGGTGGCGCCGAAGATGACCAGCGCCGCCGTCGCGACGAACGGCGCATGCAGGCCTTGCGGCAGGCCGAGCCGGTTCATCACGCCGACGACCGCCTGCCCGCCGAGCAGGCCGAGCGCCATGCCGACCAGCGCCCGCACGGAAAGTTCCGCAACCGCCTCGCCGTAACTCCCGTGCCCCTGGGTCAGGATCTCCACCAGGATGATGGTCAGAAAGATCGCGAAAGGGTCGTTCGTCCCCGACTCGACCTCGAGCGTCGCGGCGACGCGCGGCCGCAAGCGCAGCCCACGCGTGTGGATCAGGAAAAACACCGCCGCGGCGTCGGTCGAGCCGATCACCGCACCGATCAGCAGGCTCTCCGTCCACGACAGATCGAGAGCGATGAACGCCACCGGTGCGATTAGCGCCGCCGTGATCAGCACGCCGGCCGTGGCCAACAGGCCGGCGGGCGCCAGCACGTTCTTGAACGCCTGGAACCGGGTCCGCAGCCCGCCGTCGAACAAAATGAGCGCCAGGGCGATCGAGCCGACCGTGAATGCGATCCCGACGTCGTGGAACTTGATGCCGCCCGGGCCAGATTCGCCCGCGAACACGCCAATCAGAAGAAAGATGAGCAACAGGGGGGCGCCGAAACGAAGCGCCACGAGGCTCGACAGAATGCCTGCGAGCACGATCACCGCCCCAAGCAGCACGGTGAGATTGACAATTTCGAGGGCGGCCATCGATGTCGAGCGTCTCCTCCCTTATCGCCGCGGTCAGCCTACGCGCGACATCAAACCATATTGCACGACGATACCCGCTCGTGGGTAACAAAGCGGACGATCATCCTTATCTTTTTCACCACGAAATCGGGAACGCCGCTGGATGCCGCATAGCACGCCTTTGATATCGACCATCGTGGCGGGCTTTGTGCTGGCATTCGTGCTGGGAGCTCTGGTGCAGCGGTTCCGGGTATCGCCGCTGGTCGGGTATCTCCTCGCCGGCGTCGTCATGGGGCCGTTCACCCCCGGGTTCGTCGCCGATCAAGGCCTAGCCAACGAGCTCGCGGAGATCGGCGTCGTCCTGCTGATGTTCGGCGTCGGGCTGCATTTCTCACTCAAGGACCTCCTCTCCGTCCGCGCCATCGCCGTGCCCGGTGCCCTGGTTCAGATCGCCGTCGCGACCGCCCTCGGGCTTGGGTTGGCGCGCCTGATGGGTTGGAGCGTCGGCGCCGGGGTGATGTTCGGCCTCGCGCTCTCCACCGCCAGCACCGTCGTCCTCCTGCGCGCCATGCAGGAGCGCCGGCTGGTGGAAACCGAGAAGGGCCGCATCGCGGTGGGCTGGCTCATCGTCGAGGACATCGCGATGGTGCTGACCCTGGTGCTGATCCCGGCGATGGCGGGCCTCCTCAAGGGTGACGCCGCGGATGCCGCCGGCCTGTCCCGCCTCGCCGTTCCCGCCCTCGTCATCCTCGCCAAGGTCGCTGCGTTCGCCGCGGTGATGCTGCTGGTCGGCCGCCGCGTGATCCCGTGGATCCTGCACTACGTCGCGCACACCGGCTCACGCGAGCTCTTCCGCCTGTCGGTCCTCGCGATCGCGCTCGGCTGCGCCTTCGGGGCGTCGAAGCTATTCGACGTATCCTTCGCGCTCGGCGCGTTCTTCGCCGGCATGATCCTGAGCGAATCCGAGCTGAGCCAACGCGCCGCGCAAGAAACGCTGCCGCTGCGCGACGCCTTTGCCGTGCTGTTCTTCGTCTCGGTCGGCATGCTGTTCGACCCGACCATCCTTCTCCGCGAGGCGGGACCCGTCCTCGCGACGCTTTTCATCATCATGTTCGGCAAGTCGATCGCGGCGTTCCTGATCATGCGCCTTGCCGGCTATGCGACCAATACGGCGCTGACGATCTCGGCAAGTCTCGCGCAGATCGGCGAATTCTCTTTCATCCTCGTCAGCCTCGGCGTCGCGCTCGCGCTGCTTCCCGAGCGCGGACGCGACCTCGTGCTTGCCGGGTCGATCATCTCGATCATGCTCAATCCGGTCGTCTTCCAGATCCTCGACTGGGTGCAGGCCCGCACCGAAGAGGAGCGTGCCGAGGACGGCAAACCGCAGGACGCCGAGGAAGGAACGCGCGTGGAAATCCCGCCGACCGCCCTGTCCGATCATGTCGTGCTGATCGGCCATGGGCGCGTCGGCAGCCGGATCAGCGAAGCGTTGAGAACGAGCGGCGCCGCGCTGCTCGTCGTTGAGGACAATGCCGACAAGACCGCGCAATTGCGCGAACAAGGGGTCGAGACGGTCACCGGCAATGCCGCCGATCCGGAGTTGATCCAGGCCCTGAACCTGCCGGCGGCGCGCTGCCTTCTCGTCGCCATCCCGGACGGCTTCGAGGGCGGTCAGGTCGTGGCGCAGGCGCGCGGCATCAACGCCGATCTCCCGATCATCGCGCGCTCGCATTCGCAAGACGAGACCGCCCACCTGATGAAATACGGCGCGACCCGCGTGGTGATGGGCGAGGAGGAGATCGCGAAGGCGATGATCGCGGACGCTCGCGCTCCCGATGCGGTGGCCGGCGAAGGCGCATACGCGTCGGAAACGAGCCTGACGCCGTTGCCGGAACAGACGACCCCTTCGTCCGCGGCATGAACGCCGACATTCGCGAAGCGGCCCGGTACGAAGCCCGCCCGCGGGCCGGCCGGATGGCCGGCCCGGGGTGCAGGCGTGCCCCGATCGGGGCTACACCCCGCCGATGCAGACGTACTTCACGTTCACGTAGTCGTCCCAGCCGTATTTCGAGCCTTCACGGCCAAGGCCGGATTCCTTCACGCCGCCGAACGGCGCCACTTCCGTCGTGATGACGCCGGCGTTGACGCCGACCTGCCCGTATTCGAGCCCTTCCGCGACGCGGAAAGCGCGGCCGAGATCCCTGGTGAAGAAGTAGCAGGCAAGACCGAACTCGGTCGCGTTCGCCATGCGGATGCCATCCTCCTCCTTCTTGAACTTGAAGATCGGCGCGACCGGGCCGAACGTCTCCTCGCGCGCCACCGCCATGTCCGGCGTGACGTTCGCGATCACCGTCGGCTCGAAGAACGTGCCGCCGAGCTTATGACGCTTGCCGCCGGCGACAACCTTGCCGCCCTTCTTCACCGCGTCGGCGATGTGCTCCTCGACCTTCGCGAGCGCCTTGTCGTCAATCAGCGGGCCCTGCTGCACGCCCTGCTCCATGCCGTTGCCGACCTTGAGCTTGTTCGACGCCTCGGCGAGCTTCGACGCGAATTTGTCGTAGATGCCTTCCTGCACGATGAAGCGGTTGGCGCAGACGCAGGTCTGCCCGCTGTTGCGGTACTTCGAGGCGATCGCGCCTTCCACCGCCGCGTCGAGATCGGCGTCGTCGAAGACGAGGAACGGTGCGTTGCCGCCGAGTTCCATCGAGACGCGTTTCATCGTGTGCGCCGACTGCTCCATCAGCTTCTTGCCGATCTCCGTCGAGCCGGTGAAGGTGATCTTCTTCACGATCGGATTGGAGGTGAGTTCCGCGCCGATCTCGCTCGCCTTGCCGGTGATGATGTTGACGACACCCGCCGGAATGCCGGCCTTCTCGCACAGCGCGCCCCAGGCGAGCCCGGAATACGGCGTCTGCGACGCCGGCTTGATCACCATGGTGCAGCCGGTCGCGAGCGCCGGCCCGAGCTTGCGCGCGATCATCGACGACGGGAAGTTCCATGGCGTGATTGCGCCGATGACGCCGACCGGTTGCTTGATCGTGACGATGCGCCGCCCCTGCCATGGGGACGGAATGGTGTCGCCATAGATGCGCCGCGCCTCTTCAGCGAACCAAAGGACATAGGCCGCGCTGCCGCCGACCTCGCCGCGCGCCTCCGCCAGCGACTTGCCCTGCTCGATCGTGAGCAGCATCGCCAGTTCTTCCTTGTTCTGCTCGATCAGCGCCGCGAGCTTGCGCAGCGCATCGGCGCGCTCGGACGCGAGCTTGCCGGCCCATCCCGGGAATGCCTTGGCGGCCGCCTCGATAGCGCGCTTCGTTTCCGCCCGCCCGCAAGCGGGCACCGTGCCGATGACATCGCCAGTTGCCGGATCGTTGACCTCGATGGTCTTCTTGCTATCGGCACCCACCCACTCGCCGTTGATGAAATTGCTTTCGCGCTTGAATTCGAGCTTCTGCAGCATGCCTGTCTCCTGTCGGACAATGATGGGCTTGGGGGCAATCTAGGCCCTGGCGCGGTTTCCCGCCACACCGGGCAAAAAAATCATGAACCTTTCGCCTCGCCCCGGCGACGAATGCGTGAAGGCCGATGCCGGCCGCGCAGCATTCAAGGGATTGAGCCATGTCGATCAACGCCAGGAAGCTTTTCGCCGGTCTCGCTGTCGCCGCAACCGTTCTCTCCGCCGCCGGCGCCGCCCAGGCCAAGGGCTGGGGCCATCACCACGGCGGCCACGGTTTCGGCGGAGCCGGCCTCGGCATCGGCCTCGCCCTCGGGGTTCTCGGCGCCGCCGCGGCCGCTGGCGCGTACGAACCGGTTTGCGTCCGCACGCCCGTCTACAACCGCTACGGCGACTATATCGGCAGCCGCCGCGTCTGCGACTGACGCCAAAGGCGCCTAACGGCCCCCGATCGGCGCATCCCCCGTCCGCATCTGCGTCGATCCCGGCGGCCCGTCTGGACAAGTCCCCGTCCAGGCGGGCCGCGCTTTCTTACATTCGCCAATCTGCAAGTGAGAAGTGGGCAGAGATACAGCGAACACGACGCGCTCCCTTTCCCCGCGCGTGGGGAAAGGTGAAGAGGACACCGCGCGGCGCATAACTGAGAATGGCTCCAAACAGGTTGACATCGCGCGGCTTCCGTCGCGAATTTGCGCTCTTGCCCGCGGCCATCGCCGCACCTGGTTCGGAGATATTATGGCCAAGGGTTTGCGATCCCGTCTCTCGCAGTATGGCGACGAGGCTTTTGCTCTCTTTCTGCGACGCGGCTTCCTCAAAGGCGCCGGCTACACCGACGAGGCGCTCGATCGGCCTATCGTCGGCATCCTCTCGACGGCGTCCGACTTCAACCCCTGCCACGGCAACGCCAAACAGCTCGCCGAGCACATCGCCAAGGGCGTGCGCCTCGCCGGCGGATTGCCGTTCGTGTTCCCGACGATTTCGATCCACGAGTCCTTCTCGTTCCCGACCTCGATGCTCCTGCGCAACCTGATGTCGATGGACACCGAGGAGATGCTGAAGGCATTGCCGGTCGACGCCGTCGTCATGATCGGCGGTTGCGACAAGACGATCCCCGCGCAACTCATGGGCGCCATCAGCGCCGACGTTCCCTCGATCATGGTGCCGGTCGGTCCCATGCTCGCAGGTCGCCACGAAGGCACGCGCCTCGGCGCATGCACCGACTGCCGGCGGCTGTGGGCCGGCTATCGCGCCGGCTCGATCGACGATGAATCGCTCGAACGCGCGCACAGCAAACTGATGCCGACCACCGGCACCTGCATGGTGATGGGCACCGCCTCGACGATGGCATCGCTTGCGGAAACGCTCGGCTTCACGCTGCCCGGCGCCGCCACCGCGCCGGCTGTCAGCTCCGAGCGCATGCGGCTGGCGGAGGCCTCCGGCGAGCGCGCTGTCGCCATGGCGAAAGCGGGCGGACCGAAGCCGAGCGAATTGATGACCAAGGCGGCTTTTCGCAATGCCTCGGTGGTGCTGCAGGCGACCAGCGGCTCGACCAACGGCATCGTGCATCTGGCCGCCATCGCCGGGCGCGCCGGGCTGCGCTACGACCTCGACGAACTCGACGCGATCGGCCGCGAAGTGCCGGTGCTCGTCAATCTCAAGCCCGCCGGCGAGCATTTCGCCGAGGACTTCCATGCCGCCGGCGGCGTGCCGGCGCTGTGGCGGCGGCTGCGCGACCACCTCGACATGAGCGCGCGCACCATCATGGGCGAAACGCTTGAGGAGGTGACCAATCGTTGGTCGAACTATGTCGACGACGAGATCATCCGCCCGTTCGACCGGCCGGTGGTCGAGGGCGTCGCGCTCGCGGTTCTGAAGGGTTCGCTCGCGCCCGACGGCGCCATCATCAAACTGTCGGCGGCGACGCCGTCGCTGACGCAGCACGAAGGCCCGGCGCTCGTCTTCGATTCCGTGCCCGATCTTGTCGCGCGCATCGACGACCCCGACCTGCCGGTGACGCCGGACCACGTGCTGGTGCTACGCAATGCCGGTCCGGTCGGCGCGCCGGGCATGCCGGAATCGGGCGCATTGCCGATTCCGAAGAAGCTCGGATCGAAGGGCGTGAAGGACATGGTGCGCATTTCCGACTCGCGCATGAGCGGCACCGCCTTCGGCACCGTCGTCCTGCACGCCGCGCCGGAAGCCGCCGTCGGCGGCCCGCTTGCGCTCGTTCGCGACGGCGACATTATCACGCTCGACTCCGCCGGACGCCGGCTCGACTTGAAGGTCGACGAGAAGGAGCTCGCGCGCCGCAAGAGCGAGTGGAAACCGCCCGCGAAACCGAAACGCGGCTATCGCCGTCTTTACGTCACCAGCGTGACGCAGGCGCCGGACGGCGCCGACTTCGACTTCCTGGCGGGAAAGGACGAAACGGCGGTGTAGCAGCCGCGCCCACTCGATTGAAGCGGCGCCAGCCGTCTGCCAAATTGTCGCAGGCGGACACTGGATGATTCGCAACATGCGCATGGCGGCCTCGACGTCGTCCTCATCGCGAGCGGCCGCGTTCCTTGCCACAGCCGCTCTCGCCGCTGCCGCTCTTCCAAGCGGAAGCGCTCAGGCCGCCGGTGGCGCCTTCGCCGTTGACGACTCGGAGATTTCCGAGGTCGGCGCGTGCAAGGTGGAGTCGTGGACGTCGTTCGCAAGCAATCGCGACTTCATCGGGGTCACGTCGCCGGCCTGCGTCGTTGACCTTGGCCGTCCGGTCGAGGTCGGCGCGGCGTTTTCCGCCTTCAACGCCGGCAACGTTTGGGACCAGAGCCTGACGCTCAAAGGCAAGACCAATCTGGTCAAGGCAGGCGTCGGCACCGTCGGCGTCGCGCTATCAGGCGGCGTGACGTTCGACTTGAGCACCGGCGATGTCACGGCGCTCACCGCCGTCCTTCCATTCACCTTTCAACTCAGCGACACGTTCAAGATCAACGTCAACGGCGGCTGGCTTTACGATCCGACCGTCCGGCAGCATTTCGGGTTGGTCGGCGCCGGCTTCGAATGGAATTTCGTCAAGCCGCTGACGTTGATCGGCGAAGTTTACGCCCTGCTCGGCGAAGATCAGCGCAATCCGCGCGCGCAGATCGGCTTGCGCTACACGCCGATCGACGACGTCGACATCGATGTGATCTACGGACGCAACATCGCCGGCGAGGACGCCGACTGGATCACGGTCGGGCTCAACGTGCGGTTCAACGCATTCGGGAAAAAGTGAAGTCGCGAGCGCCGAACCGTCATCCTGAGGTGCTCGCGTAGCGAGCCTCGAAGGATGCACGGCCCGGAGCCTGCGGCCATCCTTCGAGGCCCGCCTGTGGCGGGCTCTCACGATGACGCCGTTGGATGCGGCACGTCCTCATCCCATCGGGACGTTCTCGCCGATGCTGCGGTTCAGGTCCTTGGTCACGCGCTCGATGCGCTCCGAAGCGGCGTCGAGCGCGGCCGCGATGGCGTTCTGCGTCGCCCGTGCCCGATCGGAACCACCCGCGCCGGCCTCGAACCGCGCACTCCGGGATTCCTCCAGAAGGCGCGTCTTCTCCGAAAGCTCGTCGGAAAGCATCAGGGCCGCCATCACCAACAGCCGCGATTCCGTGATGTCCGTGAAGCGGCCGCGCAAATCGGCGATGCGCCGGTCGAGGTCCCCCGCAAGGCGCTGCAGGTACTCCTCCTGCCCATCCTCGCAGGCCATCCGGTAAGGCTTCCCGTCGATGGTGACGTTCACATGCGGCATGATCTTGCGCCTCCCATCAGGTCACGGCGCGCAGTCGCGCTTTGACGACGCGTGATCTTTCCCGAAAACAGCTTCGCATTTTTCGGGATCACGCTTTATTCCCCATGCGCATCGACCACCGTCTGCACGGCCTCCATCGCGGCATCGAGACGCTGCGAGATCTCACGGGTGGTCGCCTCGAGTTTCTGCGCGCGCGCCGCCTGCTGGTCGAGTTCGGCGGCGAGCCGCGAACGGTCGGCACCAAGCGAGGAAAGCTGTTCGGCAAGCGCGGCGCCGCCCTGGTCCGCCCCGCGCCGCCGTTCAAGCGCGGCCTCCAGTCCATCGAGCGCGGCCGACAAGCGGCGCGTCGCCATTTCGACGGGATTTGCGTCAGCCATGATCCGGGCGGACCTCCTTTTCCGATTCGGCAGTTTGCGCCGGGTCAACCGCCATCGCAACCTACGGCATCAACTCTTTGATCTTGCCTGAGGAAAAGTTGTAGGGGCTATTCTCTTCGCGCATGCGGCGCGTTGACAGGGGGGCGCGGCGTGTTATGCCGTCCGCCCATCATGCCAAAGACCTCCCGCGCCGATCACGATCGCATGGCCAACGCCATCCGCGCCCTTTCCATGGATGCGGTCGAAAAAGCGAAATCAGGCCACCCTGGATTACCGATGGGCGCGGCCGATATCGCGACCGTCCTCTTTACCCGCTTCCTCAAATTCGACCCGGCGGACCCCGCCTGGCCCGACCGCGACCGCTTCGTGCTCTCGGCCGGCCACGGCTCGATGCTGCTCTATTCCCTGCTCTATCTCCTCGGCTATCCGAAGATGACGATCGAGCAGATCAAGAATTTTCGGCAGTTGGGCTCGATCACGCCGGGACATCCCGAGAACTTCCTCACGCCCGGCGTGGAGACGACCACCGGCCCGCTCGGCCAGGGCCTCGGCAATGCCGTCGGCATGGCGATCGCGGAACGCCACCTCGCCGCCGTGTTCGGTGACGGCATCGTCGACCATCACACCTATGTCCTCGCCTCCGACGGCGACCTCATGGAAGGCATCAGCCAGGAGGCCATCGCGCTCGCGGGACATCTGAAGCTGTCGAAGCTCATCGTCTTCCATGACGACAATGGCATCACCATCGACGGCAACCGAGCTCTCTCCGACAATGTCGACCAGGTGAAGCGCTTCGAGGCCGCCGGCTGGGCTGCCTCGCATGTCGACGGGCACGACCCGGAAGCGATCGCAGCCGCCATCGAGAAGGCGCAGAAGTCGGACCGCCCGAGCCTGATCGCCTGCCGCACCACCATCGGCTTCGGCGCGCCGACCAAGGCCGGCACAGCGAAAAGCCATGGCTCGGCGCTCGGCGACGAGGAGATTGCCGGCGCGCGCAAGAATCTCGGCTGGGAATACCCGCCGTTCGAGATTCCGAATGACGTCGAGGAACGCTGGCACGCCGCCGCCGTGCGTGGAGCACCGACGCGCAAGGCATGGGCCGAGCGGCTGGCGAAGATCGATCCGGCGCAGCGCGCCGAATTCGAGCGCCGCACCAAAGGCGTACTTCCGGCGGACTTCGATGACGTCGTGCGCAAGTTCAAGGAAGACCTGGCTGCGAACCCGAAGACCATCGCGACGCGCATTGCGTCGGAGAATGCGCTCGGCGCGCTCGTGCCGGCGCTGCCGGAAATGATCGGCGGCTCGGCCGACCTCACCGGCTCGAACAATACGCGTCCAAAGGGAATGCCCGTCCTCGACGCCGACCATTACGGCGGCACCTTCATCCACTACGGTATCCGCGAGCACGGCATGGCGGCCGCGATGAACGGCATGGCGCTGCACGGCGGCGTCATCCCCTATTCCGGCACGTTCCTCGTCTTCTCCGACTATTGTCGCCCCGCGATCCGCCTCGCGGCGCTGATGGGCGAGCGCGTCATCCATGTGATGACGCATGACTCGATCGGCCTTGGCGAGGACGGCCCGACGCATCAGCCGGTCGAGCACCTGGCGGCGCTGCGCGCGATCCCGAATCTCCTCGTCTTCCGCCCGTGCGACACGGTGGAGACCATGGAATGCTGGCAATTGGCGCTGCGGGCGAACAAGAATCCCAGCGTCCTCGCGCTGACGCGCCAGAATTTGCCGCAACTTCGCCTCACCGACGACAAGGACAATCGCTGCGCGGCCGGCGCCTACGAGATTTCGCCGGCCCAGGGGCGCGCGCAGGTGTCGATCTTCGCCACGGGCTCCGAGGTCTCGCTCGCCGTGGATGCACAGAAGCTGCTCGCCGCGCGCAGCGTGGCCGCGCGCGTCGTGTCCGTCCCCTGCTTCGAGCTTTTCCTCAGCCGCCCGGCCGCCGAGCGCGCCCGCATCGTCGGCGACGCCCCGGTCAAGATCGGCGTCGAGGCCGCCGTGCGGCAAGGCTGGGACGCAGTCATCGGCTCCGACGGACTGTTCATCGGCATGACCGAATTCGGCGAAAGCGCGCCGTTCAAGGAACTCTACAAACATTTTGGAATTACGCCCGATGCGGTCGTCGATGCCGCATTGAGCAAGCTCGGCAAAAAGTGATAGCAACGGGCGTTTTTCGCCTTTTCGCTCGCGCGGAACCTTTGCGGCGGGCGGTTACGTCCTAAATTCGAACCAGAGCCAGGCGTGGCGGCCGGGACCGCTTTGGCATGGCGCAGCAGAGCAAGGAGTAATTCGGATGACAGTCCGCGTCGCCATCAATGGTTTTGGCCGCATCGGCCGCAACGTGCTTCGCGCCATTGCCGAGTCGGGACGCAAGGACATCGAGGTGGTCGCGATCAACGACCTCGGTCCGGTCGAAACCAACGCCCACTTGCTGCGCTACGACAGCGTCCACGGCCGTTTCCCCGGCGAAGTCACCGTCAAGGGCGACACCATCAGCCTCGGCAACGGCGCCATCAAGGTGACGGCAGCGAAAGATCCTTCGACGCTTCCCTGGAAGGATCTCGGCGTCGACATCGCGATGGAATGCACCGGCATCTTCACGTCGAAGGAGAAGGCCTCGGCGCATCTCACGGCGGGCGCCAAGCGCGTGCTGATTTCGGCGCCCGGCGACGGCGCCGACATGACCGTCGTCTACGGCGTCAATCACGACAAGCTGACGAAGGACCACAAGGTCGTCTCCAACGCGTCCTGCACGACCAACTGCCTCGCGCCGGTCGCCAAGGTGCTCAACGATGCCGTCGGCATCGACAAGGGCTTCATGACGACGATCCACGCCTATACCGGCGACCAGCCGACCCTCGACACTTTGCACAAGGACCTCTATCGCGGCCGCGCGGCGGCGATGTCGATGATCCCGACCTCGACCGGCGCCGCGAAAGCCGTCGGCCTCGTCCTGCCGGAACTCAACGGCCGCCTCGACGGCGTGTCGATCCGCGTGCCGACGCCGAACGTCTCCGTCGTCGACTTCAAGTTCGTTTCCAAGAAGAAGACCGACAAGGACGAGATCAACAACGCCATCAAGCGCGCCTCCGAGCAGCAGCTCAAGGGTATCCTCGCCTACACCAACGCGCCGAACGTCTCGATCGACTTCAACCACGATCCACATTCGTCGACCTTCCACATGGACCAGACGAAGGTCATGGACGGAACGTTGGTGCGTATCCTCACCTGGTACGACAACGAGTGGGGTTTCTCGAACCGCATGTCCGACACCGCCGTCGCGATGGGCAAGCTGATCTGAGCCCTGCCCCGTCATCCTGAGGTGCGCGGCGAAGCCGCGCCTCGAAGGACGACGGGCACGGGCGGCGCGTAGAGCAGAACCGCATGACGCTCTTGCAGTACTTAGGAATCGCGGTCCTACTCTTTTTAGTAGCCTTCGTGACCTTTGCGTTTCGCCAGGGAATGAAAGTGACACCGTCCGGACGGGATCCCAATCATTGGCATGGGAATGACGGGCCGAGTGGATCCGCCTAAGCGAGAGCTATCGTCAATTATGAAAGCTTCCTTCCGCACCCTCAACGACGCCGACGTCAAGGACAAACGCGTGCTCGTGCGCGTCGATCTCAACGTCCCGACGGAGAACGGCAAGGTCACCGACGCGACCCGCCTCGAGCGCATCGTGCCGACGATCAAGGAGATCGCCGCCAAGGGCGGCAAGGTCATCCTGCTTTCGCACTTCGGACGCCCGAAGGGACGCGACGCGAAGGATTCGCTCCGCCCCGTCGCCGCGGCGCTCGCGACGGAGCTCGGCCGCGACGTCGCCTTCGCGGAGGATTGCATCGGGCCACAGGCGGAAGCCGCCGTTGCAAAAATGACGCCCGGCGACGTTCTCTGCCTGGAGAACACGCGCTTTCACAAAGAGGAAGAGAAGAACGATCCGGCGTTCGTCGATGCGCTGGCGAAGCTTGGCGACATCTACGTCAACGATGCCTTCTCCGCCGCCCACCGCGCCCACGCCTCGACCGAGGGCCTCGCGCATAAGCTTCCGGCCTATGCCGGACGCGCCATGCAGCGCGAACTCGAGCATCTTTCCGCCGCGCTCGAGAAGCCGAAGCGCCCTGTCGCTGCGATCGTCGGCGGCGCCAAGGTCTCGACCAAGCTCGAGCTGCTCAGCAATCTCATCGAAAAGGTCGACGCGCTGATCATCGGCGGCGGCATGGCCAATACTTTCCTGCACGCGCAGGGCGTGAACATCGGCAAATCGCTGGCGGAAAAAGACATGGCACGCACGGCGCGCGACATTCTCGCCAAGGCCGAGAACAAGAACTGCGCCATCATCCTGCCGGTCGACGCCGTCGTCGCTTACCACTTCGAGGCGAACGCGCCGTCCCACGCTTACGGCCTCGACGCCATTCCGCACGACGGCATGATCCTCGACGTCGGCCCGCAATCGATCGAGCGCATCAAGGCGGCGATCGACGACGCGGCGACGCTCGTCTGGAACGGACCGCTCGGCGCTTTCGAGTTGCGTCCGTTCGATCATGCGACCGTGGTGATCGCGCATTATGTCGCGGAACACACCAAGGCGAAAAAGTTGATTTCCGTCGCGGGCGGCGGCGACACGGTCGCCGCGCTCAACGCCGCCAATGTCGGAAACGCGCTCACTTACGTCTCCACCGCGGGCGGCGCCTTCCTCGAATGGATGGAAGGCAAGCCCCTGCCGGGCGTGGAGGCGCTGCGCGTAAAGGGGTAGCGACGTTTGCCGTTTCTCGCATGAAGGCGTTTCTCGCCTTCGAATGATGCATCGATCGGGGACACTTTGAGGAGGCAATGATGAACCTCTCGGAACTCAACAAGATCGCGAAAGCCATGGTCGCGCCGGGCAAGGGCATCCTCGCGGCCGATGAATCTTCCGGCACGATCAAGAAGCGCTTCGACGCCATCGGCGTCGACTCCACGGAAGACAATCGCCGCGACTATCGCGAACTGCTGTTCCGCTCGAAGGATGCGATGCAGAAGCGCATCTCGGGTGTGATCCTGTACGACGAGACGATCTGGCAGAAAGGCAAGGACGGCACGCCGCTCGTCAAGCTGATCGAGCAGGCCGGTTCGATTCCCGGCATCAAGGTCGACGAAGGAACGAAGCCGCTCCCGAACTGCCCCGGCGAACTGATCACCTACGGGCTTGACGGCCTGCCGGCGCGCCTGCCGAAATATTACGAGCAAGGCGCGCGCTTCGCGAAGTGGCGCGCGGTGATCGACATCGGCGCCGGCATCCCGAGCTACGCCGCGATCTCGACCAACGCTCACGCGCTCGCCCGCTACGCGGCGCTGTGCCAGGTGAACCAGATCGTTCCGATCGTCGAGCCGGAAGTCCTCATGGACGGCGACCACGACATCGATCGCTGCTACGCGGTGACGGAATTCGTCCTCAAGGAGACCTTCCAGCAGCTCTACTATCAGAAGGTCGCGCTCGAAGGCATGGTGCTGAAGCCGAACATGGCGGTGCCCGGCAAGAAGAGCGCGAAAAAGGCTTCGGTGCAGGAAGTCGCCGAGAAGACCGTGAAGCTGCTCAAGGAGTGCGTCCCGGCCGCCGTGCCCGGTATCGCGTTCCTCTCCGGCGGCCAGTCGGATGAAGAGGCAACCGCGCATCTCGATGCCATGAACAAGATCGGCAACCTGCCGTGGGGCCTCACCTTCTCCTATGGCCGCGCATTGCAGGCGGCGCCGCAGAAGGCATGGTCCGGCAAGAGCGAGAACGTCGCCGCGGCGCAGCGCGCCTTCTCGCATCGCGCCGAGATGAACGGACTTGCCGCGCTCGGCCAGTGGAAGTCGGAGCTGGAAAAGAAGGCGGCCTGAACGAACGCCGGCGCAAGGACACCGGGCGGGCGGGGAGCATAGTCGCGCCATGGCAACTTCCGGCAAAAAAACGCCCGGCAAGAGAACGCCCGACAAGAGCTTGCCAGCGCCGAATCCCCGGCTCTACCTGACGACGCCGCCGGTCGGAGATGGCGCGGCGCTTGCGGCGCTTCTTGTCCCGGCCTTGGCGGCGGCCGACGTCGCGGCCGTCCTGCTCCGCCTCGATCCGGCGCAGAACGACGAGCGCGCCGCGATCAATGCCGTGAAGCGTGTCGCCTCGGCGGTGCAAAATGCGGACGCCGCGCTGGTACTTGACGGTTGGCCGCAGATCGTGGCCCGCTCCGGCGCCGATGGGGCGCACATCACCGGCGTCGAAGCCCTCGCCGCCGCCCTCCCCGCGCTGCGGCCCGACCGCATTGCCGGCGCCGGCGGCCTTCTCTCCCGCCATGATGCGATGGTCGCTGGCGAAGCCGGTGCAGATTACGTTATGTTCGGGGAGCCGGACGCCGAAGGGGGACGACCGTCGATCGAAGCGATCGCCGAGCGCCTGGCGTGGTGGAGCGAAGTGTTCGAAATTCCCTGCGTCGGCTTCGCGCAATCGCAGGAAGACGTGGAGACGATGGCCCGCGCGGGTGCCGATTTCATCGCGCTGGGCGCGTTCATATGGGAGGACCCGAACACGTCCGCCGCGAAGGTGCGTTTAGCGGGAAGGTCTTGCGTTCGGTAGATTGCTTGCGTTCGGCAGATGGGTGTGATGGCTTTGCTTCGCTTGAGGACCGTTTTGTTGGCCGCGCTGCCAATTCTGGCAGCGGGAACGATCGGTGGCGCGCCGGCGCTGGCCCAGGCGCCGCTCAGCATCAACCCGCAAGGCAACGCCCACCGTCCTGCCGCAGCGCCGAGGCCCGCGCGACCGCACCCGCCGGCGAGGAAACCCGCCGCCAGGAAAACGCCCGCCCCGGCACGGCCGCCCGCAAGGGCCGCGGCACCCGACAATACCGCGCCAAAGGCGGTCAGCGCGTCGGACGAAGCCTATGCCGCGTTCCAGCGCGGACATTTTCTGACCGCCTTCGACAAGGCGACACGGCAGGTCAACGCCAACGGCGATCCCGAAGCGATGACGCTCCTCGGCGAACTCTATTCGAGCGGCTACGGCATCCCGAAGGACGACAGCAAGGCCGCCGAGTGGTATCAGCTCGCCGCGAACAAGGGGAACCGCGAGGCGATGTTCGCGCTGGCGATGTTCCGTCTCAACGGCAAAGCCGGCCCTAAGGATGTCGACGCCGCCGTCAATCTGCTCAACCGTGCCGCCGATCTCGGCCATGTCGGCGCGAATTACGACCTCGGCCTGCTCTATCTCGAAGGCAAATCGGTCAAGCAGGACCTGGCGCTGGCGCTCAAGCACCTGAAAGCCGCCGCCGATGTCGGCAGCGCGGAAGCGCAATATGTCCTCGCGGGAGTTTATCGCGACGGCAAGGGCGTGGCCCCGGACCGCGTCGAGTGCGCTCGCCTCCTGGGCCTCGCGGCCCGCGCCGGAATCCCCGACGCGCAACTCGAATATGCGATCGCGCTCTACAACGGCGACGGCGTGCCGAAGAACGAGGCGCGCGCGGAAGCACTGCTGCTGAAAGTCGCACGGCGGGGCAATCCGGTGGCGCAGAACCGTCTCGCCCACGTCCTCGCGAGCGGACGCGGCGTACCGGCCAATCCCGTCGAGGCGGCGAAATGGCACATCATCGCCCGCTCGCATGGCGAGCAGGACGCTTCGCTCGACAGTTTCCTCCAGAAACTGCCGCCGGAGCAGCGGCAGGCCGGCGAAAAATCCGCCGAAGCCTGGCTCAAGCTGGCGCCGCCCTCACGCTCCTGATCGGCTCCGCTCTTGACGCGCCGGCCACGCGCAGCGCAAGCAGGACGCCCTTCAACTCACCGGCGCAACGAGTCTCATGCTTCGCTCCGCTCTTCTCAATGTGATGATCCAGGCCGCCAACAAGGCGGCCCGCGCGCTCAAGCGCGATTTCGGCGAAGTCGAGAAGCTGCAGGTTTCGCTGAAAGGCCCGGCGAACTTCGTCAGCGCCGCCGACCGCCGCGCGGAGGAAACGCTGCGGCAGGAACTGACGAAGGCTCGGCCCGGCTACGGCTTCCTGGGCGAGGAAGGCGGAAATCACGAAGGAACCGACAAGAGCCATACCTGGATCGTCGATCCGCTCGACGGGACCACCAATTTCCTGCACGGCATTCCGCAATTCGCGATCTCGATCGCGCTCAAGCGCGACGCCGACATCATCGCCGGCGTCATCTACAACCCGATCCTCGACGAGCTTTTCACCGCCGAACGCGGCAAGGGCGCTTTCTTCAACGAACGGCGCATCCGCGTGGCGACGCGCAAGCGCCTCGCCGACAGCGTCATTACCTGCGGCCTGCCGCATATGGGCCGCGGCGATCTCGCTCTGTTCCGTCAGGAGATTGCCGCCGTGCAGGAAAAGGTGGCGGGACTGCGCCGCTTCGGCGCCGCTTCACTCGACCTCGCCTGGGTCGCGGCGGGCCGTCTCGACGCCTACTGGGAGCGCGACCTTTCGCCCTGGGACATGGCGGCCGGCATGGTGATCGTGCGCGAGGCGGGCGGATTCGTCACCGACATCGACGGCGGCGATGACGTGCTCGGCAAGGGCAGCGTGATTTGCGGCAACGACGTCATCCATCGCGAATTGCTGACCGTGCTGCGCAAAGCCGCGAAAACGTAAGCGTTGGCGCATGCAACCACGGGCGGCTTTGCTTTCATCGCGCCTATGCCATAATTGAACCCCTTCGGTGCGGGAGCTAATGGGCCCATGGCGCGCGATCTCGACCCGTTCAAACTGTCCTCGCCCCGCATCTTTCTTGTGCGGATGCTGGTGTTCCTGATCCTCTGCGGCCTGGTCGCCTTCGTTCTCTACAAGCAGATATGGACGGCGTTCCTGGCCAATCCGGGCCTCAACGGGCTGATCGTCGGCGTGCTGGTGATCGGCATTCTGCTCGCGTTCCGGCAGGTCATCCGCCTGTTCCCCGAGGTCTCCTGGGTCAACGGCTTCCGGCTCGCGGACCCCGGCATCGCGGTCGAGCGCCCGCCGGTGCTGCTCGCGCCGATGGCCACGATCCTCGGCGACCGCATGGGGCGCATGGCGATCTCGACGCCGCTCATGCGCGGCATCCTCGATTCGATCGCGACGCGGCTCGACGAAGCGCGCGACCTCTCGCGCTACCTCACCGGCCTGCTGATCTTCCTCGGCCTGCTCGGCACCTTCTGGGGACTGATTGAGACGGTCACGTCCGTCGGCGGCGTCATCGGCAACCTGAAGGTCGGCGGCGAGGCCGGCCAGATGTTCGAGACGCTCAAGGAAGGTCTGGCCGCTCCGCTCGGCGGCATGGGCATCTCGTTCTCGTCGTCGCTGTTCGGCCTCGCCGGGTCGCTCGTGCTCGGCTTCCTCGACCTGCAAACCAGCCAGGCGCAGAACCGCTTCTACACCGATCTCGAGGATTGGCTCTCCACCACCGTGCGCGACCTCGGCGTCGAACCGGATGCGCGGGCATCCGCCGCGGCCGCGGCGCCGGCATTCGCCGGAGAACTGCGCCTCATCGCGGACCGCTTGAAGGAGGCAGCCGCCGACGGCGGCGGCACGAACCGGGCCGCGACGAACGCGATGGCCAATCTCGCCGAGGCGATCCAGGGTCTCGTGAGCCATATGCGTAGCGAACAGCAGCTCATCCGCGATTGGGTCAACGCCCAGTCGGAGCAGCAGCGTGAAATCCGCCGTCTGCTGGAGCGGCTTTCGCGCGAGGACCCTCCGAGAATACGGCGCGAGGCGTAGTCATTGGCGAGGCGTAGTTCATGGCGTTAGCGCGCGGCCGCCGCGATCGGGCCATCGACTATTGGCCGGGATTTGTCGACGCGCTCTCGACGCTCGTCCTCGGCATCATCTTCATGCTCACCCTGTTCGTGGTGGTGCAGTTCTATTTGTCGCAGGAAGTCACCGGCAAGGACGCCGCGCTGCAGCGCCTCAATGCCCAGATCGCGCAATTGACCGATCTGCTCGCGCTCGAGAAGGGCAACAAATCGACGCTGGAGGAAAGTCTCGCGGCACTGCGCGCGAGCCTCGCCAGCGCCGAGAGCGAACGCGACCGCTACAAGAACATGGCGGAAAGCGCCAGCGCGGGGAACGCGCAAGGCAAGGTGGACGCCCTCTCCTCCGATCTCGCCAACGAAAAGCGATTGTCGGCGCAAGCGATGAGCCAGGTCGAGCTGCTCAACGCCCAGATCGCGGCGCTGCGCCGGCAACTCGCGGCACTCGAGCAGGCGCTCGACGCCTCGGAGAAGAAGGATAAGGAATCGCAGTCGCGCATCGCCGACCTCGGCCAGCGCCTCAACGTCGCGCTGGCGCAGCGCGTGCAGGAGCTTTCACGCTACCGCTCGGAGTTCTTCGGCCGCCTGCGCGCCATCCTCGCCAATCGCCCGGAAATCCGCGTGGTCGGCGACCGCTTCGTCTTCCAGTCGGAAGTCTTCTTCGATGTCGGCCTCGCGACGCTGCGGCCGGAAGGGCGTGCCGAGCTCGACAAGCTCGCGCAGGCGATCATCGACCTCGACAAGGAAATTCCGAAGGAGATTCCCTGGGTGCTGCGCGTCGACGGCCACACCGACATCCGCCCGATCCAGAGCCCGCAGTTCCCCTCGAACTGGGAGCTCTCGGCGGCGCGCGCGATCTCGGTCGTGCAGTATCTCATCTCGAAGGGCGTGCCACCGCAGCGTCTCGTCGCTGCCGGATTCGGTGAATTCCAACCGCTCGATGCCGCGCAGAACGACGAGGCCTACCGGCGCAACCGGCGCATCGAACTGAAGCTGACGGAGCGGTGAGGCTTAGACTGTCCCACCGTTTTCGTCGTCATGGCCGGGCTTGGTCCCACTGAGTGTCATGCCCGCGAAGGCGGGCATCCAGCAATCACTGACTTCAACTGAATTCGGGAGCCCACGGCGTACTGGGTCCCCGCCTTCGCGGGGACGACACCGGCACTACGCCCGCTCGAATTGCAGTTTCGCCAGGCGTTCGTAAAGCCCGCCGCCGGCGGAAAGACTCGCATGCGTTCCTTCCTCGACGATGCGCCCCTTGTCGAGGAGGAGGATACGATCGCATGTCAACACGGTCGCAAGCCGGTGCGCGATGACGATGGTCGTGCGCTGCCGCATCAATTGCTCCAACGCCTTCTGCACTTGCGTCTCGCTCTCGGCGTCGAGCGCCGAGGTCGCCTCGTCGAGCAGCAACAGCGGCGCGTCGCGCAAGATGGCGCGCGCGATGGCGATGCGTTGGCGCTGTCCGCCCGACAGCGTCACGCCGCGTTCGCCGATCGCCGTGCCGAGGCCTTGCGGCAGCCGCTGTGCGAATTCGTTCACCAGCGCGAGTTCGGCGGCGCGCTCCACGTCCGCCGGCGAAGCGTCCGGCCGCCCGAAGCGGATGTTGTCGGCGATCGATCCGGTGAAGACGGCAACGTCTTGAGGCACAGTGGCGATGCGGCTTCGCAGCGCGTCGAGCGAAACTTCGTTGACCGCCTGCCCGTCGAGCAGGATGCGTCCGCTGCCCGCATCGTAGAAGCGCAGCAGCAGGTGGAACACGGTGCTCTTTCCCGCCCCCGACGGGCCGACGAGCGCGACCCGCTCGCCTGCCGCGACGGCGAAACTCACACCGTCCAGCACGTCCGTTTCTGGCCGCGACGGATAGGCGAAGCGCACGTTCTCGAAGGCGACGGCGCCGCGGCCGGGTGACGGCAACGATTGCGGCTGCGCCGGGTCCTGCACCTGCGAGCGCACGCCGAGGATTTCGAACAGCCGCTCCGCCGCGCCCGACGCCAGCGACAGCTCGCCCCAAACCTGGCTGAGCTCGCCGAGCGCGCCGGCGGCGAACGCCGCGTAGAGCACGAACTGGCTCAGACGCCCCGGCGTCATGTGCGAGGCAAGGACATCCTGCGCGCCGACCCAGAGCACGACGACCACGCTCGAGAAGACGAGGAAAATAACGACCGCCGTCAGCAGCGCGCGCGCCGCCGTCGATTCCACAGCGGCGACGAAAGCGTGCTCCACGGCCGACGCGAACCGCGATGCCGCGATCCGCTCGGAGGTGAAGGCTTGCACGGTGCGCGCGGCACCGATCGTTTCCGCCGCATAAGCGGAAGCCGCCGCAAGCGTATCCTGGGCGCCGCGCGAGCGCCGCCGCACCATCCGCCCAAACGCGACCAGCGGCAGCACGATCACCGGGATCGCGCCGAGGACGAAGGCCGAGAGCCGCGGACTGGTCACGACCATCATCGCGCTCGCGCCGAAGAACAGCACGAGGTTGCGCAGCGCCTGCGACACCGACGCGCCGACCGCCGCCTTGATCTGCGTCGTGTCGGCGGTCAGCCGCGAGACCACCTCACCGCTCTGCGCGCTGTCGAAGAAGGCCGGTGAGAGCGCGATGACGTGCCGAAACACCCGCTCCCGCAGGTCGGCGACCACGCGCTCGCCGAGTGTCGTCACGAGATAGAAGCGCGCGGCGCTGGCGATGGCGAGCACGGCGGCAACCGCGATCATCACCGCGAAGTAGCTGTTGATCAGCGTGAGGCTCTCGCCGGTGAAGCCGAAGTCGATCATGCGCCGCACGGCGATCGGCACCGCGAGCGTCGCGAGCGCGGCGACGATCAGCGCGACGAGCGCGGCGACGGCGCGGCCCCGATAGCGCAGCACGAAGGGAAGCAGGCGCGCCAGCGGCCGCAGCCGTGCGCGACCGCCCGGCGCGGCGGCGGAGGCCGGCGCTTGCGGCGCACCGGAAGAGGGCGTTTCGGGGCGGGTCGAGGCGGGGGCTGCGGTCATTGCGGCGGCACAATGCCTCCAGCTTCGCATTCTGACAAATGCACCCCGCCAGCACCTGCGCCCGCCTTGTTTCCGATGGCGCACTGGGCTATAGAGCCGCCGAGAAATCCGGCAGAGCCAAGCATGCTAAGCACGCCCCGCGCGGGCGAGGAAACGAGCCATGAAGTCCGATATCCACCCCGATTACCACAGCATCAAGGTCCAGATGACGGACGGGACCGAGTTCGAGACCCGCAGCACCTGGGGCAAGGAGGGGGACACCCTCAACCTCGACATCGACCCGAAGTCGCACCCGGCCTGGACCGGCGGCCAGCAGCAACTGCTCGACCGCGGCGGCCGGCTCTCGCGCTTCAACAAGAAGTTCTCGGGTATCCTGAAGAAATAAGCGGCGCGCCGCAAAACGATGTCGTTCCGGCCAAGGCGGCGAAGCCGCCGCGAGCCGGGAACCCGGCTTCGTCGCCCGCTCGACGTCGCATATTACCGCTCGGCGGGCCGCCTCTGCTTTCGCGAGGAGCCTGGATTCCGGCTCCCGCTTCGCTCGGCCGGAATGGCAGTTCGGGTCCGATCCAACGGCAGTGAATCAGAACCGTCGTTATCATTTTGTTTGAGCACGATCCTCCGGGTCGAGCCCGAGAGCATGCTTTTCCGAAAACCGGTGTCCACTTTTCGGGAACATGCTCTAAGGGATTCGTCTTCCCCGCAGGACAGAGTTTCGATCAGGCCCGGACATTCAGCGCGTCGCGCAGAAAGCTGATCTGCTGCTCGACCGGGTTGGCCGCCGGCGCAATCGTCGGCCCGGCGTGAATGGTCGAATCGAGCCGCCGCACCCGGTTCTGGATCGCCATCGAGCGACCGACCAGGTCCTTGAGCTTTTCCGGCAGCATGACGAGCGCCTCGCCATCGGCGCCTTCATCCGACCAGACGCGCACCTTCGTCTTTTCCTTCTTGGCCTGGGCAAGCGACATCTCGCCCTCGTTCACCGCACGGTGCAGGAGCAGCCAGGACGCGAGCTGCATCAGCCGCGTGGTGAGCCGCATGCTCTCCGTCGCATAGGCGAGCGCGGCATTGCGCTGCAGCGCCTTCGCCTCCTGCCGGCCTTCGCCGTCGAGATAGCTTGCCGTTTCCTCGACCAGCGCCATTCCCTCGCGGAAAAGTACGGTAAACGCCTGCGAAGCCGCGAGACGCTCCCCGAAAGAAACCGGATCCACTTCGCTTCGCGATTGCTCGCCCATTCTCTTGCGCCTCGCCTCTCTCGCGCCGGCATGCTGCCGGACCCAATGCATGGTGTCCAGCCGCACCGGCTGATTTCACCGTGAGAAACGTGTCCGCAAGTTCCGGACCGACCGAACTGAGCCGAAACGGGACAAAAAAAGAGCCGCGCAAAGCGCGGCTCGAAGTTCATAACAGGGAGGCGTCAAACAGAGTGGACAGGAGCCACTCGACGTCCAGAAGTTGGACGATTCCAGTAATGAACGGGAAAGCTTAATAACAAGTTAAGGAACCGGGACGAATGCGGACTCTTTCATCAACCTCGTTCGCCGCGCCGGCCTTCCTTTCAGCGCTTGAAGAACTGCGCCGCCGCTGACAAGGAGGCTTCCTTCTGCGTCGCGGCGGCTTCGAGCCGCGCAATCTCCTGCCGCAATAAATCGATACGATCCCGCAGTTCGCCGACCGAGAGGAGCGCCAAATCCTGTCCGATCTCGTGCGCCAGCTTCCGTTTCGGGGGCGCGTCGTCATCCATCATCATCGTACCTCCCCGGTCCGTCCCGGAAGGCTAACGCGCCACACGCCGGGTTGTCACATGATAGGCTCTCCAGTAGACACCTGAACCTCCCCTGAACCCCGCGCGTGACCCCGATGAGTGCAGTCCCTGCCGAGATGACCGCGATCGCGATTCGCGAAGCGGGAGCGCCTGACGTCCTCACCCCCGAACAGCGCCCGGTGCCCCGGCCCGGGGCCGGCGAAATCCTCGTTAAGGTCGCCGCGGCCGGCGTCAATCGCCCGGACGTCATGCAGCGCAAGGGCCTCTACCCGCCGCCGCCCGGCGCGCCCGACATTCCCGGCCTGGAGATCGCCGGAACCATCGCCGCGCGTGGCCCCGGCGTCTCGCGCTGGAAGGACGGCGACGCCGTCATGGCGCTCGTCGCCGGCGGCGGCTACGCGGACTACTGCGTCGTCCACGAGAGCAACGCCCTCCCGGTTCCCGCTGGCCTATCCCTGGTCGAAGCGGCCGCGATCCCGGAAACCTTCTTCACCGTCTGGTCGAACGTGTTCGAGCGCGGCGGTCTCAAGAGCGGGGAGACGCTGCTCGTGCATGGCGGCACGTCCGGCATCGGCACGACGGCGATCCAGCTCGCCAAGGCGTTCGGCTCGCGTGTCGTCACGACCGCCGGGTCGGATGAGAAGTGCGAGGCGTGCCGCAAGCTCGGCGCCGACATCGCCATCAACTACAAGACGCAGGACTTCGTCGCCGAGACGAAACAGGCCACCGGCGGCAAGGGCGCCAACGTCATCCTCGATATGGTCGGCGGCGACTACATCGAACGCAACTACGAGGCCGCCGGCGTCGACGGCCGCATCGTGCAGATCGCGTTCCAAGGCAAGTCGAAGGCGACCGTGGACTTCCGCCGCCTGATGTTGAAGCGGCTGACCCATACCGGCTCCACCCTGCGGTCCCGTCCGGTCGCGGAGAAGGCCGCTATCGCGCGGGCGCTCGAGACGAACGTCTGGCCGCATCTCGCCGCCGGCCGGGTCAAACCGGTCGTTTTCAAGACCTTTCCCCTCGCCGAAGCGGCCGCGGCGCACGCCCTGATGGAGTCCAGCGCTCACATCGGCAAGATCGTGCTGACGATTTGATCCGCATCCGCAAATCCTTGCTCTTCCGAGGCGGCCTCGCTACTCATGGAGGTCGCGTAGACATTCGAACTGAATTGCGATTGTCGGGACCCCTGAGCCGCGAGGCGCTCGTTTGACGTTCTTGCGCGCATTTCTCTCACTTGTCGTCTTGGCCGTGGGCTTGCTCGCGAGCACGAGCGCGCGCGCGGTCGATGCCATCAATGTGCGTCTCGATGCGGCGGCCATCGACCTCACCGACGCGATCGAGCGGCAGAAGACCGATGGCGACCGCATCCAAGTCTCGACCGCGGCGGGCGCCGACGGAATCGTGCGCCGCATCGAGGTACGCTCGCGTGAAGGCGGCAACAACTGGGCGGTGTTCGCGCTCGCGAACAACGGCGACGAACAGGTCGACCGCCTCCTCGTCGCGCCGCATTACCGCATGGTCGGCTCCGGCCTCCTCTGGCCCGATCTCGGCACCTCACGCATCGTGACGGTGACGCCCTCGACCGGCGACCGGCCCGATCGTCAGGACAGCGCCACCGCCGACATTTTCCGCATCACCCTCGACCCCGGCACGGTCATTACCTTCGTCGTCGAACTGCGCTCCGACAAGCTGCCGCAGGTCTATTTGTGGGAGCCGGACTCCTACAAGGACAAGATCAACTCGTTCACGCTCTACTACGGCATCGTCATCGGCATTTCGGGATTGCTGGCGCTGTTCCTCACCATCCTGTTCGTGGTGAAGGGCAGCATCATGTTCCCCGCCGCGGCGGCGCTCGGCTGGGCGGTGCTCGCTTATATCGGCATCGACTTCGGTTTCTGGGGCAAGGTGTTCGACCTCAGTCCCGAGGTTGAGCGCGTATGGCGCGCCGGCGGCGAGGCCATTCTCGCGGCGACCTTGCTCGTCTTCCTGTTCGCCTATCTCAACCTCAATCGCTGGCATGTGCGCTATGCTCACATCACCGCCGGCTGGCTCCTCTTTCTCGGCGCGCTGGTCGCGCTCGCGCTTTACGATCCCGCCGCCGCGTCCGGCATCGCCCGCATCTCGCTCGCCGCCGTCGCCGTCGCGGGCTTCGCGCTGATCGTCTTTCTCGCCGCGCACGGCTTCGACCGCGCGGTGCTGCTGATTCCGACATGGTTTCTGCTGCTCGTCTGGGTGTTCGCGGCGAGCCTCGCCGTGACCGGCGTCGTGACCAACGACATCGTCGGCCCGGCGCTGCTCGGCGGCCTCGTCCTCATCGTGATGCTGATCGGCTTCACCGTCATGCAACACGCCTTCGCCGGCGGCTCGACAAATACGATCGTCTCCGACGTCGAGCGCCGCGCCCTGGCGCTGACCGGCGCCGGCGACCTGATCTGGGACTGGGACGTCTCCTCCGACAAGGTGTTCACCAGCGCCGAGACGGAGCATTTGCTTGGCCTGCGCCGCGGTTCGCTCGAAGGCTCCGCCGCACGCTGGCTCGACGTTCTGCATCCACAGGATCGCGACCGCTTCCGCGCCGCGCTCGACGGCGTCATCGAGCAGCGTCGCGGCCGCCTGACGCAGGATTTCCGCCTGCGCACGGCCGCCGGGCATTACCTCTGGTTCGCCCTCAAGGCACGGCCGATCGTCGGCTCCGACGGCGAGGTCGTGCGCCTCGTCGGCACCCTGACCGACGTGACCGAGTTCAAGACGGCGGAGGAGCGCCTGCTGCACGACGCCGTGCATGACAACCTCACCGGCCTGCCCAACCGCGAACTGTTCATGGACCGGCTCGAGTCGGCGCTTTCGCTCGCGCATCCCGATTCCGGCATCCGCCCGACCGCCATGGTGATCGATATCGACCGCTTCAAGCAGGTCAACGATTCCGTCGGCATCGCGGTCGGCGACTCGATCCTGCTCACTCTGGCGCGGCGGCTCGGCCGCCTGCTCAAGCCGCAGGACACGCTCGCCCGCATCGGCGGCGATCAGTTCGGGCTGCTGTTGATGTCCGAGCGCGAGCCCGAGAGGATCACCGCCTTCGCCGACAATATCCGCCGTACGCTGCGCGCGCCGATCACCTTCAACGATCGCGAGATTCTGCTGACCGCCTCGATCGGCGTCGCGCTGGTCGACGACGACCCGCAGCGCAAGGAAGAATTCCTGAAGGACGCCGAACTCGCGATGTATCACGCCAAGCGCCTCGGCGGCGACCGCATCGAGACCTTCAAGGCGGTGATGCGCGCGCGCAAGAGCGACCGCCTGACGCTGGAATCGGAACTGCGCCGCGCGCTCGCGCGCGACGAGATCACGCTGCTCTACCAGCCGATCGTGCGGCTCGAGGACCGCACCATCGGCGGCTTCGAGGCACTGATGCGCTGGGACCATCCGCGCATGGGACGCCTGCCGCCGGCCGAGTTCATCTCCATCGCGGAAGAAACCGGCCTGATCGTCGACCTTGGCCTGTTCGTGATGGAGCGCACCGCGCGGCAACTCCTCGACTGGCAGCGCATGATGCGCAGCTCCGAGCCAATCTTCGCCAGCGTCAACGTTTCGTCGCGTCAGCTCCTGCGTCACGACCTCATCCAGGACTTGCGCGCGGTCTTCGCGAAATCCGCGCCGGCGCGCGGGACGCTGAAGCTGGAGCTCACCGAATCGCTCGTCATGGAGAACCCCGAGCAGGCATCACAGATGCTCGGCAAGATCCGCGATCTCGGCGCGGGCCTCGCGCTCGACGATTTCGGCACCGGGCACTCCTCGCTCGCTTATCTGCAGCGCTTTCCGTTCGACACGATCAAGATCGATCAGTCCTTCGTGCGCGCGCGTGGCAAGGGCAAGCGGCCGGTGATCCTGCGATCGATCATCGGCCTCGCGCATGACCTCGGAATGGAAGTCGTCGCCGAAGGCGCCGAGGCCGAAGCGGACGCGGTCGAGCTCTTCAAGATGGGCTGTGAATACGCGCAGGGTTATGTCTTCGGCGAGCCGATGACGCCGCGCGAGGCGCAGGAACTGATGACCCGCCACGCCTACGAAGTGGCGCGGTAAGACGCACGAGCTACTGGCGCCTTCTCGATCGTCATGGCCAGGCTTGACCCGGCAATCTCGTTTGGCCTTCTCCATCCTTCGAGACGCATCGCTGCGCGATGCTCGTCAGGATGAGGGCACGCGGATTACGCGTGTCCCGCTTCGCTCGAGAGCATTGCCGGATTGATGCCGATCTTGCGCAGTGCCTTGTCGTACTTCTTGTCCGTATCGGTGCCGAAAATGAGATCGGGGTCGGCCGCGCAATGCAGCCAGCCGTTGTCCTGAATCTCTGTTTCGAGCTGCCCGGCGGACCACGCCGCATAACCGAGCGCCAGGATCGCGTTTTCGGGGCCGCCGCCCTTGGCGATCTCCGCCAGGATGTCGAGCGTCGCTGTCAGGCACATGCTGTCGTCGATCGGCAGCGTCGAATCCTTGAGGAAGAAGTCCGCCGTGTGCAGCACGAAGCCGCGACCGGTCTCGACCGGACCGCCCTTCATGACCCGTACGGACTCCGCCTTTTCCGGCAGCCGGATCGCTTCCTTCGCCGGGATCACGTCGAGTTGCACCAGGAGCTTCGGAAAGTTGATGTTCGCCGCCGGCTGGTTGATAACGATGCCCATCGCGCCTTCGGTCGAATGCGCGCACATGTAAATGACCGAACGGGCGAAATTCTCGTCCGTCATCGTCGGCATGGCGATCAGCATCTGGCCATCGAGATAGCCGCGCATCGTCCGCTTCGCCGGTTTTTTCTTCACTGAAGCCATGATCGAAAGATTATCGCGATGCAACGCGAATGCAAGGATGGGGGCCCTTTCTCGGCTGCGTTCACGGGCATTTCAATGGCTTCCGCCACGCGCGGCGCGTATCCACGTCGCATGTTTGCGCGCTTTCGGTGGTCCCACCACGTCTTCGCCATAATTCCCGCTTGCGCCGCGCTCGTCTGCGCGCACGCCGCGATCGCGCAGACGCGCAACGCCTCGGACTGGAGCGATAGCGGATACGCAAAGGCGCGGCTCATTGCCGGCGGCGTCAAACAAGGCGCGGACGCCGCCACGCTGCGCGCCGGCCTCGAAATCGCGTTGAAGCCGGGCTGGAAAACCTATTGGCGCTATCCCGGCGATTCCGGCGCGCCGCCGCGCGTGAATTTCGCGCGCTCCGACAACGTGAAATCCGTGACGATGCTCTGGCCGGCGCCGACGCGTTTCGACGACGGCAGCGGCGGCACGTCGATCGGCTACAAAGTCGCGGTCGTTTTCCCGCTTCACGTCACGCGCGTCGACCCGGCCAAGCCGGCGACACTGCGCGCCGACGTCGACTACGCGATCTGCGAGAAGCTGTGCGTGCCGGCGGAAGCAAAGCTGGAAATCCCGCTTGCGCCCGCGCAGGCGGCCGAAAGCACGGCCTTGGATGAGAGCGAGGCGCGCGTGCCGCGCCACGCGGCCCTCGGCGCGCCTGGACCGCTGACGATCACGAACGTCCAACGCCTCGGCACGCCGAAGCCGCATGTGGTCGTCGACGTCGCCGCGCCCGCGGGCGCCGCGGTCGATCTTCTGGCGGAGGGGCCGAACGCCGAATGGGCGCTGCCGCTGCCGAAACCGGTTGAGGGCGGCCCCGCCGGCACGCAGCGGTTCGCCTTCGACCTCGAAGGCGTTCCCGCCGGCACGAGCATTCCCGGCACGACGCTCACCCTCACGGCCGTGTCCGGCTCACACGCCGTCGAAGTCGCCGCGCCGCTCGATTGATCGGCGCGGCGGTATCGGACTCCACATTTTTCTGCCATCCACTAACCTAGTGGGACGTGACCGCGGTTCTGCGGCCGTGTTCTTGGTTCAATTGGAGGACGTTTTCATGCCCATCAAGGTTGGCGATTCCATTCCCGCGGCAAAGCTGCGCGTGATGACGGGCGAAGGGCCAGCGTGGAAGACGACGGACGAACTTTTCAAGGGCAAGAAGGTCGTTCTCTTCGGCGTTCCCGGCGCCTTCACCGGCACCTGCCACAAAAGCCACCTGCCCGGCTTCATCCAGAACGCCGACGCGATCAGGGACAAGGGGGTGGACATGATCGCCGTCACCGGCGTCAACGACCACTTCGTCATGGACGCCTGGAAAGAGGCTTCGGGCGCCGCGGGAAAGGTGGAGTTCCTCTCCGACGGCAACGGCGAATTCGCCAAGGCGCTCGACCTGACGTTCGACGGTTCGGCGAACGGCCTCGGCACACGCTCGAAGCGCTATTCGATGGTGATCGACAACGGCGTCGTCAAAACGCTCAACATTGAAGAATCGCCGGGCAAGGTCGACGTGACCAGTGCCGAGAATATCCTCAAGGCGCTGTGAGCGCAGTGCCCGCGCCGATTCACTGAGGTGTCGTCCCCGCGAAAGCGGGGACCTGGTAGCCCCTGCATTGCGATTTCGTGACGGCGGCGCGTACCGGATGCTCGCCGCGGCCCGTACCCAGGCCCGCGCGCGCTCATTGCCGAGCCTTCCCGCCCGCCTCGCCGTCCTTCATTTCCGCACGCATCTCTGCGATCGCCGCGCGCGCAAGCTCGTCGGCGCGTTCGTTCATGTCGTGGCCGGCATGGCCTTTGACCCAGTGCCAGCGCACGTCGTGCCGCGCGATCGCCGCGTCGAGCCGCTGCCAGAGATCGACGTTCTTCACCGGCTTCTTGTCGGCGGTGCGCCAACCGTTGCGCTTCCAACCGTGAATCCACTGCATGATGCCGTTGCGCAGATATTGCGAGTCAGTATGCAGATCGACGGTGCACGGACGTTTCAGCGCCTCGAGCGCCGAAATGGCCGCCATCAGCTCCATGCGGTTGTTCGTGGTGTGAGGGTCTCCACCCTTGAGCTCTTTTTCATGGCCCGCCCATTTCAGGATCGCGCCCCACCCTCCGGGCCCCGGATTTCCGGAGCACGCGCCGTCCGTATAGACGCCGATGATGGTCTTCTTGTCCGCCACGCTCATGATGCGAAATCAGGCCGCAAGCCCGTAAGCGCCGGCGTCGTCCACCGACTGGTGAAAACGCAGCTTCCAATAATATTCGAGCGGGTCCTTCGGCTTCACTAGAGCGCCGGGCGGCACGTTGAGCCAATCGACGAGCCGTGTGAGCAGAAAGCGCAATGCCGCGCCGCGTGAGAGGATCGGCAGCGCCGCCTGCTCGGCGGCGGACAGCGCGCGGATTTTGGCATAGCCGTGCAGCAACGCCCGCCCTTTGGTCACGTTGAACGAGTTGTCACTCTCGAAGCACCAGGCGTTGAGGCAGACGGCGACGTCATAGGCCAAGGTGTCGGTGCAGGCGAAATAGAAGTCGATGATGCCGGACAGCGCGTCGCCGAGGAAGAAGACATTGTCGGGGAAGAGGTCGGCGTGGATCACGCCTTGCGGCAAGCCGGACGGCCAGCCGGCTTCAAGGCGCGCCAGTTCCTCGCCGATCTTGCCGCAGAGGCCGGGCCGCAAACTGTCGCCGCGCCCTTCCGCGCGCTGATAGAGCGGACGCCAGCCTCGCACCGAGAGCGCATTCGCCCGGCGCATGGGGAAATCGAGGCCGGCGAGATGCAGTTTCGCCAGCGCTTCGCCGAGCGCGGCGCAATGCCACACCGACGGGCGGCGGATCCACATGCCGTCTAGGAACGTGACGATCGCCGCCGGGCGCCCCGCCACGACACCGAGAGCTTCGCCGTTTCGGTCCCGCACCGGCTGCGGACAATTCAGGCCGCGGGCGGCAAGATGCTCCATCAGGCCGAGAAAGAAAGGGAGGTCGCCGCGCTCAACGCGCTTCTCGTAAAGCGTGAGGATATAGGCGCCGCGGTCGGTATGGATCAGGTAGTTCGAGTTCTCGACGCCTTCCGCGATCCCTTTGTAGGACAGAAGCGCGCCGATCTCGTAGCGCGCGAGAAACGCCGTGAGCTCTTCCGCCGAGACATCGGTGTAGACGGCCATGAGTGGGATTCTCGCTCGATCGTCCGGCTACGATTGCAGGATATGCCGAGATTGTCATTCCGGATTGCCGCGAAGCGGCAAGTCCCGAATCCATACACCGCAGCGCTGGGATTATGGATTCCGGGCTCGCGACCTTACGGTCGCGCCGCGGAATGACGAATTCTGGGTGTTTGATAAATGCCGATCGCTAGGCCGCCGCCTCGTTGCCGCGCAGCGGCCTCGGCAGCGGGAAGAACACGTCCTCGTTGGTCGCGAGCACCGTCTCGATCGTGACGGCGAAACGCGCCTTGCACGCCTCCACCAGTTCCTCGACCAGGATCTCGGGCGCCGAAGCGCCGGCGGTGATGCCGAGCGTCTTGACGTTCGCGAGTACCGACCAATCGAGATCGGCGGCGCGCTGCACCAGGAACGCGCGCGGGCAGCCGCAACGTTCCGCCACTTCGCGGAGGCGTTGCGAGTTCGATGAGTTCGGGGCGCCGACGACCAGCATTAGGTCGACACGTGGCGCTACCTGCTTCACCGCTTCCTGGCGGTTGGTGGTGGCGTAGCAGATGTCTTCCTTGTGCGGCCCGACGATATCCGGGAACCGCTGCTTCAGGCGCTCCACGATCTCGGCGGTGTCGTCGATCGAAAGCGTCGTCTGCGTCACGTAAGCGAGCTTCGAGGCGTCCGTCGGGACATAGCTGTCGGCCTGCGCCAACGTCTCGATCAACGTGACGCTGCCCGGAGGCAGTTGCCCCATGGTGCCGACGACTTCCGGGTGGCCGTCATGGCCGATCAGCAGGATCTCGCGGCCGCGGCGGTGATGGATCTCGGCCTCGCGGTGCACCTTGGTGACCAGCGGGCAGGTCGCGTCGAGCGCGAAGAACTTACGGCGCGACGCTTCGTCCGGGACCGATTTGGGGACGCCGTGCGCCGAGAACACGACCGGCGCATCGGTGTCCGGCACCTCGTCGAGTTCCTCCACGAAGATCGCGCCCTTGGCCTTCAGGCTCTCGACCACATAGCGGTTGTGGACGATTTCGTGGCGGACATAGACCGGCGGGCCATACATGGCCAACGCCCGCTCCACCGTCTCGATGGCGCGAACGACCCCGGCGCAGAAGCTGCGGGGGGCGCATAGGATCACTTTCAGCGGCGGCCTGACGGGCGCGGAAGCGGCATTTTCCATGGCCTGGAAATGGAACCGGGGCGCGCCGCTGTCAAGCGAATGCGCACTTCCGATGGACAGCAACGGGCATGGTGCTTATATTCCAACGACTTCCAGTCATTCTGATGACAAACAGGCTTCGCCTTGGGGCGGGCGGAGCGGAAAAGGATTATTGTTATGGCGACTCAACCGCTGATGCCGAAGGCGACGGCCGTCTGGCTCGTGGAAAATACGGCGCTGTCGTTCGACCAGATCGCCGATTTCTGCAAGCTGCATACCCTCGAGGTGAAGGCCATCGCGGACGGGGACGCCGCCCAGGGCATCAAGGGGCTGGATCCGATCCTGACCGGCCAGTTGACCCGCGAGCAGATCGCGGCGGCGGAGGCGGATTCGAGCATTCACCTGGCCCTGGCGGACCCGAAGGTCCGCCTCCCCCAGGCCAAGACCAAGCGCGGCCCCCGCTATACCCCCGTTTCGCGCCGGCAGGACCGCCCGAACGCCATCCTCTGGCTCGTGCGCAACCATCCGGAATTGAAGGACGCCCAGATCATGCGGCTGGTGGGCACCACCAAGACGACGATCCAGGCGATCCGCGAGCGTACCCATTGGAACGCCTCGACCCTGCAGCCGATGGACCCGGTGACGCTCGGCCTGTGCTCGCAGCTCGAGCTCGACCTTGAGGTGCAGCGCGCCGCCAAGGAGAAGCCCGCTCCAAGCGAGCCGGGCGTGACGCTGCTGCCGGCGGAGGTCACCACCGCCAAGGAAGAAGCCGAGACGGAAGCGAAGAAGCCGGCCGAGGAACTCGACGTCAACGCCGTCTTCGCCAAGCTCAAACAACTCTCCGGCAAGGGCGAGGAATAACGACGCGCTCGCGACCATCCAGTCCTCGGCTCGCCGCACGCCTCGCCGTTGTGGTCGAGCCCATGCCGGGTGGTAGAGCCTGTGCCGGCCGTTTCGGTCCTCGAGGCGCGGCGGCGGGCTCCTTGACCGCATCTTTTCGTGGTCAACGATACGATAGAGGTCGCAGAGAACGGTCGCGAAATGATAGGGCGATCGGGGGGAGCAAAACACCGCTTCCTCCAAGGTCCGATCCAACGGCATTGAAACAGATCCGTCGTTATCGTTTTGTTTGAGCATGATCCCCCGGGTCGAGCCCGAGGGCATGCTTTTCCGAAAACCGGTGTCCACTTTTCGGGATCATGCTCTAGATAAATCCCGGCGATCGCGAGCGGCCTCGTGAAGCAAAGCCTCTTCCTGCGCATCTTCCCGTCGGTCGCGTTGCCGATGTTTCTGGCGATCTCCGACCAGACACTGGTCGCAACCGCCCTTCCCCTGATCGCAGGCGACCTTGGCCATGTGCGTCTCATCCCCTGGGTGGTCATCGCCTATCTGATCGCCAGCACATTGATGGC
>JBDHSU010000013.1:0-48396 GCA_039808325.1 Variibacter sp. | reverse complement strand
ATTTGTTGCAGCGCTGAGCCGCTCTATGGCGTTTTCTTCTCGCGAAGGCGGGGACCCTGTGCGCACACAGTCTCGCGATTCAACCGAGACAGGGGTTGCTGGATGCCCGCTTTCGCGGGCCCGACACTTCGAATTACCCCGTCCGCGGAACACGCCCCTCGATCGGATAGGCGGGATCGTTATAGCCCGGTGCCGCCGGATGGCCGGTCACGACGAGCTCGTTGATGAAGGCCTCGTCTTCCTTGGTGAATTTGAAGTCGAGCGCGGCGAGGTAATCGTCCCACTGCGCTTCGGTGCGCGGGCCGGCGACGGCCGCGGTGATCAGGCGGTTATTGAGCACCCAGGCGACGGCGAAATGGTTGGGCGTCGTCCCGCGCTTCTCCGCATAGGCTTTCACCTTCTGCGCGGCGCGCAGCGTCACGGGATTCCATTCGGTCTGCATCATGCGCGTATCCTTGCGCGCGGCGCGCGTGCCTTCCGGAGCAGGCGCGTCGGGATCGTATTTCCCGGTGAGGACGCCGCGCGCGAGGGGGCTGTAGGTGACGACGCCGAGGCCGAAGTGGCTGCAGGCCGGCAGATGCTCGGTTTCGATCGAGCGGTAGAGCGCGTGATAGTAGGGCTGGCTCGCGATCGGCCGGTCGATGCCGAGGCTGTCGCAGATGCGGCAGATCTCGGCGACGCGCCATGCCCGGTAGTTCGACACGCCGAAATAGCGGATCTTGCCCTGGTGCACGAGGTCGGCCATTGCGTGCACCGTCTCCTCGAGCGGCGTCGCGTGATCCTCCTTATGCAGATAGTAAAGGTCGATGTAGTCGGTGCCGAGCCGCCGCAGGCTTCCCTCGATGGCCCGCATCACCCACTTGCGCGACAGGCCGCCGCCGTTCGGGTCTTTCTCGATCGTGTTGGCGAGCTTCGTCGCCAGGACCCAGGAATCGCGGTTTGCCGCGATGGCGCGGCCGGTCACTTCTTCGGAGTGCCCGTTCGTATAGGCGTCGGCGGTATCGATGAAGTTGATTCCCGCGTCGCGCGCCTTGCCGACGATACGCACCGATGTTTTTTCGTCCGTCGGGCCGCCGAACATCATGGTGCCGAGGCAAAGTTGCGAGATCTTCAGCCCGCTGCGGCCGAGATTGCGATAGTCCATTGAACACTCCGACGATGATTTTCTGAGAATGTGCAGTGCAGGGATGCGGGTGGGCCCGGCGACTTGTGCCGCGGGTGCAAGACGGGAAGGATAGCACCATAAGCGCGCCTTTGATATCGCGGCTCAGTAACAGGACGGGGAGGATCGGATGACGGCATCGACGCGTTGGAAGCGGCGGCCTCACGGCTCGACATGGGGGGATTTTGGCCCGGACGATCAGCTCGGCCGCTTGAATCTTCTGACGGCGGAGAAAGTGAAGCAGGGCGTCGCCGAGGTGCGCGAAGGCATCACCTTTTGCCTCAGCCTGCCGCTCGATCTTCCCGGAGGCAATCTCCTCAATCCCCGGCGTTATCCGCCGGTGCTGCGGCCGACGCTGCGCAACGGCCGCGTCAACATGAACTACATCGCCGCCTGCGACGATCCGAACGCCACCGATGTCGTGAACGACGACGTCGCCATCATTCACCTGCAATACTCGTCGCAGTGGGACAGTCTCGCGCATGTCGGCTCGATGTTCGACGCCGACGGAGACGGCAAGCCGGAGCCCGTTTTCTATAACGGTTATCGTGGCGGGGAAGCGATCGTCGGCCCGAGCGATGCCAAGGATGCCGGCGGCATCAACACGGTCGAAGCGCGCTCGACGTCGCATGCTTATGCCCTCGGCGTCGAGAACATGGCCGCGAAATGCATCCAGGGGCGCGGCGTGATGATCGACCTCGCCGCGCATTACGGCCGCGAGCGTAAGGTCGTCGGTTACGATGATCTCATGAAAGTGATGGAGGCCGACAAAGTCGCCGTCGAGAAGGGCGACATGGTGTGCCTGCACACCGGGTTCGGCGGCATGCTGATGGACAGGAAAGGGAAGCCGAGCGAGCACGATCTTCATCACACCTGCGCGGTGCTCAACGGCCGCGACTACAAGCTGCTCGACTGGATCACGCAGAGCGGCCTGGTCTCCCTCATCGCCGACAACTTCGCCGTCGAGGCGCATCCGTCGCTTCCGGGCGAAGGCTGCTGCGCGAACCTTCCGCTGCATGAGCACTGCCTGTTCAAGCTCGGCGTCAACCTTGGAGAGTTGTGGTTGCTGACGCCATTGGCCGAGTGGCTGCGGGCGCACGGCCGCAGCCGCTTCCTGCTGACCGCGCCGCCGCTGCGGCTGCCAGGGGCGGTCGGCTCGCCGGCCAACCCGATCGCGACGGTCTGATCATGACCCAGCCGACGGAGGATGGCGCCATGGCCGCGCCGGTCATCTGGCGCGGCATGACGCGCACGCAGCTCGATGCCGCCTACAACAATGGCGCGGCCGTTCCGCAAGGCGCCGCCATGGTGGAGGATTGGACGGTGCGCAGCGCACGGCTGCGCGCGCGCCATCCGGACGGGATGGATCTCGTTTACGGTCCGCGGCCGCGCAATCGGATCGACCTCTTCCGTTGCGGCGCGTCCGGCGCGCCGCTGCTCGTCTTCATCCATGGCGGTTACTGGCAGCATCGCCGCAAGGAAAACTTCTCCGTCTTTGCCGAGGGGCCGATGGCGCGCGGCTTCGACGTGGCGATGGTCGGCTACACGCTCGCTCCGGAGATCACCGTGACCGGGATCGTGGCGGAGACGCATGCCGCGATTCGCTGGCTGCGTGCGCAAGCGGGGCGCCTCGGCGCCGGCCAGGGGCGACTGATCGTGTCGGGCTGGTCGGCCGGCGGGCACCTGACGGCGATGGCCATGGGCCTGCCCGAGGTCGATGCCGGACTTGCCGTCAGCGGCCTTTTCGATCTCGAGCCTTGCCGGCTTAATTATTTGAACGAAAAGCTGAAACTCACGGAGGCCGAAGCCCGCCGGATGAGCCCGATCAACGCCATCCCGGATCGTGCCGGACCTCTCGTCGTCACCTATGGGACGGCCGAACTGCCGGAGCTGCGGCGGCAATCCCAGGCCTATGGGGAGGTTTGGCGCGCCGCCGGCCGCGCGGGGGAAATCATCCCGATGCCTGGCGACGATCATTTCTCAATCATGGAAAAACTGGCCGATCCGCATGGTGAACTGACAACCCTATTAACCCGGCTGGCCGAGCCGCCGGCGCGTCGCGCGTAGCGGATCGCCGGGCGAAATATTCGGGGCGCTCCGGCTGGACCATCCGGTTCGCGAGCGGCGCATATCGGGGCCGCTTGTGCAAAATCGCGTTCACGACTATTTTTGCGGATCGAAGTTTCGGCCCGGACGATTGGCCAACGCCCTAGGCTCTGCTTGGTGCTTGACTGACGACCACTTCCTGAACCTCGAGACAACCGCCTCTATTTGCATCGGGGCTAAGCAAACTACGATCGTCAAAGGAACTACATGAGCACCGGAACTGTGAAATGGTTCAACGCGCAAAAGGGTTATGGATTTATCCAGCCCGATGATGGGAGCAAGGACGTGTTCGTCCACATCAGCGCCGTTGAACGAGCCGGAATGTCCAACCTGCGCGAAGGGCAGAAGCTGTCCTACGAACTGACGCAGGACCGCCGGACCGGCAAAAGTTCTGCCGATCAGCTTCGCGAAGTCTGATCGCCGAAAAGCCCGATCACGGAAATAGGAAAGCCCGCCGGATGGCGGGCTTTCTTTTTCAAGGGCCGTCTACCGCTTGCGGAACTGCGGACGCGGCGGCGGGCGACGCGCCGGGCCGGTTGAAGCGCGTTCGTCCTTGTGCCGGAAGATGAGCCGTCCCTTTCCGAGATCGTAAGGCGAGACCTCGACGGTGACGCGGTCGCCCGCGAGCGTCTTGATCCGGTTCTTCTTCATCCGGCCGGCGGTGTAGGCCACGATCTCGTGGCCCGAGTCCAACTGCACGCGGTAGCGGGCATCCGGCAGGATTTCGAGAACCAGCCCCTCGAACTCAATCAGTTCTTCCTTCGCCATCGTTTTTTTCCCGTTGCTCAGGGACGTGGGTGTTGATCGGAGCGACCGTGCGGCTGCGCCCCGCGCCGCCGGGCGTGTTGGCCGGCAGCATCTTTCGCTGCGGGCCTGTGTTCAACTGATTTTTGGCCGGGTGAGCCATTCCGGCTGCGCCGACGCCGGCGGCCGGAGCGTTCTCCCGTCGGGCGTTCGCCGTCGCGCCCCGGCGCATGGCTGCGCGGGCCGGCGGCGTGCGGGTTGTTACGCGGCTTATGGTGAGGCGCCGGGACCCGCGGCTGCTCCCCCGTCGCCGGGATCTTCATGCGAATCAGCTTCTCGATCGAGCGCAGATACGGCGCTTCGTCCGGCGTGCACAACGAGATGGCGATGCCGTCGGCGCCGGCGCGCGCGGTGCGGCCGATGCGGTGCACATAGCTTTCCGGCACGTTCGGCAGATCGTAGTTGACGACATGCGAGATGCCGTCGACGTCGATGCCGCGCGCGGCGATATCGGTCGCGATCAGGATGCGTACGCGCCCCTGGCGGAAGGAGGCGAGCGCCCGCTCGCGCTGGCCTTGCGACTTGTTGCCGTGGATCGCCTCGGCGGTGATGTTGGCGCGTGCGAGATTGCGCACCACCTTGTCGGCGCCGTGCTTGGTGCGGGTGAAGACGATGGCGCGGTCGATCGGCTCGCTTTTCAGGATCGTCGAAAGCATCGCGACCTTGGCGGCGTGGTCGACGTGCACGATGCGCTGCTCGATGCGCTCGGCGGTTGTCGCGACCGGCGTCACCGCGACTTCGGCGGGGTTGCGCAGCATCTGCCCGGCAAGCTGTGCGATCGCTTGCGGCATGGTGGCGGAGAAGAACAACGTCTGCCGCTCGGCCGGAACCTTGGCGACGATCTGACGGATGTCGTGGATGAAGCCCATGTCGAGCATGCGGTCGGCTTCGTCGAGCACCAGGAATTCGACCTTGTTCAGACGCAGCGCATTGCCGCGCACGAGGTCGAGCAGGCGGCCGGGCGTCGCGACGAGAATCTCGACGCCGTCGATGAGGGCGCGCACCTGGCGGCCCATCGGCACGCCGCCGATCGCCAGGGTGACGCCGACCTTCATGTGGCGGCCGTAGGCCTTGAAGCTGTCGACGATCTGCCCGGCGAGTTCGCGCGTGGGGCTGAGCACGAGCACGCGGCAGGTCTTCTTCTCCGGCGCGCGCCGGGTCTTGAGGATCTGGTGCAGGATCGGCAGCGCGAACGCCGCCGTCTTTCCCGTGCCGGTCTGGGCGATGCCGACGATGTCGCGGCCGCCCAAGGCGAGCGGGACGGTTTGAGCCTGAATGGGAGTGGGGGTGACGTATTTCTCGTCGCGAAGCGCGCGAGCAATCGGTTCGGCAAGGCCGAAACCATCAAACGAGGTCAAAGGGTGACTTTCTGCATAGCGAAAAATGCCCAGCGCATGGGCGCTGAGGGCACGTAACGAGGGTGGTATGGACACCCCGCGCGGTCTGGGCTGCCGGTTTATCGAGCGGATGGGGGCCGAATCCGTTATCCAGGATCCGTTCACGCGGCCCAAAGAGACCGGAATCGAAGACCGGTCATCAGCTCGCGGCGGCTATATGGCGTAGAATCACGGTTTTTTCAAGCCACCTGCCGTCCGCGGTGAGGGCAACACCTCCGCAAGGGTCTCGGGAACGGCCAGCCGCCATCGGCCTTTGTCCAATTTTACCGCGTGCGGTTGTAGGTTAGAGGTCGTCGGTCAGCTTAACGAACGAGGCTTGCGTGTTCGCGCTCAACGAGGACCAGCGGGCGTTCCAGGAAACCGCACGGAACTTCGCGCAGGAAGAACTCCTGCCGCATGCGGCGGAGTGGGACGAGAACGGCACGTTTCCGGTCGAGGCCTTGCGCGCCGCGGCGGCCAATGGGTTTGCCGGCATCTATGTGCGCGAGGACGTCGGCGGCTCGGCGCTGACGCGGCTCGACGCCGCGATCATCTTCGAGGAACTGGCCGCCGCCGATCCTTCGACCGCGGCCTACATCTCGATCCACAACATGGCGTCGTGGATGATCGACACTTTCGGCCGCGACGAACAGCGCCGCCGCTTCCTGCCGAAGCTCACCACCATGGAGCACTTCGCGAGCTACTGCCTGACCGAGCCCGGCGCCGGTTCGGACGCCGGTTCGCTGCGCTCGCGCGCGGAGCGCGACGGCGAGCATTATGTCGTCAACGGTGCGAAGGCATTCATCTCCGGCGGCGGCGCGAGCGACGTTTACGTCTGCATGCTGCGCACCGGCGGCGAGGGCGCGAGCGGCGTCTCCTGCATCGTCGTCGAGAAAGGGACGCCCGGGCTTTCCTTCGGCAAGAAGGAGAAAAAGCTCGGCTGGAACAGCCAGCCGACGGCGGCGGTGATCTTCGAGAACTGCCGCGTGCCGGTCGCCAACCGCATCGGCGCCGAGGGCGAGGGCTTCAAGATCGCGATGAAGGGCCTGGACGGCGGGCGCATCAACATCGCCGCCTGTTCGCTCGGCGGCGCGCGCGCCAGCCTCGAGGCGGCGATCGCGCATCTCGGCACGCGCAAGCAGTTCGGCAAGGTGCTGGCGGAATTCCAGGCGCTGCAGTTCCGCGTCGCCGACATGGCGACGGAACTCGACGCGGCGCGGCTGATGGTGCATCGCGCGGCCGCCGCGCTCGATGCCGCCGATCCGCAGGCGACGACCTATTGCGCCATGGCGAAGCGCTTCGCGACCGACGCCTGCTTCGACGTCTGCAACGATGCGCTGCAACTGCACGGCGGCTACGGCTACATCAAGGAGTATCCGGTCGAGCGCTATCTGCGCGATCTTCGCGTGCACCAGATCCTCGAGGGTACGAACGAGATCATGCGCGTCGTGATCGCGCGGCGGCTGCTCAAGGGAAATTGAGGATCGCCCGTTTGCTCGTCGCGGTCTTCGGCGTGAAGACAAGGGAGGGTAGAGGCACGCATCATCGGCCCGAGGTTTACGGCGCCGGGCGCGCCGAGGGTCCCTTTCTCCGTTTCCCCGAAAGGGGGATGGAGCGCCGGGAGGCGCCAGGGGCTTGCGAGGCCCCTCAGCGGGTTTGCGAGACCCGCTCATGCGCGCCGGATTCGGACCAGGGTTGCGAAGCCTGATCCGGGGCGCGCGGGCCTCCTTGCGATCGGAGACCCAGCGCCTCCCGGCGCTCCATCGCGGCTCCTTTCGAAGCCGCTGCTCCATCGCCTCGAGACGCGGTGGAGCACACCTCGATATGCATATTTTCCTATAGCGCGTCAAGCCTCCGTCGTCATTCCGGCCAAGGCGGCGCAGCCGCCGCGAGCCGGAACCCAGAATCATCGTGCTCTCGATGAGGATCGATCGAACCCGGAGCCGGAACGACGCGATGTCGCATTCCCCCGCGCCGTTGAGGACTCTGCGTTCCAGGTCTCGCGCTTCGCGCTCGCCCGGAATGACGGCGGAAATCTAAAACTGCCCGGGGAAATGGCAGGCGGCGAAGTGGCCGTTGCGGTGCGCGGTGAGCGGCGGCGGCACTTCGGCGCAGATCGCCTGCGCGATCGGGCAGCGGGTGCGGAAGCGGCAACCCGAAGGCGGGTCGATCGCGCTCGGCGGCTCGCCGACGAGCGGCAGGCGCGGGCGCTGCTTCTCCGCGTCGGGATCGGGGATCGGTACCGCCGAGATCAGGTAGCGCGTGTAGGGATGCAGCGGCGCGTCGAACAGCGCGTCCGCCGGCGCGACCTCCGCGACCTTGCCGAGGTAAAGCACGACGATGCGGTCGGAGATGTGGCGCACCACCGCGAGATCGTGCGCGATGAAGAGATAGGTGAGGCCGAACTTCTCGCGCAGGTCGATCAGCAGGTTGATGATCTGCGCCTGGATGTTGACGTCGAGCGCGGAAATCGGCTCGTCGGCGATGACGAAGTCCGGACGCACGGCGAGCGCGCGCGCGATGGAGATGCGCTGGCGCTGCCCGCCCGAGAACTCGTGCGGGAAGCGCTCGGCGGATTTCGCCGCGAGACCGACGGTCGCGAGCAACTCCGCGATGCGCGCTTTCGTCTCCGCGCCCGATCTCGTCACGCCGTGGAAATTCAGCGGCTCGGCGAGAATCTCGGCGACCGTCATGCGCGGATTGAGCGAACTGTAGGGGTCCTGGAACACCATCTGCATGCGCCGCCGCAAGGGACGGATGACGGACTGCGGCGCGTTCGCGATGTCCGTTCCCTCGAAGCGGATTTCGCCGTCTGTCGGCTCGTGGATGCGCGCGACGAGGCGCGCAAGCGTGGACTTTCCGCAACCGGATTCGCCGACGAGGCCGACAGTCTCCCCGCGCGCCAGTTCGAGATCGACGCCGTCGATCGCATGCACGACGCGCTGCGCGCCGAAGAATGTATCGCGGGGCAGCGGGAAATGCTTTACGAGCCCGCGCACTTCGAGGATGGGCTCAGCTTTTTTGCCGTTGACCGCTGCCGCCGATGATGCCGGGGCGATGTCCACACGGCTTTCCGTCTCCGGCAGCGCATCCTTCGTCGTTTCGGGCTTCGGCAGCGGCTCGCCGGCTTGCGTCACCCAGCAGCGGGTGAGGCGGCCGGGCGCGATTTCCTCAAGCTCCGGATGCTCGTCGCATTTGGCGATGCGGAACGGGCAGCGCGCGGCGAAGCGGCAGCCTTTCGGGTAGTCCAGCGGATCGGGCGGAACGCCCTCGATGGTGACGAGACGTTTCTCGCCGGCGACGTGACGGTCGATGCGCGGCACGGCGTTGATCAGCGCCCAGGTGTAAGGGTGACGCGGGTCGGAGAGGATCGCCTGCGACGGACCTTCCTCCACCACTTCGCCGGCATACATCACGATGACGCGCGTGCAGACGCTGGCGATGGCGCCGAGGTTGTGACTGATGAGGACGATCGCCGCGCCGAAGTCGCGGTTGAGCTCGGAGATGAGGTCGAGAATCTGCGCCTGGATGGTCACGTCGAGCGCGGTCGTCGGCTCGTCGGCGAGGAGCAGAACCGGATCGTTGCTGAAGCCCATGGCGAGCATCACGCGCTGGCGCATGCCGCCGGAGAACTGATGCGGATAGCTCTGCACCGCGCGCTCCGGCGCGGTGATGCCCATGCGGCCGAGCAGCGAAACGGAGCGGTCGAGCGCCTGGCGCTCGTCGAACTTGCCGTGCACGACCATGATCTCGGCAAGCTGCTTGGCGATGCGCAGCACCGGATTGAGCGCGCTCATCGGGTCCTGGAAGACCATGGCGATGCCGTCGCCACGCAGCGCGCGCAGTTCCTTGTCGGTCATCTTGAGGACGTCGCGGCCCTGGAACAGCACTTCGCCGGCGACGATGCGCGCGGGATCCTCGAGCAGACGCATCAGCGACATCGCCGCCATGGTCTTGCCGGAGCCGGACTCGCCGACGATGCCGAGCGTCTCGCCGGCGCCGACCTTGAAGCTCACGCCGTCGACGGCGCGCACGATCCCGGCGTCGGTGAAAAATTGCGTCTTGAGGCCGCGCACGTCGAGCACGGGCTCGGTCTTCGATGGCGGCGCTTTCGCGTCTCCCGCCTTGGTGAGCGTGTCGGCCATGTCAGCGCCGCCTCGATTTCGGATCGAGCCAGTCGCGCACGCCGTCACCGAAGAAGTTGAAACCGAGCACGATGGTCAGGATGGCAATGCCAGGGAAGGTCGCGACCCACCATTGGTCCACGAGTTCGCGGCCCTCCGCGACCATCGAGCCCCATTCCGGCGTCGGCGGCACCACGCCGAGGCCGAGGAAGGAGAGGCCGGCGAAGGTGATGATGGCGTTGCCGACGTCGAGGGTGACGAGAACGATCAGCGGGCCGACCGAATTCGGGATGATGTGGCGGAGCAGGATGCGCGACGGCTTCAGGCCGACGACGATCGCCGCCTCGACGTATTCCTGCGAGCGCTGCACGATCACCAGGCTGCGGGCGAGGCGGGCGAATTTCGGCCACCAGACGACCAGCATCGCGATGATCGTGTTGGTGGTGCCGATGCCGAGCGCGGCGGCGATGGCGAGAGCGAGGATGATCGGGGGAAAGCACAGCACCAGGTCGGTGAGGCGCATGATCAGTTCTTCGGTGCGGCCGCGCGCGTAAGCGGCGATGCCTCCGGCCAGCGTGCCGATGGCGGCGCCGACGAGCACGACCACGAAGCCCGTGAACAGCGAGACGCGCGCGCCGTAGAGGAGACGCGAGAACACGTCGCGCCCGAGCGAGTCGGTGCCGAGCCAATGCTGCGCCGACGGCGGCTTCAGCCGCTTGGTTACGTCGACGATGTCGGGGGCGTAAGGCGCGATGAGCGGCGCGCAGACCGCGATCAGGATCCAGACCAAAACGATCGCCAGGCCGAGCCCCGGCAGAAAGTAGCGCCGCAACTGCCGCCGCCGCTTCGACAGCAGCGGCTTGACGTTGTCGATGACCGAGGCGGCTGTGCTCTGATCGACGACCGTCATCGCACCACCCGCGGGTCGAGGATGGCGTAGCTGATGTCGATCAGGAGATTGATCACGAGGTAGGTGATGGCGACGACGAGGGTGATCCCCATGATCGCCGGGAAGTCGAGCGCGGCGGCGCTGCGGAAGGTGTAGCGGCCGAGCCCCGGCCAGGAGAAGATCGTTTCGGTGAGCACCGCGCCGGTGAGCAGTTGCGCATAGGCGAGGCCGCCGAGCGTCACCACCGGGATGAGCGCGTTCGGCAGGACGTGCCCGACGACGATGCGCCGCTCCTTCAAGCCCTTGGCGCGGGCGACGCGGACATATTCCTGGCTCAGGCTGTCGAGCATCGCGGCGCGCGTGGTGCGCGTCACCAGGCCGAGCGTGGCCGCCGCGAGCACGATCGAGGGCAGCACCAGATGCGCGGCCGCATCGCGCAGCGTCGCCCAGTCGCCGGTAATCAGGCAATCGATCAGCAGCAATCCGGTGATCGGCTCGGGCGCGATGGCGATGGCGTCGAGCCGACCGGGGCCGGGCGCGATCTGCAACTCGCCGTAGAACAGCGCGAGCATGATGAAGGCGAGCCAGAAGGTCGGCGAGGAGACGCCGATCAGCGAAATGAAACGCGCGACGTGGTCGATCCAGCTATCGCGCTTCACCGCGGCCATGATGCCGAGCGGCACGCCGATCAGGATCGAGAGGATGAAGGAGACGGTGGCGAGCTCGATCGTCGCCGGCGCGTAGCTGCGGATATCCTCCAGCACCGGGCGCTGCGAGGAAATGGAAATCCCGAGGTCGCCGTGGAACAGGCCCTTGAGGAAGATGAGATAGCGCTGCCAGAGCGGCAGATCGAGCCCCCATTTCGCGCGCCATTCGGCGAGGAATTCCTTGTTGGAGGCGGCGATGTCGCCGAGCTGCGCCAGCACCGGGTCGCCCGGCACCGTGTTCGAGATGAGAAAGACCACGAGTGTGGCCAGAAGCGCCATCACCAGCGCGGCACCGATGCGCGATACGATGTAACGCGGCATCGGCTATCCGCTCTGCGTGGCGCGCGGTCGGCGCCGCTGGAGTGTCACCCGCGTCATAGCCAACGACTCCTCCCAAAGGCGTTGTATGATGTCATATGTTTGTTCGTCGCTCTAGTTTTTTGATGGAGCCGCCTTTTCATCACGCGAACCGGAACCTCCGTCGCTCGAAAACGTCCCGAGGACCGCCCCCTGGGCCGCCCTCTGGAGCATCAGGCCGGCGCCGGCTTGCCGCTGCATCCTTGTGCCGGCCTCAAAGGCGCGTCGGCGCGCGGCCGTCCCGCGCGTCTCGCGAAACTCCGCGTAAAAATACCTCCGAGCGGCGAGCCGGGCGTAAGCATCGCGTGGAAGTATGTGATGCGAGCGGAGGGCTGGCAATCGCAATCGGCGGCGCACGGCGCGCCGCCGATTTTGCGCGCCGCTAGGCCGGGGTGACGCCGTGAAGATCGAGCATCCATCCCGCCGCCGTCAGCGGCAGATCCTTGACGGTGTTGCGCACCGCGATCTGATAGACGGGCTGGAACAGAATGAAATGGTTGGCTTGATCGACCAGCTTCTCCTGCCATTGCACCCAGAGATCGGCTTGCTTTTTCGCGTCCGTCTCCTGCGAGGCTTCCGCGGTGAGCTTTACGATCTCCGGCGGCACCGTCCAGTGCACGCGCTTGGCGACGCGATTGATGACCGCCGACGCCCACAGCTGGTTCTCCACCGCCGGCGGATTCCAGAAGGTGAGCACGCCGCCTTTCGACTTGCCGGTCGTATATTCGGTGCGCAGGTTGACCTGATCCATCGGCTTCAGGTTCACCTTGATGCCGATCTTGGAGAGGTCCGACTGAATCTTCTGCCCGAGTTCCTGATAGGTCACGCCCTGCACGGCCGCGTTGCCGTAAGCGATCTCGAACTCGAAGCCGTCGGCAAGCCCGGCCTTGGCGAGGAGTTCCTTCGCCTTCGCCGGGTCGTGCTTGAAGCCGATCCTGGCGGCGATCTCCTTGGTCGAGCCGCTCACGCCGATCGGCAGGAAGTGGGCGGGACGCAGCGCCGCGCCGCCGAGCATCGCATTGATGATGCCGTCGTAGTCGATGCCGTAGCCGATCGCCTGGCGCGCTTCCTTCACCGCGAGCGCCTTGTTGAACTCGGCGTTTTGAGTCAGCGCCATATAAACGAAGTCGAGGCTCTCGAGCGGCGCGAGGCGCACGTTCTTCTCTTCCTTGAGCGAGGCGATCTGCTCGGGAATGAGATTGAAGGCGAGGTCGACGTCGCCGCGGCGAATGGCGAGAAGCTGTGCCGCGCCGTCGCTGATGTGGCGGATGACGATGCGCGCGTAGGGCGGCTTGCCTTGCCAGTAATGCTCGTTGCGCACGAGCTGGATTTGCGCGTTGCGCTCCCAGGCGGTGATGCGGTAGGCGCCGGTGCCGCAGGAATTGCCGTTGAGCCAGGTGACCGCCTTGTCGGCCGTCTTGGCGTCGGCCGCCGCCGTGCCGCCGTGCTTCTCGAGCACCGCGCGCTCCAGCACGACGAATTCCGGCGCCGCGAGGATCGTCAGCAGCGGCTCTTTCGGTTCCTTCATGATGATGTCGATCGTCGATTTGTCGACGATCTCCACCCGGTCGACATGCGCGATGTATTGCGACGGCTGATCCTTCAGGTTCATGAGGCGGTCGAACGACCACTTCACGTCCTCGACCGTCATGACGTTGCCGGTGGAGAATTTCACGCCGTCGCGGATGGTGAAGCGCCAGCCTTTGCCGTCGGGCGTGCGCGCCCATTTGGTCGCAAGCGCGGGCGCGACGTTGATGTATTCGCCGGGTTTCATCGTGACGAGCGCGTCGTAGGCGGCGGCCGCCGTCATCGGGGAGGTGTATTGCGCGACGCGCGCGGGATCGAGCGTGATCGTATCGCTGATGTCGATGCCGAGAACGAGCGTATCCTTGCGCGACTGCGCAAAGACACGCTCCGGCAGGAGGCCGGTGCCGAACGCGGCGGCTCCGCCGGCGATACCCATGAGCTGAAGCGCTTTGCGGCGGCTGATCCAGCCAAACTCGCGATCGTCCATTCTTCGTTCCTCCCAAGGCATTTTCCGATGCGCACGTTGTCCGGCGTCGGTTCCGAAACGTACGATGTCCGACAATTTGCCGCGTGACAATGGGAAAACGGAGGCTCCGCTGGGCGAGCGCCGCGGTCACTCAAGCGGGGCGAGCGCGTCCGCGAGGAGCTTGGCGTGAGGCGAAAGACCGTCGAAAGCCCGGGTGCAAAGCAACAGGCGCCGGGTCGCCCAGGCGTCCTTGAGCGGGGCAAGATGCAACCGCGCGGCGTGCGCTGAGCGGCGAGCGGCGCCTTCGGGCACGACGGCGACGCCGATACCGTCGGCTGCGAGTTGGCAGACCGCTTCCAGACTCGCGAGGCGGACACGGAAATTCAGGTGATGCCCGAGCCGCGCGGCATGCCGGATGACATGCTCCTGTAGCGGGCTGCCCGGGCTGAGGCCAACGAAAGGTTGTGACGCGACCGCCTCGAACGCAACGGCGCGGCGACCTACAATCGAACGGCGCTTACGCGCCGAGATGACGACGAGCCGGTCGATGCGGAACGGACGTTGCTCCAGATGACCGAGCCCGGCCCAAGCCGCCGCAATGCCGAGATCGGCCGCGCCGCTCGCAATCGCTTCGACGATGGCATGGCTCGGCCGCTCCTCCAGAACGATATCGACATGCGCGTGGCGTGACAGGAAGGCTGAGAGAATGTCCGGCGTCAGTTCGGCCGCGGCTGCGGTATTGGACAAAAGCCGCACCTGCGCGCGCAGTCCCTTGGCGTATCGGCCAAGATCGCCCGTCATCCGCTCGATCTGGTTCTGAACGCTCTGCGCATGGTGCACCATCGCGTGGCCGGCGGGCGTCAACGTAACGCCGCGCCGCTGGCGCTCCAGCAGGGTCACGCCGAGGCCGTCTTCCATGCCTTTGATGCGGGCGCTGGCGGAGGCGAGCGCGAGCCCGGCGCGCGTCGCGCCGCTTGTGATGCTGCCGGTCTCGGCGACGAAAAGGAACAGCCGCAGATCGACGAGATCGAAACGCATCCTCCGCGTCCCTTTTTGCCTTCGGCTTGGCCGAAGGCTGCAAACGCAACTTCCAGATTGTGGGGCGGGGCAGGCGCGGTCAAGTTGCGTCGCATGTATCGAGATGACGGACGGGACGCACGCCGTGACGGATGATGTGACGATCTGGATCGCCGCCGGTGGCATCTTTCTGCTCGCCGGCGCCGTCAAAGGGGTGGTCGGCATGGGATTGCCGACGGTCGCCATGGGGCTCCTCGCCACGCTGATGCCGCCGGCGCAGGCGGCGGCGCTGCTGCTCATTCCCTCCTTCGTCACCAATGTCTGGCAATTGCTATCGGGCCCGGCGTTCGGCCGGCTGCTGAAGCGGCTGTGGACGATGATGGTGGGCGTCGTCGTGGGCACCGTCGGCGGCGCCGGAATGCTGACGGGCGCGCATTCGGGGCGGGCGCTGATTGCGCTCGGCGTGGCGCTCGCAATATACGCCGCGCTCGGCCTCCTGTCGGTACGCTTTTCCGTGCGGCCGGCGCATGAGCGCTGGTTGTCGCCGCTCATCGGCGTGACGACGGGACTGACCACGGGGGCGACCGGCGTATTCGTGATCCCGGCGGTGCCGTATCTGCAAGCGTTGAATTTGGAACGAAACGATCTGATCCAGGCGCTCGGCCTGTCGTTCACCGTTTCGACGATTGCCTTGGCGGTGGGTCTATACGGGCACGGCGCTTTTACCGCCTCGGTGGCGCCTCTCGGTCTGTCCCTGCTGGCCTTGATCCCGGCGCTGCTCGGCATGATCGCCGGCCAGCATGTGCGGGAGCGCATGAGCGTCGAGACCTTCCGCCGCGTGTTTTTCGCCGGCTTGCTGCTGCTCGGCGTCTATCTCACGCTGGAAGGGCTGTAGGGGGCTGGGCCGGGCGGCGGGGCGCGTTCACGCCGCGCTAATCCCGATGCGGTATCGAGGTGGGCCGCCGCGGCGCCCTGTGCTACAGGCTGCTGCGAAGCGGCGGCGCATGACTATGTTTGCTCGCATGCGACGCGCAATGGCTCGTTCCGGCCGGCCGGAGGAGCTCCAAAAGGGCAACCCATCTGAACCATGATTCTGCTGATCGGCATTCTGACCCTTGGCGTCTGGCTCTATCTCGTCATCGCGCGGGGCGGGTTCTGGCGCAACGGCGAGAGCGACGCCGGCCAGCCGCCGGCTCCGCGCCGCTGGCCGCGGGTCGTCGCGGTGGTGCCGGCGCGCGACGAGGCGGAAGGGATCGGCGCGACCGTGCGCTCGCTGCTGCGGCAGAGCTATGCCGGGACTTTCACGCTGGTCTTGGTGGACGACAACAGCACCGACGGCACGGCGGCGGTCGCGCGCGCGGCGGCGCAGGAGACGGGGCAGGCCAGCGCGCTCATCATCGTCAGCGGCAGCGCGCTGCCGGCCGGATGGACGGGAAAGATGTGGGCCGTGAACCAGGGCGTCGCCGCCGCGCTCGAAATGGCGCGGCCCGTCGACTATCTCCTGCTCACCGACGCCGACATCACGCACGCGCCCGACACGCTCGCCTGGCTCGTCGCGCAAGCGGAGAGCCGCAAGCTCGTGCTCACGTCGTTCATGGCGAAGCTGCGCTGCGAGACCTTGGCCGAGCGTGCGCATGTGCCCGCCTTCATCTATTTCTTCCAGATGCTCTATCCGTTTCCCTGGGTGAACAGGCCGAAGAACGCGACGGCGGCGGCGGCCGGCGGCTGCATGCTGGTGCGCGCCGACGCGCTCGAAGCGGCCGGCGGAATCGCGGCGATCCGCGGCGCGCTGATCGACGACTGCGCGCTGGCGCGCGTGATGAAGAGGCAAGGGCCGATCTGGCTCGGCGTGACCGACCGCGTGCGCAGCGTGCGCCCTTATCCGAGGCTCGACGATTTCCGCCGCATGGTGGCGCGCTCGGCTTACGCGCAGCTCAACTATTCGCCGCTGCTGCTCGCCGGCACCACGCTCGGCATGGCGCTGACTTATCTCGCGCCGCCATTGCTTGCGATCTTCGCGCATGGCGCCGCACAGTGGTGCGGCCTCGCCGCCTGGATGCTGATGGCACTGTCGTTCCAGCCGATGCTGCGCTTCTATAAGCTTTCTTTGCTGTGGGGCCTGGCGCTGCCGGTGACGGCTTTTCTCTACATGCTCTACACGCTCGATTCCGGCTTTCAGTACATGTCCGGACGCGGCGGCCAATGGAAGGGACGCGTGCAAGCCAACGTGTCGTCGCGCGGATGACGCAGGCGCAAGAACTCCGCTCCGGGAAGGGGCATCGCGACGAGAACTTTCCCGTCGCCTCGCATCTCATCCATCCGCGGCATCGGCCCGCGATCCTGGCGTTCTACAATTTCGTGCGCACGGCCGACGACATCGCGGATCACGCGACGCTCTCCGCCGACGAGAAGCTCGCGCTGCTCGATCATCTCGAGGACAATCTCATCGGCGACAACAGCTCGGAGGCGGCGGGCGTCGCGCTGCGCCTCGCGCTCGCCGAGCGTGGCCTCGATACGCTGCACGCGCAGGATCTGCTCACCGCGTTTCGGATGGACGTCACCAAGCCGCGCTACGCCGACTGGGACGAACTGATCCACTACTGCCGCTATTCAGCGATGCCGGTCGGGCGCTTCGTGCTCGATGTGCACGGCGAAAGCCGGGACACCTGGCCGGCGAACGACGCGCTGTGCGCCGCGCTGCAGGTTATCAACCATTTGCAGGACTGCGGGAAGGACTTCAGGAATCTCGACCGGGTCTATATCCCGCTCGAGGCCCTGGCGGCGGCGGGCGCGAAGGTCGAGGACCTGGGGCTGCCGCAGGCTCCGCCGGCGCTGCGGGCCTGTCTCGGCGGCCTCGCGGCCCGGACCTCCGGCCTGCTGCGGCAAAGCGCCGTATTTTCGTCGCAGATCAAGGATTTACGACTGGCGCTGGAAGTGTCAGTGATCCAGCGGGTGGCGGAGCGTCTCACCGCCACGCTCGCGCAAAGCGATCCCTTGAGCGAGCGCGTGCATCTCGGCAAACCGGCCTTCCTGGGCTATGGCGTGCTGGGAATTGCGCGCGGGCTTGCCGGCCGCCTTGGTAGCCACCTCGGCAGCCGTCTTTCCGCGCGCTGAATTTTGACAGGTGAATCAGGCAGTGGCTGTCGTCGAAAGCCAAACCACGGATGTCGCAAAAGTGGCTTCCGGCAGTTCGTTCTATGCCGCGATGCGCATTCTTCCGAAAGCGCAGCGCGAAGGCATGTTCGAAATCTATCGCTTCTGCCGGCGCGTCGACGACATCGCGGATTCCGATCTGCCGCGAGGCGAGCGGGTGGCGCGGCTCGCCGCGTGGCGGCGCGACATCGACGCGCTCTACACCGATTCGCCGCCGCGCGGCCTCGAAGGGCTCGCGCGGGTGACGCGGCAGTTCGACCTGCGCCGGGAGGATTTCCTCGCGGTGATCGACGGCATGGAGATGGATGCGCACGAAGACATCCGCGCGCCGGATTTCGACACGCTCGATCTCTATTGCGACCGCGTGGCGAGCGCGGTCGGGCGGCTTTCGGTGCGCGTGTTCGGCATGCCGGAAGCGCCGGGCCGCGAGCTCGCGTACCATCTCGGGCGTGCGTTGCAGCTCACCAACATCCTGCGCGACATCGACGAGGACGCCGGCATCGGCCGGCTTTATCTGCCGCGCGAGGCGCTGCATGCCGCCGGCATCACCGGCACCGATCCGGCGGCGGTGACGAGAGAGCCCGCTCTCGGGACGGCGTGCGCCATGGTCGTCGAGCGCGCACGCGATCATTTCGCCAAGGCTGATACGATCCTGCGCGCAAGCGAGCGCCGTGCGGTGCGCGCGCCGCGCATCATGGCGGAAGTCTATCGCCGCATCCTCGACGGCATGGTGGCGCGCGGATGGGCGCTCCCGCGCGAGCGCGTGCGCATCCCGAAGCCGACGCTTCTCGGCATCCTTCTCCGTTACGCGATCGTCTGACATGACCGGAACCGTTCACATCATCGGCGGCGGGCTCGCCGGACTGTCCGCGGCCGTGCGGCTTGTCGATCGCGGCGCCAAGGTCGTCGTGCACGAGGCGAACGCGCAGGCGGGCGGGCGCTGCCGCTCGTATCACGATCCCTTCATCGGCATGACGATCGACAACGGCAACCATCTGCTGCTGTCGGGAAACCGCGACGCGCTGGCGTTCCTGCGCGCCGTCGGCGGCGAGGCGCATATGGCCGGGCCGGCGGAAGCGGTGTTTCCCTTCGCCGACCTCAAGCGCGGCGCGCGATGGGCGCTGAATCTCGGAAATTCGCGGTTCCCATGGTGGATTTTCAAGCCGGACGCACGGGTTCCGAAGACCCGGGCGGGTGACTATCTAAGGCTCGGCCGGCTGCTCGGGGCCGGCCCCGACGAGACTGTTTGCGACCGGATAAGGTGCGAAGGTGTCCTCTACGACAATCTGGTGCGGCCGCTCTTGATCGCTGCCCTCAACATCGACCCGAAGCAGGGATCGGCGGCGCTCGCCGGCGCGATCGTGCGCGAGACGCTGCTCGCGGGCGGCACCGCGTGCCGGCCGCTGATCGCGCGCGACGGCTTGAGCGAGGCGTTCGTGACGCCGGCGCTCGCGTATCTGCGCGCGAAGGGCGCCGGCGTGCGTTTCGAACGGCAGTTGCGGCGCGTGACGTTCGAGGGCGATCGCGCGCGCGCGCTCGATTTCGGCGACGAGACGGTCGCGCTGGGCGCCGGTGACGCGGTCGTGTCGGCGGTGCCGCCGTGGAGCGCGCGCACGCTGCTCCCGGAGGTCGGCGTCCCGACCAAATTCCGCCCCATCCTCAACGCGCATTTCAAGGCCGATCCGCCGCCCGGAATGCCGCCGCTGATCGGCGTCGTCAACGCGACGGTCGAGTGGCTGTTCGCTTTCCCCGGCCGGCTGTCCGTCACCATCAGCGATGCCGGCGCGCTCACCGATCTGCCGCGCGAGGAACTCGCCGCGAAGATCTGGCGCGAGGTCGCAACCCTTGCCGGGCTCGACGGCACGCCGCTGCCGGCATGGCAGATCGTACGCGAGCGCCGCGCCACCTTCGAGGCGACGCCGGAGGAAAACGCCAAACGTCCCGGGCCCGCGACGCGGTGGCGCAATCTCTTCCTCGCCGGCGATTGGACCGCCACGAACCTTCCCGCCACCATCGAGGGCGCGATCCGCTCCGGGCATCGCGCCGCCGAACTTGTGACGCAAGCAAACGCATGAACGAAACGCAGACCATGGCAGCGGCGGCCCCGCCGCGTTCCCTTTCAGAGCCTTCGGCGGCCGTGCTCGAGGAGCGCATCGCCGGCGCGGCGGACGCGCTGCTCGATCTGCAGCGCGACGACGGGCATTGGGTGTTCGAGCTCGAAGCGGACGTGACGATCCCGGCCGAATACGTGCTGCTCAAGCACTATCTCGGCGAGCCGGTTGACAAGGAACTGGAAGCCAAGATCGCCGCCTATATCCGCCGCATCCAGGGGACGCATGGCGGCTGGCCGCTGTTCCACGCCGGCGACTTCGACATGAGCGCGACGGTGAAGGGTTACTTCGCGCTCAAGATGATCGGCGACGACATCGACGCGCCGCACATGAAGCGGGCACGCGAGGCGGTGCACGCGCGCGGCGGCGCCGTGAACGCCAACGTGTTCACGCGCGCGCTGCTCGCGCTCTACGGCCAGGTGCCGTGGCGCGCGGTGCCGGTGATGCCGGTCGAGATCATGCTGCTGCCGAAGTGGTTCCCGTTTCACCTCGACAAGGTGTCGTATTGGGCGCGCACGGTGATCGTGCCGCTGCTGGTGCTGCAGGCGCTGAAGCCGCGCGCGCGAAACCCGCTCGGCGTGCGGGTGGACGAGCTGTTCCTCGAGCCGCCGGAAAGCGTCGGGCCGCCGCACAAGGCGCCGCATCAGAAGGCGAGCTGGTTCGTCACCTTCGCGATCATCGACAAGGTTCTGCGCGCGGCCGAGCCGTTCTTTCCCAAGGCGACGCGCAAGCGCGCGATCGAGAAGGCCGTGGCGTTCGTGAAGGAGCGTCTCAACGGCGAGGACGGGCTTGGCGCCATCTATCCGGCGATGGCCAACAGCGTGATGATGTACGACGTGCTCGGCTATCCGCCCGATCACCCGGATCGCGCGATCGCCCGCAAGTCGATCGACAAGCTGCTCGTCATCAAGGAGGACGAGGCGTACTGCCAGCCGTGCGTCTCCCCGGTTTGGGATACGGCGCTGATGGCGCATACGCTGCTGGAAGTCGGCGGCGAGAAGGCCGAGAAGGCGGTCGGCGCCGGCCTCGATTGGCTCAAGCCGCTACAGGTGCTCGACGTCAAGGGCGACTGGTCGGTGCAGCGGCCGAATGTGCGCCCCGGGGGCTGGGCTTTTCAGTACGCCAACCCGCATTACCCCGATCTCGACGACACCGCGGTGGTCGCGATGGCGATGGACCGCGCGTCGAACTTCAGGCCCGGCGCTTACGACGGCGCCCTCGCGCGCGCGCGCGAGTGGGTCGAGGGGCTGCAGAGCAAGAACGGCGGCTGGGCGGCGTTCGACGCCGACAACACCTATTCCTACCTGAACAACATCCCGTTCGCGGACCACGGCGCGCTGCTCGACCCGCCGACGGAGGATGTCGCGGCGCGCTGCGTGTCGATGCTGGCGCAACTCGGCGAGACGGTTCAGACGAGCCCGCGGCTCGCGCGCGGCGTCGACTATCTCAAGCGCGTGCAGCTCGCGGACGGGAGCTGGTACGGCCGCTGGGGCATGAACTACATCTACGGCACCTGGTCGGTGCTATGCGCGCTCAACGCCGCGCAGGTCGACCTGAAGGCGCCGGAGGTGCGCAAGGCCGCCGCGTGGCTCGCGAAGATTCAGAACGAAGACGGCGGCTGGGGCGAGGACGGCGCGAGCTACAAGCTCGACTATCGCGGCTATGAGCGGGCGCCGAGCACGGCCTCGCAGACCGCGTGGGCGCTGCTGGCGCTGATGGCGGCGGGGGAGGTGGACAGCCCGGCGGTGAAGAAAGGCATAGCCTATCTCTGCGCGACTCAGGCTAAGGATGGCTTGTGGGACGAAGAGCTGTTCACGGCCACGGGCTTTCCCCGTGTCTTCTATCTCCGTTACCACGGTTACCGGAAGTTCTTCCCGCTTTGGGCGCTGGCGCGGTTTAGGAATTTGAAACGTGCGAATGCGACCACCGTATCGTACGGAATGTAGTTGGAATTGATCGGCCCGATGCTCGACGTGACCACATCTGACGAACGGCCGGTGCTCGCTGTGACCGGGCTCGCGCGAGAGGCGCGGATCGCGGCGGGCCCCGGGGTCATCACGATCTGCAGCGGCGGCGATCCGAAGCGGCTGCGCTCCCTTCTCGACGCGGTCGACGGGCGGGCATTGCGCGCGGTGATCAGTTTCGGGCTCGCCGGCGGCCTCGACCCGGCGTTGCGTCCCGGCGACCTCGTGGTCGCGACGGAGGTCGCGGCGACCGGCCGGCGCTGGAAGAGTACGCCCGGGCTCGTGGAATCGCTTGCCGCCTCGCTGGAGAAATATCCCGACGCGCCGACGCTCGGGCGCCTCGCCGGGGTCGAAGCCGTCGTGCTCGACGCGGTGACGAAGGCGGAGCTGCGCGACGCGACGGGCGCGGCGGCGGTCGACATGGAGTCGCACGTCACGGCGGAGTTCGCGGCGCGGCATCAGTTGCCGATCGTTGCCTTGCGGGCGATCTGCGATCCGGCCTCGCGCGCGCTGCCGCCGCTCGCGCAGCACACGTTGAAGCCGAACGGCAAGGTCGACCTGGCCGCCGTGTTCGGCGGCCTCGCGGGCGATCCGGTTCAGATGATCGCGCTGATGCGGGCGGCGCGGGACAGCGCCGCCGCTTTCGGCTCGTTACGCCGCGGACGCCGTCTTCTCGGTGCCGGCTTTGGTTTTCTCGATCGCCGCGAGCTCGCGTTCGACATGGCGTGAGAAGACGTATTCGGCGGGACGCTGGTTCTCCAGCGAAATCTCCGGCGCCATTTCGCCTTCCGTCCTGATGCCGCGCAGCGCGACCTTGAGACCCTCGAACGGGTTCGAGATCATCGCGTGCGCCGCCGTCGGCTCGTAGCCGCAATGCGCCATGCAGTTGGCGCACTTCTCGTAACGGCCGGTGCCGTAGGAGTCCCAGTTCGTGGTCTCCATCAACTCCTTGAAGGTCTTGGCGTAGCCTTCGCCGAGCAGGTAGCACGGCTTCTGCCAGCCGAAGATGTTGCGCGTGGGCATGCCCCACGGCGTGCAGTGATATTCCTGGTTGCCGGCGAGGAAGTCGAGGAACAGGCCGGAATGCATGAAGTTCCAGCCCTTGCCCTTGCCGAGCGCGAAGACTTTGCGGAACAGCTCCTTGGTCTTCTTGCGCGCGAGGAAGTGCTCCTGGTCGGGCGCGCGCTCGTAGGCGTAGCCGGGCGAGATCGAGACGCCGACGCCGAGTTCCTTGGTGAAGTCGAGGAAGCCGGCGATGTCCTCGGGGGCATGGCCGTCGAAGATCGTGGCGTTGACGTTGACCGTGAAGCCGCGCGCCTTCGCCGCCTTGATCGCCGACACCGCCTTGTCGAACACGCCTTCCTGGCAAACGGACTTGTCGTGATGGCCCTTGAGGCCGTCGAGATGCACGGAGAAGAACAGGTACGGCGACGGTTCGAACAGATCGAGCTTCTTCTCCAGCAGCAGCGCGTTGGTGCAGAGCGAGACGAACTTCTTGCGCGCCACGAGGCCCTTGACGATCTCGCCGATCTCCTTGTGGATCAGCGGTTCGCCGCCGGGGATCGCGACCATCGGCGCGCCGCACTCTTCCGCCGCGTCCCAGCATTCCTGCGGAGTCATGCGGCGATTGAGGATCGGCGCGGGATAATCGATCTTGCCGCAGCCGGCGCAGGCGAGGTTGCAGCGGAACAAAGGTTCCAGCATCAGCACGAGCGGATAGTGTTTCCGGCCCATCAGTTTCTGCTTGAGCAGATAGGCGCCGATGCGGATCTCTTTGTAGAACGGAATGGCCATTCTCTTGCTTTCTAGCTTACGGACACTTTTTGCGGTGTCGCCTTTCTCGATCCCGTCAACGCGACGGGCAGACGGAATTCAATGCGCTCCTCGCGACCGGGAAGGGTCGTGACTTCCACCGGGCCGATGCGACGCAGAGCGTCGATAACGTCGTCGACCAGCACTTCCGGCGCCGACGCGCCAGCGGTGATACCTACCACGTTTGCGCCGCCGATCCAGGCCGGATCGAGCTCGTTGCCGTCGGCGATGAGATAGCTCGGCACGCCTTCCTCGGCGCCGATCTCGCGCAAACGGTTCGAATTGGAACTATTCTTGGCGCCGACCACCAGGATGACGTCGACGACCTTGCTCAGGTCCCGCACCGCCGCCTGCCGGTTCTGCGTTGCGTAGCAGATATCGCGGGTGTCGGGCCCGACGATGTCGATAAAACGGCGCTCCAGAGCAGCGATGATGCCTTTGGTGTCGTCCACGCTCAGCGTCGTCTGGGTGATGTAGGCCGCGGGCGTGTCGTCGGCGAGGTCGAGCTTGGCGACGTCGTCCTCGTTCTGCACCAGGATCACCGGAGCCTCGATCTGGCCCATCGTGCCTTCCACTTCCGGGTGGCCGGCGTGGCCGATCAGAATCAGCGTGCGTCCCTGGGAGACGTAGCGCTTGCCCTGATTGTGGACCTTGGTGACCAGCGGGCAGGTGGCGTCGAGCACCGGAAGCTGACGGACCCGTGCCTCCTCCTCGACCGAGCGCGCCACGCCGTGCGCGCTGAACACCGTGACGGCGCCGGCCGGAATCTCGTCGAGTTCCTCGACGAATCGGGCGCCCTTGGTCTTCAGGTTTTCGACGACGTGCTTGTTGTGCACGATCTCGTGGCGAACGTAGACCGGCGCGCCATACTGCTGGAGCGCACGCTCGACGATCTCGACGGCGCGCACCACTCCGGCGCAGAATCCGCGCGGCTGGGCCAGGACCACTTTCATCAACACACCCTGTTACTCGACCTCGACCGACCGCATCCTGGTTCATCTTCGCGCGCGCCGCGCTTGCGACACTTCTTCCGTCGCCTGCATCTAGGGCTTCAACGGGAGAGATGAAACGTTAGCCGTTTCAATTTTGCGCGCGGGCACGCGAGCTATGTGGCAAAATAAGGCAACATTGCGCCATTTATGCGGCGACGCTTCTTAGGCTTAACGCCGCAGGATTGGAAATACGCACGCCGATCAGCGCTTTTTATGCGCTGGAGGATGAGGATGTGCCTGCGGAACCAGCGTTTCGATCGGCACGCCCGTCGCCGTCGCAACACTCTGACACACGTCGATCGACCCATCGGCGGCCTTGCCGTCCGCCGATTTGGCTGCGGCCGAACGGCCCGCGGGTTTGCCGCCGCGCGGAGCCGGGGCGTGAGCGGCTTCCGGCGCGTGGAAGCGCGTCCAGTCCTCGCCGCCGCATAGGAAGCCGAGCACGCAGCCTTTAATCTCCAATACTTCCGGTGACTTAAGGCGAATGCTGGCGTCGTAGACCTGGCCGTTCTCGGCATTATAGACCTGCCCCTCCCAGCGGCCTTCCTCGCCGGCCTTAAGGTCCAGCAGGATCGGCATGCCGAGCATCGGTCGGTCGCGCTTCTCAGGATCGGGGTTGTTGCTGTCGACGCCGCCGGGCTTGCTTTCCCACGAGATCACGCCCCAGACGTCCTTGCCGCATTGATCGATCTTGATCCGGGCATGGCCATTTGCCACAAGCCATTCTCCGACGGGAGAAGGCGGCGCCGCCGATGCCTGCGCCGTTAACGCCATAATTCCCAAGATCGGAAGAAAATACCGTGGTGCCAGCACTGCAAAATCCTCGTGTCGCTGAATAACTGTATGGTTGGATCAACGTTCCCGCATTGCAGCGAGCGGTACCTCATTGCGGTAAATTGCGGCCGGGATTTGGTCGCGGCCGGCTAAAGGAGAAAATTCCGGGATGAGCCTCGATATGGCAGCGCTGTTCGCCGAGCGGGAGGCCGATCGGTTCTCGATGCATACCCACCATCTCAACGAGCAGATGGTGCGGGTGCTCAAGACCATCGGCTACGACGCGGGGTTCGTGCGGGGCAGTGGGCAGTATCTCTACGATCGCGCTGGGGCGCAGTATCTCGATCTTCTCAGCGGCTTCGGCGTGTTCGCGATCGGGCGTAACCATCCGCAAGTGCGCGACGCGCTGAAAAGCGTGCTCGACGCCGAACTGCCGAACCTGGTGCAGATGGACGTGTCGACGCTCGCCGGCGTTCTGGCGGAGCGGCTGCTCGCCTACACGCCATATCTCGACAAGGCGTTCTTCGCCAATTCCGGCGCGGAAGCGGTGGAGGCGGCGATCAAGTTCGTGCGCGCCGCGACCCGCCGCGGCAAGATCGCGTTCTGCGATCACGCCTTCCACGGGCTCACTTACGGCGCCCTCTCGCTCAATGGCGACGGCATCTTTCGCGACGGGCTGGGGCCGCTGCTGCCGGATTTCGTCTCGGTGCCGTTCAACGATCTCGCCGCGCTGGAGCAGGCGCTGTCCAGCCGCGAGGTCGCCGGCTTCTTCGTGGAGCCGATCCAAGGCAAGGGCGTCAACCTTCCCGCCGACGACTATCTCGCGAAGGCGCAAGCGCTGTGCGCGAAATACGGCACCGTCTTTGTCGCCGACGAGATTCAAACGGGGATGGGGCGCACCGGCCGCTTCCTCGCCGTCGAGCACTGGGGCGTCGAGCCAGACATGGTGCTGCTCGCGAAATCGCTCTCCGGCGGGCATGTTCCGGTCGGCGCCGTTCTCACCAAGCGCTGGATTTTCGACAAGCTGTTCAACCGCATGGACCGTGCGGTGGTGCATGGCTCCACGTTCGGCAAGAACGACCTCGCGATGGCGGCGGGCCTTGCGACGCTTTCGGTGATCGAATCCGAAAAGCTCGTCGAGCGCGCGGCGGCGCAGGGCGCGCGCCTGCTGGCTGCGTTCAACGCGATGATGCCGCGCTACGAATTCATGCGCGACGTGCGCGGCAAGGGCCTGATGATCGGCGTTGAGTTCGGACCCCCGCGCTCGCTCAAGCTCAAGGCCTCCTGGAACCTCATCGAGGCGGCGAACAAGGGGCTGTTCTGCCAGCTCATCACGATTCCGTTATTCAAGGATCACAAGGTCCTGACTCAAGTGGCCGGCCACGCCAGCCACACCGTGAAACTTCTTCCGCCGCTTATCGTTACAGACGAAGACTGTGATCGTATCGCGCGTTCTTTTGAGGATGTGATTGCCGCGAGCCATAAGATGCCGGGCGCCGCCTGGTCGCTTGGAAAGAACTTGATGGAGCACGCGATGAAGGCGCGCGCTTCCTAGCCTTGTCCAGCGCACGGACCCGTGCGCGTTTTGCCTTCGAACGGTTTCGATTTCTATGAGTATGCTTTCAGACGTGTTGCTCGCGCCCCGCGCGAGCGAGGCGCCGCGGACGGTCGAGTCGCGGCCGCCGGCTGCGCCGGGCGTGCGCGCGGACATCGTCAGCCGCGAGGAGCTTGCCGGGCTGCCGTATTGGCACGCGGCGTTCGCGGGGCAGCGCAAGGACCGGCGCTACTACGAATTGGTGGAGGATACGCTGCATCCGGAATTCGCGCATCGCTATTGCGTCGTGCGCGACGCGCAAGATCAAGCGATCGCCGTGCAGCCGTTCTTTCTCCTCGATCAGGATGTGCTCGCCGGCACCGGCGAAAGGATTTCGACGCTGATCGCCCGCGTGCGCAAACTCTGGCCACGGTTTCTCACCATGCGCACGGTCATGGTCGGCAGCGTCGCGGGCGAGGGCCATCTCGACGGCGACGATGCGACCGCGCAGCGCAGCCATGCGCCGCTGATCGCGCAAGCGATCCTCGACCACGCGAAGCGCGAGCGCGCCGGCCTCGTCGTCTTCAAGGAGTTTCCGTCGGAATATCGCGATGCGATGGCGCCTCTGCGCGACTTGGGCTTCACCCGCGTGCCCAGCATGCCGATGACGAAGCTCAGCATCGACTACGCCGATTTCGACGACTACACCCGCCGCGGCCTCACCGGCTGGCAGCGGCGCGACCTCAACCGAAAATTCCGCCAGGCCGAGAAGTTCGATCCGATCAAGCTCGAAGTGGTGCACGATCTCGCGCCCTATATCGACGAGATCTATCCGCTTTATCTCGCCGTCTACGCGCGCTCGAAGCTGCACTTCGAGAAGCTCAGCAAGGAATTCTTCCTCGGCCTCGCGAAGCGGATGCCGGAGAAGGTGCGCTTCTTCCTCTGGCGCCAGAACGGCAAGATCGTCGCCTTCACCTACTGCATGGTGAACGGAGACGCGGTCTATGGCGAATATATCGGCTTCGACTACGACGTCGCGCTGAAGCTGCACCTCTATCACCAGGCGTTCCGCGATATCGTCAACTGGGCGATCAAGAACGGCTACAAGTGGTTCCGCAGCAGCGGGCTCAATTACGATCCGAAGCTGCACCTGCGCCATGTGCTCGATCCGCTCGACCTCTACGTCAAGCACACGTCGCCGCTGATCAACTTCGGCCTCGCGCGCGCGCTGCCCTATCTCGAGCCGACGCACAACGATAAGACGCTGTCGAAATTCCCGAACTACAAGGATCTGTGGGGGTAGGGTGTTCTTTCCGTGCTCCTCGTGAGCGGGGGAGGAATGCGCGCGGTCGCCTCTATTTTTCTCGCGGCCGGAAAAAATCCACGATTTCGTCCGCCTGTCCCGTGTGCATGCCGATGCCGTCCATGGTGTGGCAGCCGCGCGCTTGCGCTTCGCGCAGCAACGGCGTCGGCTTGGCGAGCACGATCACGTCCCCGACGATCTTCACGCCGTCGAGCGGCCCGACATCCGCCGGCAGGCCGTCCGTATCCTTCATGCCGATAGGCGTCGCGTTGATCAGCACGTCGTGGCCGGCGAGACGCGGGCCGCCCGTCTCGACTTTGCATTGAGGAAAGGCCCCGCCGACCCGTTCGGCGAGAGCGCGCGCCTTCGGAGCGTCGATGTCGTAGAGCGTGACCGACTTCGCTCCCGCTTCCGCGAGCGCGCAGGCGATGGCGCTGCCCGCGCCGCCGGCGCCGAGCAGCAGCACCGAGAGGCCGCGCACGTCGTCGCCTTGGTTGGCGAGGCCGCGCGTCATGCCGCGGCCGTCGAACATGTCGCCGGTCCAGGTGCCGTCGTCCTCGCGGCGCAGGACGTTGATGGCGCCGACCTGACGGCCCGTGGTCAACAGCGTGTCGGCGTAGGGCACGGCCCGCACCTTGTAAGGCACCGTGAAGATGAGGCCGTCGAGGTTGCCGAGCCCCATCAGTCCGCGCATTGCCTCATCGAATGTGTCGGGCAGCGCGTGCACCGGGATGACGATGTCGTTGAGCCCGCGCGCCCGCAGCTTTTCCGTCAGCACGCGCGGCGAGCGCACCTGCGCGATCGGATGCCCGACGATCGCGAACAATCGCGTCGCGCCGTCGATGATGGGCAGGGCATGCGGATCGGCGGACGTCATCGGTTTCTCCGTTCTTTCGGACGTTCAGGCGCGCCGGATGGTCGGCGCCGGCACGCGCTCGATCGCGACATTGAGGCAGGCGGGCTTGCCGCTTGCCAGCGCGCGCCGCAGCGCCGGGCCGAGCTCGTCCGGCTTCGTGACCAGTTCGCCGTGGCCGCCGAGCGCCTGCACCACCTGATCGTAACGTGCGGGCGTGAGTTCGCAGCCGACGGCGCGGTCCTTTCCATATTCGCGAATCTGGATCTGGCGCTCCGCGTTCCAGGCCGCGTCGTTGCCGAGCACCACGACGAAGGGCAGGTTGCGGCGCGCGGCCGTCTCGAATTCCGCCATATGAAAGCCGAAGGCGCCGTCGCCCATCATGACGACGATCGGCGCTTCCGGCTCGACGACGCGCGCCGCGATCGCGAAGGGAATCGCGCCGCCGATCGGGCCGGCGGCGCCGTTGACGACGCGGCGGCGCGGCCGGATGAACGCTTGCGGCCATTGTCCGATCTCGCCGCCCTCGCAAATCAGGATCGCATCGGGATTGCCGTCGATGACCGGCGCGACGGCGCGGCTGAGGTCGAGCGGGTGCAGCGGACCGGCCGCGCAAGAGTGCGTCTGCGCCCAGGCCGGCGGCTGGTAATTGATCGCCGCGGCAACCTCGTCGCGCCACGCCGCCGAACGGTTCGGATTTTGCGGCGCGCGCGCGATCAAGGTTCGCGCGGCGCTGACCGGATCGGCGACGGCGGTGAGCACGGCGCGCTCCCCTTGCTCGCGCACCGCTCGTTCGATCAGCGCGACGTCGGGATCGATGACGACGAACTTTGCATTGGCATCGACGAACGGCGGCTTGCCGAACTTGATGGCGAAGTCGTGCGGGCGCCCGAGCAGCACGATGAGGTCGGCCCGCGGCAGCATTTCGGCGAAAGCGCCGTTGGTCGCGTCGTTCAGCCCGCGCGGATTCTCCATGCCGACGACGGGGGCATGCGTGATGTCGGAAAGCTTTTGCTGCAAGGCCTTGCCCGGTGCGTCGCACAGCGTCGGCCCGACCAGGATCGCCGGGCGCTGCGCCGCCGCGAGGGCCGCATGCGTCGCGTCGGCCGCGATATCGGAGAGCGGCATCGGCAGCGGCGCGAAAGCCGCGGCCTCCGGCCAAAGATCGGCGCCGTCGGCGATTTCCTCTTCCAAAAGATCGAACGGGAGGCTGATATGCACCGGGCCGGGCCGGCCGGAGGTGGCGATACGGGCCGCCTTCGCCAGATCGTGGCCGAGTGCCGCGACGCTCTCGGCGGTCCACGAAGCCTTCGTAACGGGAGCCGCAAAGTCCGCCTGGCGCAGCTCCTGGAACGCGCCGCGGCCGATCTCGTCGCGGCCGACATGGCCGGATAGAAGGATCAGCGGCGACTCCGCCGCCAGCGCCGTATAGAGCGCGGAGACCGCGTTGGTGTGGCCGGGGCCCCCGGTGACGAGCGCGACGCCGGGCCGTCGCGTCAGCCGCCCATAGGCGTCGGCCATGAAGACCGCCGCCGCCTCGTGGCGCACATGCACGAGGTCGAGTCCGGTGCCGATCGCGGCGTCGAACACCGGCATGATGTGATTGCCAGAGAGCGTGAAGACGGTGCGCAGTCCGGCGCGGTCCAGCGTCCGGGTGATGATGTCGGCGCCGCGCAGGGTGGGGGAGGGGCTTTTCATCGTGAACAGCTCTTTTCTTGTGACGGGCTTAGCGCTGCTTCCACACCAGCAGGCCAGAGATACTGTAGTTCCACACCGCGCCCACGAACGAGCCGAGCAGGCCGGCGAGCCACCATACCGGCTCGCTGGCATAAAGCCATGTGGCGACGCCGATATTGCTCAGCGCCCCGATGGCGCAGATGACGTAGAAGGTCAGCAGGCCCTTGACGATCGCGGCCCCGTGCAGGCGCTGATCGCGATAGGTCGCCGCGTTGTTGAGGAAGAAGTTGCTCGTCATGGCGACGAAAGTCGCCAGCGTCTGCGCCGGCGCGAAGCCGAGGTCGAGCACGCTCAGCCCGACCTTCAGCGTCAGAAGATGGACGCCGACGCCGATCGCCCCGACCATGACGAAGCTGACGAAGCGGACCGGCAGCGCGTTGCCGGTGAGCTTCGTCACCAGGAGGCCGAGGAAATCCAGCGCCACCTGGTTGTCCAGCTTGCTCTCGCCGTGCAGCCGCGTGCGGAAACCGTAGGGCAGTTCGCGCACGCGCAGCTTGCCGTCGGCCGACGCGAGAATGTCGGCGAGGATCTTGAAGCCTTGCGTCGAAAGCCGTTCCGCGAGCCGATCGAAGGCGTCGCGGCGCAACATGAAGAACCCGCTCATCGGGTCGGTGACGTCGACATGCAATAGCCGGCGCGTCAGCATGGTGGCGACCCGGCTGCCGCGCAGGCGCGTTTCCGAGAGGCCGTCGGCGTTGGCTTCGGCTTGCGCGAGATACCGGCTGCCGATGACGATGTCGCAATCGCCGCCGCGCAGGTGCCGCAGCATGGCGGCGAGCAGCGTCTCGTCGTGCTGCAGGTCGGCATCCATGACGGCGACAAAGGCGGCGCCGCTCGCCAGCATGCCTTCGATGCAGGCGCCGGCGAGCCCGCGCCGGCCGACGCGGCGGATGCAGCGCACGCGCGCGTCGTTCTCACCGATGGCCTTGGCGGCGTCGGCGGTGCCGTCCGGCGAGTCGTCGTCGACGAAGACGATCTCCCAGTTCACCCCGGCGAGCGCGGTCGCGACCTTCTCGACCACGAGAGGCACGTTCGCCCGTTCCTTGAACGTCGGCACCACGACCGTCAGTTCGGGGGCGGTGGCGGATCGCGGGGTGGGGGTTGCGCCGGCGCGCTGAGGATCGTTCATGAAATCGTGTGTTCGCCGGACGGTTGGCGGGACTGTATCGGCGTATCAAATCGCCGCCATGGGTGCTAGAGCCGCTGGGCGCCGTCCCCGCGAAAACGGGGACCATGGAACAAGGGTGCGCAGCATGGTCCGTATCGTGGTCCGTAGGGTCTCGGCGGCTCTCGCCGTTTTGGTTTTGGCGCTGCCGGCCGCGCGCGCCGAGCCCACCAAGCTGATCATGCACGAGGATTATGTCGCGGACCTTCGACGGACCGCCGATTTCGACGTCGACGACATCAAGGCGACCTTCGCCTTCGTGCTCAAGAGCCTGCCCGACCGAGTGACGGTCTACCCGACCGAGAACTATTCCTATTTCCGCTTCTACGATCGCGGCGTGCGTTACATGGGCAATATCCGCCTGGAGAACGCGACGCGCGATCAAGGCAAGGTGCATTTCACCTACCAGATCGAGACGACGGCCTGGCGCGATTCCGAGAAGGACAAGCTCTACCACGCATTGTTCGGTGCCGGGGACGGCGTCACCGTCGAGAAGGTCGAGCCGCTGCTGTACCGGGTGACGTTTCAGGGGCGCTCGGTGCTCTTCGCCTTGAACGATCTTTCGAAAGTGCAGCCGCCCGCGGGCCTGCTCGGGCCCGGCGAGCGCTTCATCGGGCCGGTGTTCGACGATTCCGCGATCCGCTTCTTCCTCGTCTACAGTTCGCGGATCAAGGCGTTCCACTACATCCTCGACGAGACCGAGCCGGTCCCCGACAAGTTCTTTGCCTCCCCGATGACCGATCGGATCGTCATCGGTCACCGTACCGGCTTCGCCTTCTATCGCGACGAGAAGCGCAACCGCAAAATCCTGATCGGCGTCTACGAGGGCAACGTCGCGGTGAACAACCATCTCGACGGTCCGTTCGATCAACTGCCGGACAATTTCATCCAGGGCGAAGCCCTGCGGGACGCGCTGATCGAGATCAATCCGAAGCTGAAAGGGACGATCGACCGCTTCGGCAGCCGCCCGGGCGGGGAGACGCGCTACGTCATCGCGCCGTACCTGGAATACGGGAACGTCGAGGACCTTGCGCCCTTCGACCGCTGCGCGAGGCGCCACAGGGCGGACGAGAGACGGTATTACCGCTGCTTCGTCATCGACGAGGACACGCAGAGGCCCCGCGCCGCCGAGACGCCGCCGCTTCGCCGCAAGCGGTAGGAGCGCCGGAGCGGGCGTCAACCGTCCGGACGTGCCGGCGCCGCGACCGGTCCGGGCCGGCCGGGACCTGCGGCTTGCGAAACATGGCCTTTCGGTGGACATTTAGGGCCGGCGGCACCAAGGCACCGCCCAACCCGGGAAATCGGGGCGGGCGGTTGAACCTTCTTCGGGGTCGCCGCGACCAACCCCTTGAGCCGATTGTCGCCCGATGCAGACGACATCAGATGAAGTTCTGATCGGACGGATCGCCAGTGGCGATCGGCTTGCGATGCAGGTGCTGTTCGCGCGGCACCATGTGCGTGTCTACCGGTTCGTGTTGAGGCTCATCGGCGACGCTTCCGCCGCCGAGGACCTCATCAGCGAGGTGTTCCTGGATGTCTGGCGGCAAGCCGGACGCTTCGAGGGACGATCGGCGGTCTCGACATGGCTCCTCGCAATCGCACGGTTCAAGGCCTTGTCCGCGATGCGCAAGCGGACGGACGAGGCCCTGGACGACGAGACGGCGCAGGCGGTGGCGGATACTTCGGATACCCCGGAGGAAGCCATCCAGAAAAAGGACAAGGGCGAGATTCTGAGAGAGTGCCTGAAGTCGCTTTCGGCGGAACACCGCGAAATCATCGACCTCGTTTATTATCACGAGAAGTCGGTGGAAGAGGTCGCGGAGATCGTGGGAATTCCGGAGAACACCGTGAAGACCCGCATGTTCTACGCCCGCAAGCGCCTGTCGGAGCTTCTCAAATCCGCGGGGGTTGATCGAGGCTGGCCATGAACACCGTGAAGGATGCGGCGCAAGAGCGCCAGGAAATCGAAGAGCTGCTGCCGTGGCACGCGGCCGGGACGTTGGACCGGCGCGACGCGCAGCGTGTCGAGGACGCCATCGCAAAGGATGCGGAGCTGGCGCGCCGGTTCGCGCTGGCGCGAGAGGAACTCGGCGAAACGATCCATCTCAACGAGACGCTCGGCGCGCCCTCGGCGCGCGCGATGGAGAAGCTCCTCGCCGGCATCGAGGCGGAGAGCGGCCCGGCCAAGGCGGCGGCGCCGCGGTTCTCCCTGATGGGGTTCATCAGCGAGCGATTCTCGGCGCTGTCGCCGCGCACGCTCGCCTATTCGGCGATCGGCGCCGCCGTTGCCATCGCATTGCAGGCCGGATTGCTTGCCTCGATGTATGTCGGCGAGCGCGGCGGGGGCGGCTATCAGACGGCGTCGCGGCCGCCGGCGGCGGCGTCGGCGCCCGGCACCTACGCGCTGATGAGCTTCAATCCGGCTGCGAGCACGGCCGACGTCACCACGTTCCTCACGGCGAACAAGCTGACGGTGGTCGACGGGCCGCGCGCCGGCGGCCTGTACCGGGTGCGTCTCGCCGCGGCGGCCTTGCCGAAGGATCAGGTCGCGGACATCGTCGCCAAATTGCAGGCGCAGGGCGCCGTGGTCCGCTTCGTGGCGCCGACCGAATGACGTGGCGGCCGCCGTTTCTCGCGGGTGCCGACGAAACAGCGCTGAAACAATCGCCGGCTAGACTGAAAGCTCGTCCAGGGAGGTGAAGCCATGCGTCGCGATGCCGCGAACCCGTCTCCGCCGAACGCACACGCGGAGGGACAGAGCAAGCGCCGGCGATCCTTCGCCCGCCTTGTCGTCGTCGCGTTGGCATCGATCGCCTTGCTTGTCCCCGCGGTGAATGAAGCGTCGGCGCAATTCGGCATCAATATCGGCGGATTCGGGATCGGTGGCGGTGGCGGATACGGCGGTGGCGGATACGGATCCGGCAACGGCCGCGGATACGGGCGAGGCGGCAATTACGGGCGGGGAAGCGCCGGGCGCACGCCGGGCGGCCGGGGCACGTATTCGAACCGCGGCTATCCCGGCCGCGGGACGGCGGGCAGCTATCCCGGCCGCGGCACGGGCGGAGGGTATCCGGGGCGCTATCCGCGTGGACCGCGCGGTCCCGGAGGCGTCATTCTCGGGATTCCGGCGATGATTCCGCCCGATATGGGGCCGCGCGGGCCCGTCGTGACCGACGATGACGACGATCCGCCGCCGCGCCGCCGAATTCATCGCGCGGAAAAGCCCGAGCGCACGGAAAAGAGTCAGCGCGCCGAGAAGAAATCGACGAAGGCGCCGCGCAAGCAAGAGGCACGGCAGCGCCGCCAGCCCCCCGCATCGCGCCGCGTGACCGGCGTGCCGCCGCGTGGGGAAGATCGCTTCGTGCCCGATCAGGTGATCTGCGTTCTGCGCGCCAACCTCACAGACCGCCAGATCGATCGATTCGTGCGCGACAATCGGCTCGCCCGCACCGATGGCGGCGCGCAGCGGATCGAACTTTTGAATGCGCGCGTGTTCCGCTATCGCATCACCGACGGACGCCCGGTGCCGACCGTCATCGCGACGCTGGAGCGCGACAACCGCGTGATCAGCGCGCAGCCGAACTACGTCTATTCGCTTGCGCAGGCGCAGGAGAGCGTCGCGGCGCAGGCTCCGGCCCTCAACACGATCGCGAAGTCCGCGGCGGATGCGGCTGCGGCCGTGCTGTCGGCGGTGCCGGCGGCGAAGCCCACGGAACCGGCGGCGGCTTCCGATCCGTCTTCCGCCGCGCCGTCTGCGGCGTCGAACGAGGCGGCTCCCGCGTCTCCGGCCGCGTCGGACGCAACCGCCGCCGCGGCGGGCGAGCAAGCGGCGCCGCCGGCTGCGGATGCTCCCGCGCCGGAACCGGCCGCCACGACGGCCTCGTCAACGCCGGTCGATTCCGGCAGCGATGGCTCCGCTCATCCCGTCGCGCCGTCCACGGCCGATACGGCTTCGGCTGCGGCCGTGCCCGCCGTGGCCCCGGCCGCGCCCAACGATGCGCCGCCGGTGACGGAAGCAAGCGCGCCGGTCGACACGTCCGCGCGGCCGCATGCGGATTCGCTCGCGCCGCGGCTTCCCGCCGATCCGATGCAATACACCATCGCCAAGATGCACCTGACGCAGGCGCACAACCTCGCCCGCGGAGAGCAGGTCCTGGTGGCGGTGATCGATTCCAAGATCGACGCGACGCATCCGGAACTCGCGGGCACGATCGTCGAGGATATCAACGTCCTCAACGACAAGGATGCGCCGCCGCACGCGCACGGGACGGCGATGGCCGGCGCCATCGTCGCCCAGTCGAAGATCATGGGCGTCGCGCCGGAGGCGCGCATCGTCGCCATCCGGGCATTCTCGCAAACCGCGACCGGGGCGGCGACCGGGACGAGCTACGATCTCGCCCGCGCCATCGACCGCGCCGTCGAGGCGCATGCGCGCGTGATCAATCTGAGCTTCGCGGGGCCGTCCGATCCGATGCTCGAGAAGGCGCTGAGCGCCGCGCGCGAGGCTGGCGCCATTCTCGTCGCGGCCGCCGGCAACGCCGGCCCGAAGTCGGCGCCGCTCTATCCGGCGGCGGATGCGAGCGTCATCGCCGTGACCGCGACGGACGCGCAGGACAACGTTTACGCCGATGCCAATCGCGGCAAGTACATCGCGGTTGCCGCGCCCGGCGTCGATGTCTTGGTCCCGGCGCCTGAGCGCAGCTACGAGATGACGACGGGCACCTCGGTCGCGGCCGCGCATGTCAGCGGCATCGTCGCGCTACTTCTCGGACGGCACCCGGAACTCGCGCCGGATGATGTGCGGGCGATCATCGCGAAAAGCGCCAGCCGGCCCGCGTCCGGTGCGGCGGAGGACTACGGCGCCGGCATCGCCGACGCTTACAAGGCGATCGTGACCCTCGACCCGAAAGCGTCGGCGCCGCCGCCTTCGACATCCGCGAGGCGGTGAACGCTCGTTTCAATTCGGCGCGAGGAGGGCCGGGCTTTTCCTCGCGCCGCCTTAGCCTTTTTGATTATGCGTTACGCCGCGACAGTTTGGCTCGCGCGGCGAAGTCCGCTTTACGCGCGCGTAGAACCCGGTAACAATGATGCGGGGAACAATAGTAATTATCGATGCCTGACGACATCATCCTCGAGACCGAGGATCTAACGAAAGAGTTTGCTGGCTTCGTCGCCGTCAACGGTGTCAGCCTGCAGGTCAAACGTGGGACGATCCACGCCGTCATCGGGCCGAACGGCGCCGGGAAGACGACGTATTTCAATCTGTTGACAAAATTTCTGGTGCCGACGCGCGGCCGCATTCTCTACAACGGGGCCGACATCACCGCCATGGCGCCCGCCGACGTGGCCCGTCTCGGACTCGTGCGCTCGTTCCAGATCTCCGCGGTGTTCCCGCATCTCAGCGTCCTGGAGAACGTGCGGATCGCGCTGCAGCGCAAGCGTGGAACCTCGTTCGATTTCTGGCGCTCGAAAAGTATCCTCAACGAGATGAACGGCCGCGCAATCGAACTGATCGAAAGCGTCGGCTTGCAGGATTTCATCCAATGGGCGGCGGTCGAGCTGCCGTACGGGCGCAAGCGTGCGCTGGAGATCGCCACGACCCTCGCGCTCGACCCCGACATGATGCTGCTCGACGAGCCGATGGCCGGCATGGGGCATGAGGATATCGAACGAATCTCATCGCTGATCAAAACCGTGTCGGCGAACCGCACGGTGCTGATGGTCGAGCATAATCTCAACGTCGTGGCGAGCCTTTCGGACCGGATCACCGTGCTCACGCGCGGGCGCGTGCTTGCCGATGGCGACTATCGGACCGTGTCGAACAATCCGGACGTGCGGGAAGCTTACATGGGTGTCGGTCATGGGTGAGACCGCGCGGGAGCTTCTTTCCGTCAAAGGCCTCGAAGCGTGGTACGGCGAGTCCCACATCCTGCACGGCGTCGACTTCGACGTGCGCGAGGGCGAGGTGCTGACCTTGCTCGGACGCAACGGCGCGGGAAAGACGACGACGCTCAAAAGCATCATGGGTATCGTCAGCCGCCGCCGCGGCTCGGTCCGTCTCGAAGGCCACGAATTGATCGCGCGCTCATCCGATCAGATCGCGCGTGCCGGCATCGCCTTCTGTCCGGAGGAGCGCGGCATCTTCGCCAGCCTGAACGTGGAGGAGAACCTTCTCTTGCCGCCGCAAGTGCGGCCGGGCGGGCTTTCGCTCGATCAGATCTACGCTCTCTTCCCGAACCTGAAGGAGCGGCTCGGCTCCAGCCAGGGGACGAAGCTCTCCGGCGGCGAGCAGCAGATGCTGGCGATCGGCCGCATCCTGCGCACCGGCGCGCGGCTCCTGCTGCTCGACGAGCCGACCGAGGGGCTCGCTCCCGTCATCATCAAGCAGATCGGGCAGACGATCCGCGCGCTCAAGGCGCAGGGCTTCACCATCCTGCTGGTGGAACAGAATTTCCGTTTCGCCGCGACGGTCGCGGACCGCTACTGCGTGATGGAGCACGGCAAGATCGTCGAGCGCTTCGCCGATTCGGAGCTCGACGCGAATATGGGAAAACTGCACGAATATCTCGGTGTCTGAGGCCGCGGGACTTGAGAAAAAAGCGGCTGAACTTGCGTATAATTTCAAGGAGGAAAGCGACATGAAGAGAATTATCGGACTTGCGGCGCTTGCGTTGGCGCTCGCGTGCGGAACGGCGCAGGCGCAGTACAGCGACGGCGTCATCAAGATCGGCGTCATGAACGATATGTCCGGTCTGTATGCGGATCTCTCCGGCCCCGGCGGCGTCGAGGCCGCGAAGATGGCGGTCGAGGATTTCGGCGCCGAAAAGAAGGGCATGAAGGTCGAGATCATTTCCGGCGATCATCAGAACAAGCCGGATGTCGGCTCGAACTTGGCGCGGAGCTGGATCGACACCCAGCATGTCGACGTGATCGTCGACGTGCCGACGTCCTCGGTCGCGCTGGCGGTCAGCCAGGTGGTCAGGGAGAAGAACAAGGTCCTTCTCGCTTCCGGCCCGGCGACGTCCGATCTCACCGGCCCGCAATGCTCCCCGAATACGATCCATTGGACCTACGATACCTGGGCGCTTGCGAATGGCACCGGCAAGGCGATCGTGAAGACGGGCGGCGACACCTGGTTCTTCCTCACCGCCGACTACGCCTTCGGGCACGCGCTGGAGCGCGACACGGCGGCGGTGGTCGAGAAGAACGGCGGCAAGGTCGTCGGCAAGGTGCGCACGCCCTTCCCCGGCACGGATTTTTCGTCGTTCCTGCTGCAAGCGCAGTCCTCCAAAGCCAAGATCATCGGTCTTGCGAACGCTGGCGGCGACACGATCAACTCGATCAAGCAGGCGGCCGAGTTCGGCATCGTAAAGGGCGGGCAGAACCTTGCCGGCCTGCTCGTCTTCATCACCGACGTGCATTCGCTCGGCCTGCAAACGGCGCAGGGACTGATCTTCACCAGCGCGTTCTATTGGGATCGCGACGAGGCGAGCCGCGCCTTCGCCAAGCGCTTCGCGCCCCGCTACAAGGGCAATATGCCGACCATGGTGCAAGCCGGCATCTACTCGTCCGTGCTGCATTATCTCAAGGCCGTCGAGGCGCTGAAGAGCGACGGCAACGGCGACGGCAAGGTGGTCGTGGCCAAGATGAAGGAACTGCCGACCGACGATCCGCTGTTCGGCAAGGGGACGGTCCGCGCCGACGGCCGCAAGCTGCACGACATGTATCTCCTCGAGGTGAAGAAGCCGGAGGAATCGAAGGGGCCGTGGGACTACCTGAAGGTGCGCGCGACGATCCCGGCGGCGGAAGCGTTCCGCCCGCTCAACGAAGGCAAGTGCCCGCTGGTTGGCGGCTGATGCCGTTCCCTCTTCCCGAAAGCCGGGGAGAGGGACAATGCGGACGGCGAGATTGACCTATGTTCGAGATTTTCGGCATCCCATCGCAGGCGTTGTTCGGTCAGCTTCTGCTCGGGCTGATCAACGGCTCGTTCTACGCGCTGTTGAGCCTGGGGCTCGCCGTGATCTTCGGCATGCTCAACATCATCAACTTCGCGCATGGTGCCCAGTACATGCTGGGCGCCTTCATGGCGTTCTTCCTGCTGCAATATCTCGGATGGAACTACTGGGTGGCGCTGCTTGTGGTGCCGATCCTCGTCGGCATCGTCGGCATCGTCACCGAGCGGCTCTTCCTGCAGTGGCTCTATAAGCTCGATCACCTCTACGGACTGCTGCTGACCTTCGGTCTCGCGCTGGTGATCGAGGGCGTGTTCCGTAATTATTTCGGCTCGTCGGGCTTGCCCTATCGCGTGCCCGACCAGCTCGCCGGCGGCCGCAATCTCGGCTTCATGTATCTGCCGAACTATCGCGGCTGGGTGATCGCGTTCTCCCTGGTCGTGTGTCTCGCCACATGGTTTCTGATCGAGCGGACCAGGCTCGGCGCGTATCTGCGCGCCGCGACGGAAAATCCGACGCTCGTGCGCGCTTTCGGCATCAACGTGCCGCGCATGATCACGCTGACATACGGGTTTGGCGTCGGGCTCGCGGGGCTTGCGGGCGTGATGGCGGCGCCGATCTATAACGTTTCGCCGCAGATGGGCTCCAACCTCATCATCATCGTGTTCGCGGTCGTGGTGATCGGCGGCATGGGGTCGATCATGGGCGCGATCGTGACCGGTTTCGCGCTCGGGCTGATCGAGGGCCTCACCAAGGTCTTCTTCCCCGAGGCGTCCAACACCGCTATCTTCGTGATCATGGCGATCGTGCTGATCATCCGGCCCGCGGGCCTGTTCGGACGGACGGCCTGACATGGCGCCAATCGCGGAACACGCCGTTTCCACGGCGCAGCCGAAGGCGCTTTCGAGCGAGGCCATTGCGTTCCTGCTGATGCTCGCCTTCATCGTCCTGGCGCCGGCGGTGATCTATCCCGTCTCGCTCATGAAGGTGCTCTGCTTCGCGTTGTTCGCCTGCGCCTTCAATCTGCTGATCGGCTATGTCGGCTTGCTCTCCTTCGGGCATGCGCTGTTCTTCGGCTGGGCCGCCTATGCCACCGCGCACCTGGCGAAGGTCGGCGCGATCAGCGTGCCGTATTGGGCCTCGGGATGGCACTGGTTCGTCATTCCGATCCCGCCGCTTCCGCCGGAGCTAGCGATCCTCGGCGGCACGCTGACCGGTGCCTTGCTCGGCGTGATCGCGGGGGCGATCGCGATCCGCCGCCAAGGCATCTATTTCGCGATGATCACGCTGGCGCTGGCGCAGATGATGTTCTTCTTCGCGGTGCAGGCGCCGTTCACGCATGGCGAGGACGGCATCCAGGCGGTGCCGCGCGGCTGGCTGTTCGGCGTTTTCAATCTCAGCAACCAGACGACGATGTACGTCACCGTCGCGATCGTCTTCCTCCTGGGCTTCGGCTTGATCTACCGCATCATCAACTCGCCGTTCGGCGAGGTGCTGAAGGCAATCCGTGAGAACGAGCCGCGCGCGATCTCGCTCGGCTACAAGACCGAGCGCTACAAGCTCATGGCGTTCGTGCTCTCGGCGGCGCTTGCGGGAACCGCCGGCGCCACCAAAGCCATCGTGTTCCAGCTCGCCTCGCTCACGGATGTCGATTGGCCGATGTCGGGCGAGGTGGTGCTGATGACCCTGGTCGGCGGCCTCGGCACCATTTTCGGCCCGGTCGTCGGCTCCTTCATCGTGGTGACGATGCAGGACAATCTCGCGCAATACGGCCAATGGGTGCTGGTCATCCAGGGCGTGATCTTCGTCCTCTGCGTGCTCCTCTTCCGCCGCGGCGTGGTCGGCGAGATCGCCAACTACTTCAAGCTGAAGCTCTGACAGAGACGGAGAGGGGAAGGCTTCTCCTTCGTCATGGCCGAGCCCCGTTTCGGGCTTCCTCTGCGGCCCTCATCCCGAGGAGCATCGCGAAGCGATGCGTCTCGAAGGATGGCCCGCGCGCTCCAGCCGTCGCCCTTCGAGGCTCGGCACAAACGCGCCTCCCACCGCAGGGTGACGGATCGGGTGGGGGATGCCACCGGTTAACCATAATGTCCGGTTAACCCTTGAATGCCTGCGCGAGGGCTCTACCCTTAAACGGGCGCTGTTTTGTGTTGCGTTGCGTGGTGTCCATGTCCCGTGAATCTTCGTCCGGCCCCTCGGATCGCGACGTTTGCGATCAAAGCATCTGGGAACGAACGGACCAGGCGGTGATGCGCTGGACGCGCCTCGCCGAAAAGCGCCGGAACCATCTCCTCGAGCTTTATCGCAGCGGCCGCTGGCGCCACTATTTCCCGAACGAGGAAGCGCTGGCGCGCGAGCTGCGCAACGTCGCGCGCGGCATCGAGGACTGGCGGAACCTGATCCCGCCGGAAGTCGCCGCGTCGGCCGCGACGTTGGCGCCGGACAGCGCGCCCGCCGGCAGCGACGCATCGCCGCTCGCGCCCGAGATCGGCGGCGAGCAGGATACGCCGGCCGACCTCCCCGAATTCATACGGGGCGGTCTCCCTTCGCGACGGTGAGGGTGCGGTTGTCGACGCCCGGCAGCATTTTCGCCGGGTCGCGCGTCACCACGATGTCGAGCACGGTCGGCGTCGCGGTATTCTCCAGGCCCTCGCGCAGCGCGGCGCCCAGTTTCTCCGGATCCTCGACGCGGATGCCCTTGCAGCCCATGGCGTCGGCGATCCACGCGTAGTTCATCTCGACGAGATCGGACGACTGGTAGTTTCCCTTGCCGTACATCGAGTGCTGCAGCGCCTTCACGTAGCCCGAGGCGGCGTTGTTGAAGACGCAGATGACGAACGGCGTGCCGGAGCGGCGCGCGGTTTCGAGGTCGCCGATCGTCATGTTGAAGCCGCCGTCGCCGGTCATGCCGACGACGCGGCGTTTGCCCGCCGCGAGCTGCGCGCCGAGGCTCCCCGGCACGCCGTAGCCGATCGACGCGAAGCCGCGGTCGGCGATGAAGTGGCGGCCGGCGCGCTTCGTATCGTAGAGCAGGCCGCCCCAGTGGCCGGCGAAGCCGCCGTCGGCGACGAGGATCGAATCCTCCGGCATCAGCGCGTTCAGCTCGTTCATCAGGCGGCCGACATTGATCGGCTTCTCGCGCGATTCCAGCCGCTCGCGCGCACCCTCCCGCCACTTGGCCATGCGCGCGGGAATTTCGTCGCAATAGGCTTGCCGCCTCGCGCGCATCGCCTTGCCGTCACCGAGCGCGGCGGAAAGGTCCGCGAGCGCCAGCCGCGCGTCGGCGGCCATGCCGATTTCCGCCGGCGTGGTGCGGCCGAGCTCTTCCGGGCAGATGTCGATGTGGATGATCTTGGCGCCGGGCGCGAAGAGCTGAAAGCGCTTCGTCGCGATCTCGCCGAGCTTGCAGCCGACGACGATCAGCGCGTCGGACGTTGCGACGAGGTCGTTGGCAATGCGCGAATAACGGCCGAACACGCCGGCGGAAAGCGGGCTCGTGCAGGCGATCGCGCCCTTGCCGGACATCGTGTGCGCGACCGGGATATTGTGCGCTTGCGCCAATGCGGCGAGCGCTTCGTATGCCTCGGAGACATGGATGCCGCCGCCGACGAGGAGCAGCGGGCGCTGCGCCTTCGCGATCAGCGCGGCGGCGCGCTCGAGCTCGTGCGGGTCGGGACGCGTGCGGCGCGCCTGCGCGCGCAAGGTCGCGGGATCGACGCGGAAGTCCGTGGCGTCGAAGTCGTGCTCGCCGTGCGCCACGTCTTCGGGAACGTCGAGCACCACGGGCCCGCAGCGTCCGCTGGTCGCGATGGCGAAGGCGCGGCGGACGAGCTCCGGAATGCGCTTCGTCGATTCGATGCGCAGCACGTCCTTCACCGCCGGGCGCAGGATCTCGATCTGCCGCGCCTCCTGCGTCATGTTCTTCCAGGAATGATCGCGGTTGGTGTCGCCGATCAGCACCACCTGCGGAATGCCGGCGTTGAACGACTCGACGAGGCCGGTGACGAGGTTCGTGGCGCCGGGGCCGAGCGTGCCGTCGCACACGCCCGGACGATTGGTGACGCGCGCATAAGCGTCGGCGGCGAAGGCGCCGCAGCGTTCGTCGTTGATCAGGAAGTGCCGTAAGCCGAGCGCGCGCATCGCCTCGTAGAACGGCAGCAGTTGAAAGCCGCCCATGCCGAACATCGGGCCGACTTCGGAAAGCCGCAGCATTTCGGCGAGCGCCTGGCCGCCGTTCATACGACGGGTGGAGTTCGAGGCCGTGGTCATGCTTTCAGTTCCTTTACGCGAGCGGCGACGAGGCGCGCCACAAGTTCCCTTGCCGAAATTCCGATTTCTCCGCCGCAGCGGATGGCGCGCGCATTGAGCGCGCTGACGAAGCCGTCGTTGTAGGTCGATTGCCCGTCGCCGATGCGCGCGCTCCAGGCGCTCACCATGGCTCCGGCGATGCCGCGCGCGTCGAGCGCGGGCAAGCGCGAGATACCGGCGCCGTCGATGCCGATATCGGCATCGTTATAGAGGGCGGCGAAGACGTCGTATTTCACCGCCGTTTCCGGACGGCCGCCGAGCAAGCCGCCATGCGAGCCGGTGACGATGACGTGCCCGGCGTCCTGCGGCGTGACCAGCGCATTGGAATCGAGCGCGACGACGTTGACGTGCGGCGGCGAAGCCTCCGTGAGATCGTGGCGCGTCTCGTGCATCGGCGCCGGCGCGCGCGGCGGCGCGATGTCGGCCCCGGCGAGGAGGTTCAGCGCCGCCTGCGCCGCCATGCCGGCTTCAACGCCGAGCGATCGGGCATGGCCGTTCGCGAAGCTGATCACGCCGCGCGCCCGGCAATCCCCGCCGTCGCCGATGCGCGCGGAGCGATGGCCGATCGTCGCCGCCGGCATGCCGAGGCTTTCGAGCAGGCCGAGGCCGGCGATCCCGGCGCGCTCGCGTCCGACGCCGGCGTCGGAAAGGATCACGGCCTTCAGTTCCGCCTTCGCCGCGAGATAGGCGGCGTAGAGCCCCCCATGCGAGGCGGCGAGCGCCGCGCGCCCGCGCGGATCGGGCCCGAGCGTCGTGACGCTGTCGGTGATGATGACGTCGTGCACGCTTGTTCTCCGGGAAGAGAACCGGGGGAGGGCAAGGTCGATTGGCGATTACAGACTTTTCGCCAGTGGACAGGGCCGGTGCGTTTGAAGCATCCTTCCCATCCCCGCGCAAGCCGCGCACGTGTCAGCGAACCTCCATGACCACATCCGGTGACAATCTCAAGCGCCTGCTCGATCTCTATCGCACCATGGCGCGCATCCGCGCTTTCGAGGAAACGGCGCTCGAGGCGCACAAGGCCGGCGATATTCCCGGGCCGCTGCACGTGTCGATCGGGCAGGAGGCGGTGGCCGCCGGGCTGTGCGCCAATCTGCGCCCCGACGATCGCCTCACCTCGAACCACCGCGGGCACGGCCACGCCATCGGAAAGGGCGCCGAGCCCGCCCGCATGATGGCCGAGCTTTACGGCCGCGCCGGCGGGTATTGCCGCGGCAAGGGCGGCTCGATGCACATCGCGGACTTCTCCGTCGGGATGCTGGGCGCGAACGGCGTCGTCGCCGGCGGCATTCCCATCGCCTGCGGCGCGGCGCAAGGGCTGAAGCTGCTGCGCTCCGACGCCATCGTCGCCTGCATGTTCGGCGACGGCGCGATCAATCGCGGCCCGTTCATGGAAGGGCTGAACTGGGCGGCGCTCTACAAGCTGCCGGTGCTGTTCGTCTGCGAGGACAACGGCGTCGCCGCCTTCACCGCGGCGGAGAGCGTGACCGCCGGACAGGGCGTCGTGGCGCGCGCGGAAAGCTGCGGCGTGCCCGGCGTCACCGTCGACGGCAACGACGTTCTCGCGGTGGAGGAAGCGGCGCGCGAGCTTGTCGCCAGCATCCGGCGCGGGGAAGGGCCGCGGCTCCTGCATGCACGCACCTACCGCCTGCTCGGCCACACCTCGACCGACCCGGCCGCCTGGCGGCGCGCGGAGGACGTCGAGGCGGCACGCGGACGCGAGCCGCTCGCGCGTTTCGCGAAGCTGCTGAAGGAGCGCGGCGCCACGGATGATGCGCTGGCGGCGATCCGCGAGCAGGCGATGGATGAAATGACGAAGGCGCGGGAGGGCGCGCGCGCCGCGCCGTGGCCGGACACCGCCGTCGCCTTCGACGATGTGCAGGACGTGGGAGCGGTCGCATGGGCGCGGTGACCTTGGTCGAGGCGGTGCGGCTCGCCGCGCTGCAGGAAATGCGTCGCGACGATCGCGTCTGGGTGCTGGGCGAGGACGTCGCGCGCGGCGGCCTTTGGGGCCAGTACAAGGGCTTTCTCGACGAGTTCGGGCCGGAGCGCGTCGTCTCCACGCCGATCTCGGAATCGACGATCATGGGCGCGGGCCTCGGCGCCGCGCTCGTCGGCACGCGGCCGATCATCGAGATGCGCATCTTCGACTTCGTCATGTGCGCGATGGACGAGCTGGTCAACCAGATCGCCAAGGTACGCTACATGTTCGGCGGGCAGGCGAAGCCCGCCGTCGTCGTGCGCATGCCGCATGGCATGTGGCGCAACTCCGCCGCGCAGCATTCGCAGATGCTGGAAGCGTGGTTCGCGCATCTGCCGGGCGTCGTCGTGGTGACGCCGTCGAACGCGGCCGACGCCGCCGGGCTCCTGGTGCAGGCCATCCGCAGCGACGACCCGGTGCTGTTCTTCGATCCCAAGGATTTGTGGCAGGCGCCCGGCGAACTGGCCGATACGATCGCGCCGATCCCGTTCGGCAAGGCGCGGACCGTGCGCACCGGCGACGCGGCGACCCTCGTCTCCTGGTCGGCGGCGGTGCCGCTGGTCGAGAAGGCGGCGGAGACATTGGCCGGGCAGGGGATCGCGGTCGATCTGCTCGACCTGCGGACCATCTGGCCGTGGGACGAGGACGCCGTCGCGGCTTCGGCGAAGAAGACCGGACGGCTGCTCGTCGTGCACGAGGCCGTCGAGGTCGGCGGCTTCGGCGCCGAAGTGGTGGCGCGCATCGTCGATCGCGTCGGCCCTTCGCACCTGAAAGCCGCGAAGCGTCTCGGCGCTCCGCGCATCCCGATTCCGTTCGCTCCGCCGCTCGAAGCCGCGGTGCGGGTCAGCGCCGAGAAGGTCGTCGCGGCGGTAAAATCGATGTTGTAGCAATTCGTGTCGCCAGCTCGGCCGTCATCCTGAGGTGCTCGCGAAGCGAGCCTCGCAGGATGGCCGCACGTGCCGGCCGCCGCCCTTCGAGCTCGACGCTTTGCGTCCCGCACCTCAGGGTGACGGATCGTTGGCATTGGCCATTGTGTCCAGTTGGAGCCTCTTGCCGCCGCTTTCGCCCTCGCCCATGATGGCGAGCGATCATTGTGAAATCGACGGCCGACCCAACGGCCGCAGCAAATGAAGACCTTGGAGGAAACGATGAAGACGACTCGTCGTGCCGTGCTTTTGGCCGGCACCGCTGCCGGCACAACGCTTGCGATGCCGTGGATCGCGAAAGCCGCACCGGAATTTCAGTTCAAATACGCCAACAACTCGCCGCTGACGCATCCGCTCACCGTGCGCACCACGGAAGCGATGGAGCGCATCAAGAAGGAGACGAACGGCCGCGTCGAGATCCAGGTATTCCCGAACAACCAGCTCGGGTCCGACACCGATATGCTGAGCCAATTGCGCTCCGGCGCCATCGAGTTCTTCACGCTCTCGGGCCTCATCCTCTCGACGCTCGTTCCCGTCGCCTCGATCAACGGCCTCGGCTTCATCTGGGAGAGCTACGACAAGGTCTGGCCGGCGATGGACGGGGCGCTCGGCGCGCACATCCGCGCGCAGATCGCGAAGGCCGGCCTCGTCGCGATGGAGAAGCAGTACGACAACGGCTATCGCGAGATGACCTCGTCGACCAAGCCGATCAAGACGCCGGAGGACCTGAAGGGCTTCAAGATCCGCGTGCCGGTAAGCCCGCTGTGGACCTCGATGTTCAAGGCGTTCGACGCCTCGCCGATGTCGATCAACTTCTCCGAAGTGTATTCGGCGCTGCAGACCAAGGTGGCGGAGGGGCAGGAGAACCCGCTCTCGATCATCTACTTCGCGAAACTCTATGAGGTTCAGAAGTACCTGTCCGAGACGAACCACATGTGGGACGGCTTCTGGATGCTCGCGAACGGCAAGATGTGGAACGGGCTGCCGAAGGACATCCAGGAGGTCATCGCCAAGAACCTCAACCAGTCGGCGGTCGATCAGCGCGCGGACATCGCCAAGCAGAACGACAGCTTCAAGGCGGATCTGACCAGCAAGGGCATGGAGTTCCATAAGGTCGATCCGAAGCCGTTCCGCGACAAGCTGCAGTCCGCCGGCTTCTACAAGGAATGGAAGGGCAAGTACGGCGACGAAGCCTGGGCCATCCTGGAGAAGTTCACCGGCCCGATCGCGTGAGCGCTCGGAGCGCGCTTGCCTTGCGACGGGCGGGCTCCCTCCCCCCCTTGTGGGGGAGGGTTG
>JBDHSU010000012.1:0-50794 GCA_039808325.1 Variibacter sp. | reverse complement strand
TGACGCCAACCGATGGTCGCGTTCTCGAGTGGGCGAGGCTGACCAGGTGGAGCGGGCGCGACGCTATCATGTCGATGAAGGCCGGGCCTGCGCTATCCGGGAGGCGCCAGCCGCATGAGGGCGTCGACGGCGACAACGCCCGCGCCTTGCCGGCGAACGATGACCGGGTTCAGTTCGGCCTCCATCACACGCGGTTCGACTACGCCTATCGTCGAAAATTGAACGATTGCTTGGGCGAGCGCTTCGAGGTCCCCATTTTCATGGCCGCGAAACCCTCTCATCGTCTCGAACCCCTTGACCTGCGCGATCATGGCCCGCGCCGCGTCGAGCGTGACCGGCGCGAGGCGAAGAGCGCGGTCTTTATAGATCTCCGTTGTCGTTCCGCCGGCGGCGACGATGACCACCGGTCCGACCTGAGGATCGATGCGATAGCCGATCAAGGCCTCGCCGACGCCCTTTTCCATCGGCTGAACCAGAACATGATCGGCGTTTGGCGCCAGGCGGGCAGCGGCCACGCGGCTACGGATTTGCTCGGCGGCGGTCAGTAGGGCTTGAGCGTCCGCAATATTGAGAAGAACTCCGCCGATATCGCTTTTGTGGGCGATCTCGCGAGACAGCACCTTGGCGGCAACCGGATAGGCGAACGGGATGGACGGCAGCCGTGCGTCCGGCGCGAGAACAACCGTCGGCGCCCGGGGAATGCCCAGCCGATCGCAGAGCGCGTATGCCTCCTGTTCGTCGATAGCAAAGCTTTCGGTCGTGCGAATCTGAATCTCCCGGGCACGCGGCGTTTCGCGCGCAAACGCAGCCCGGATCGCATCGGCACAGGACTCCGGCGTGCGAAACCCCGGAACGTCATGGCGAGCCAACATCTCGAGCGCGGCCGGAGCATCCGGCACGATAAAGGCCGCGAGCGGTTTTCCATCCTCCGCCATCTCGACAATGGGAGCGACCGCGAGTTCAGGGTGATTACGGGCCGATGAGCCTACGACCGCAACGACGAGATCGTACTCGCCCGATTGGAGCATGGCGGCGAGCGCGCCTTTCATGACGTCTGCGCGCGTTCCGGCGAGCGTCAGGTCGATCACGCGCGCGCGCTCTATCGGGACGAAGGCGCCGATGGCGTCCGCCAATTTGGAAGAAGGCGCGGATACCGACAGGCCGCGCACGCCGAGTTGGTCAACCACCATGGCCGCGCCGCCGCCCGTGGTCGTGACGACGCCGATGCGTGGTTTGGCGGCCGGCGACAGCATTGGCGCCCGACGCAGCAACGGCATCGATTCGATGAACCCGTCGAGCGTCTCTACGCGCGCGATGCCGCATTCGCGTAGAAAAGCGTCGGCGATGTCGTCGTCTCCCGCGAGCGCGCCGGTATGGGATGTGGCGAGCTCCGCCGCTTCTGTCGAGCGGCCCAGCTTGTAGGCCAGCACAGGCCTGCCGGCGCGATGAGCATCGAGTGCAAACTCGCGCAGCCTCTCGGCATGGCGGGTGGATTCAAGGAACAGCATGTAACTGCCGATCCGATCGTCCTCCAGCGTCGCCGCGCAAAGATCTCCGAGAGAAAGATCCACCTCGTTTCCGAGCGAAACCAGGCCGGCAAAGCCGACTCCCCGCGCTTTTCCGCGAGACAGGAGCGCTCCGATCATACTTCCGCTATGCGAAGCGACAAAGATCGAGCCACGGGGCAGGTCGCTTTCCGCAAAGGCGGCGTTTGCCGTAAGCGTCAACCCCTCGTGGAGGTTGACGACGCCGAGGCTCGAGGGCCCAACCAATCGGATTCCAGTCTTCTCGACGATGTCGCGTACACGGCGCTCGCGTTTCGCGCCCGCGACGCCCGCTTCGGAAAAGCCGCTCGCAAGCATGGTCGCCACTTTGACGCCGTGGGTGGCGCAGTCCTCCAGCGCTTCGATCGCCGCTTCCGTGCCCGTCAGGATGAAGGCGTGGTCCGGTGTTTCAGGCAGCGCGCCGAGCGAAGGCCACGCCCGCTCGCCTTGCACTTCCGGCCGTCGCGGATTGATCGGATAAATAGCTCCCTTGTACCCGGCCGCGCGCAGATATCTGAGGGGGCGACCGGTTGTTTTTCCGACATCGTCGGACGCGCCGATAAGCGCAACGCTCTTGGGCCGCAGTAAAGCGCGCGCGAGCTCGGACTGCATGATGGGCGCCTATTCCGCCGCCAGGGTCTGCGGCCGGCGCTGTCCGAACCGACGATCGAAGATGTGCTCGGCCACGCGGTTCTTCAGGATTTCGGTTGAACCTCCCGCGATCATCCATCCCCGCGTCCGGCGCATGCAGTATTCGGCCAATGCCTCGGTGCTGTAGCCGAGCCCTCCCATGATCTGCATGGCTTCGTTGGCCGCATCGAATCCGGCTTGATTGCACGCGAGCTTGGCGAGCGCCGTGTCGATCGCTGATGGAAGTTCGTCATCCCTGACCGCGGCCGCGCGATAAAGCAAGAGCTGAGCGGCTTCGAGCTTGAGATGCAACTCCGCAAATTTCCACTGGAGTCCTTGAAATTCGCATAAGGGCCGCCCGAATTGTACGCGCGTCGACGCATGCTCGCGCGCGAGCTCGAAGGCATGACGGCCGACGGCGAGCGCGCGCGCCGAATTGCCGAGCCGTTCCACATTGAATCCGGATATCTGCTTTTTGAACCCGCCGGGACCGAGCAGCACGTTCTTTGCGGGGATGCGGCAGTCTTCGAAATAGAGCTGAGACCACTCCTCGCCGCCCATGAGTGCGGAGGGCTTTCCGATCGTCAGGCCGGGCGCATCGCGTTCGACCAGAACCGATCCGATCCCGCCGACGCCAGGGCCGAAGCGCACATAAACGAGGAAGAGCGAGGCATTGGGACTATGGGTGGAGAAAATCTTCGTCCCGTTGATCAAATAGTCGTCGCCGTCTTGCCTGGCGGACGTTCTGAGTTCCGTCAATGCGGAACCGGCCTCCGGTTCGGTCATGCAAAGGCTGATGACTTTGCGGCCGGCGAGCAGGTCCGATAGGAAGCGTTCTTTTTGCTCTTTCGTGGCATATTCGGCAAAGGTTCGTATCGGGCCGAAATTACCCGCCTGGACCACGTCGGCGCTGCGCGGGCAGACTGCGGCCACTTGCTCGATGGCGATGATGGAATCCATCAGCGTGCCGCCCTGGCCTCCGTCTGCGGCAGGCATTGCGATGCCGAGCAAACCCTGTTTGCCCATGAGCTGCGCGACGTCAAAGGGAAAGGCGGGATTGTGGGCGCGCGCGAGACGGTCGGCGGCGAGATGCTGTTCCGCGAAGCGGCGAACGGAGTCGGCAAACGCGTGCTGCTCTTCGGATAACGTAAAATCCATGGGCTCCGCCTTCGAGACCTTTCGATTGCACCGACGCGGCGATGCAGTTTGCTGAACTCATGCCGCTCCGCACTCCCTTCGACAAGTTCACAGAGGTTGCAGCCTTATGACTTTTGCGATGACAAAAATTTAGCGGGGGATTTCGGAAAACCGTGCTGCAACAAATGTACTCCCGCTCATACGCTACTGCCTTGGACTGTCCCGGACAGTTTTCACCCGTCGGGACCGAGCGAGCGGACCAATCGGATTTTTCTTCGCCGCAGCTAACAATTGTAGCCTCAATTGCGCTGTTTTTGCGCAGCTGGCGGACTTGACGAATAGTTGGTCCTCCTCTGAAATGATTTTCAAGGATGACTTTTGGTTATTCCAGACATGCTCATCCGGTGCGGGCGATTCGCTTCGATGGCGGAGCCTGCCAACCCGAAGCCGAGATGAGCCGCACGGACCGACATCGACAATGTCCAAGCAATCCGAACTTCCGCCATTGAATCCGCTCCACGTCTTTGAGGTGGCGAGCCGCCTTCTCAGCTTCACGAAGGCGGCGACCGAACTGAACGTCACCCAGTCGGCGGTCAGCAGACAGATCGCGGCGCTGGAGGCCGCGATCAACGTCAAGCTGTTCCGGCGCGAGCGCGAGGGCATTGCGCTCACGGAGTGCGGCGAGGCTTATCGCAAGGAGGTGGGGCCGGCGTTCGCGCGCATTCTCTGGGCGACCAACGAGATCCGCGCTAATCGCCTTTCCGATCCGCTTCAGCTACGGGTGTACAGTTCGTTTGCCGCGCGGTGGCTCATCCCGCGCCTTCCGGAATTCAAAAGCCGGCACCCTGGAATCGAGCTGCGCATGAATACGGCGGTGCAGCCGGTGGATTTCGGGCGGGATACGGTCGATATCGCAATCCAGTTCGGGGCGGGCAACTGGCCGGACATCTCCTGCAGAAAGATCATGGATGACGAGATTCAGCCCGTCTGCAGCCCGGAATTCTACAAGCAGACCGGCGGCATAAAGACCATCGATGATCTTGCCAAAGTGCAGTTGATCTCGGCGCGCCTTCGCTCGCTCGACTGGAAGGATTGGTTTGCGGCGCGCGGCCGTTCCGCGCCTGACGGTTCTTTCATGGAGTTCCCGAGCTCTCATTTAGCGTATCAAGCGGCCGCCGCTGGCCTCGGCGTTGCCATGGGGCAGCTCTCGCTCGTTGAAAGCGACGTGCGCGAGGGGCGATTGATGTACCTGTTCGATGGGCCCGTTAAGCGCGACATGGGCTACTACGCCATGTGGCCAAAAGAGCTGTCCCTGAGCAATAATATGCGGCAGTTCCTGAACTGGCTCTATGCCGCCGCCAGGCGTTAGGAAGGCCAATTGCGGCTGGATGCTATTGCTTCAGTTTCAAGGCGTGCGTGAAGCTCAGGTCTGAGGACGTTTCGAGAGTCCACAGGTGTTCCAGCAGCGCTTCCGAGTCCTTCTTCGGCATCACACAGCTTGCCAATTCCATGAACTTGTCGTTCAGCGATTTGTCATCGAGCGGAAGCTCGGGATCGCCGACGCGATGTGGCTGGAAATGATCGAGCGTGCTCCCGTCTTTGAGCCGTATGCTCACCTTCGCGGCTCGCTGAGCCGGGAATAGCTTGTCGATGTCCGGATCGAGCCGAACCACGATCCGAGGCATCAAATCGAGAACACGCGGATCGCTGAGGCGTTGAGGAGTCGCCGCGTCGAGGCGGATACTCTTATGAACAATGCCGCTGGCGACGATGAACGGAAGCGAGAACTTCGCTGCAGCGGGCGTGTCTATTCTGTAGTTGCCGGTGACATTGAATGTCGCGGAGTAGCCGCCAATCTCGATGCCGGCAACGTTCTCGGCCGTGAAGCCGTGCCTCTCTTGCAGGTGCAGAACGCCGTCGAGCGCCGCAAAGATATGGCCGCAACAACCGTGATTCTTTATCGTGGTGCGAGAGATATTGTAGTCCGTATTCCGCAGCACGGCGTCCCAGTCGACATTTCGGCCCATGGCGGCGCCGAAGCCGCAATCACCTTCGATCATGTCAGGCGCTGCGAGAACGCCGCCCGCGGCGCTTGCGACGGCGACATGTCCGGCGTCGGCAGCGTGACCCGAATGGAGAGGCTTGATCCCGGCGTCTCCGCGAAAAGCCTGCTGGAGGCCTGCCGCCATGGTCGCCGCAGTCGACAAGGCGTTGGCAAGTTTCTGGCGGTCGAGATCGTGCAAAAGGCCGACGGCGGCCGCTGCTCCGAAGCAGCCGACCGTACCGGTGTTGTGCCAATACTTGTAGTGGTTCCGGCCCATAGCCTCACCGATGCGCGTCGAAACCTCGTATCCGGCAATGACGCTGACGATGAGGTCGAGGCCGGTCTTGTTCAGCGATTGCGCGGCCGACAATGCGGCCGCGATCGTCGGGCTGCCGGGGTGGAAGATGGCCGGCGCAAAGATGTCGTCAAACTCCACCGCATGCGACGCGGTTCCATTGATGAGCGCGGCCAATCGGGCGGGAGCCCGCCGCCCGCTCAGTGTCCAGGCGTTGCCTACGCCGAGACCGTCGACGAGGCCGTTTTCAAGAGCGCGCGCCTGCAGGCTGACCGCGCCCGGCAGGGAGGCCGCGAACCAATCGATGATACAGCGCTTCGCGTCGTGAATGACTTTCTTGGGCTGGCCGCAATTCGATTGCTCTATCGCCAGGTCCGCAAAGCGCAGAGCAACGGGCATGGGCTCGGCGGTGTCGGCAGCCGATCTTTCCTTCACGTCGATCGCGGTCACCGTCACTCCTAACGACAAGCCCACTCGTCTACATCGACGAGGGCGCGCGGGCGACTGTCAGCCCGTAGAAGCCAAAAGCCGCCTCTGTTCCATCTGATCAGCTCTTGCGAGCGCTTCCAAGTGAGCAGGAAGCAAGGCGCCATGCGGTAGCGTCATGCTTCGACGACGATACCATCGTGGCATTCGGAATGCGAACAATGTGATGCGCTTTTGGTAGTTGAGGGTTGCGGAATGCGAACCTACGGTGACCGCCGATGCGAGGCGAGATGGCGAAACTGACTGCCGTTGCGGTCGGTCCGGAGCTTTTGGCGGGGGCGGGAACTTATGGCTCTGTACATCGTCAGGCGCAGCCTTTCGGTGATTCCCGTGATGGTGCTTGTCGCCTTCCTGGTTTTCGCGCTTCTCTATGTCGCGCCGGGTGACCCGGCGGAGATTCTGGCCGGCGATAACGCGACCCTTGAGCACATTGCCGCAATCCGCAAGTCGCTGGGGTTGGATCAACCGTTCTTTGTGCGCTTTCTCAGTTGGCTCGCCGAAGTCGCTCGCGGTGATCTCGGCGCCTCGGTGTTCAGCGGAAAGCCGGTGCTCGAACTCATCGCATCGCGGCTGGAGCCGACGTTCTCGTTGATGGCGCTGACCCTCGTTTTCTCGATTTCGACGGCAATCCCGCTCGGGATTCTCGCGGCAAATTACGCCGGCTCGTGGATCGACCGCGTGGTGATGAGTTTCGCCATTTTCGGTTTCTCGGTTCCGGTGTTCGCGACGGGATACCTGCTCGCATACGTCTTCGCGATCGAATTGAAGTGGTTTCCGATCCAAGGATACGCCCCGCTGTCGAGAGGAGTCGGCGTCTGGCTGTCGCATCTCATTCTGCCAGCGATTTCTCTCGGCAGCGTCTACATGGCCTTGATCGCGCGCATTACGCGGGCGTCGATGCTCGAAGTCTTGAATCAGGACTATGTGCGGACCGCGCGCGCCAAGGGACAGTCGCGCATCAACATTCTTTTCATTCACGCGCTCAAGAACGCGGCCGTATCGATCGTCACGGTGATTGGGCTCGGCATGGCGCTTCTCATCGGCGGCGCCGTGGTCACGGAAAGCGTGTTTGCCATTCCCGGCATCGGGAGGCTGACGATCGACGCGATCCTGCAGCGAGATTATCCGATAATTCAGGGAGTCGTTCTCTTCTTCAGCTTCATCTATGTCGTCGTGAATTTGCTCGTCGATATCGCCTACACGCTGATCGATCCCAGGATACGCTATTGACCAGCCAGGCCCGCCTTAAGCGCGATATCGCGGAAGGGGGTGAGATCGTTCCGGCGCCAGAGCTGCCGGACGTCTTTCCGCCACAACGACCTTTGACGGGGTTTGTCGGGCTCGTTTGGCGCCACAAGGCGGTGTGCTTCGGGATTGTCATCACGCTGGCAATGATTCTGATTGCGGTTTTTGCACCCTATCTGACCAAGCATGATCCGTCTGCGATCGCTCCGATGACGCGGCTGAGACCGCCGAGCGCCGAGCATTATTTCGGCACGGATATGCTCGGCCGCGACATCTATGCGAGGGTGATTTACGGCACGCGCGTCTCGCTTTCGGTCGGGTTCGTCGTCGCTATTCTCTCGTCCGGCGTTGGCTTGTTCATCGGATTGCTGTCCGGGTATTTTCGATGGCTCGACGCTCCTATCATGCGGCTGATGGATGGCGTGATGTCCATTCCGGGCGTTCTGCTCGCCATTGCGATGATGGCTCTTTCCGGGGGTTCGCTGGGGACTGTGATCGCCGCGATCACCGTCGTCGAGATACCGCGCGTTGCGCGGCTCGTCCGCGGCGTGGCGCTCAGCATTCGCGAGCAGGCTTACGTCGAGGCGGCCATCGCGGCCGGCACCTCGACACCGAAGATCATGTATCGGCACATCCTGCCAAACACGATGGCGCCGTTGATGGTGCAGGCGACGTATGTCTGCGCGGCGGCGATGCTGCTTGAATCGATCCTCTCGTTCATCGGCGCTGGAATCCCCCCGAGCGTGCCGTCGTGGGGCAACATCATGGCCGACGGGCGGGCTCTGTGGCAGATCAAGCCCGCCATCATCTTCATTCCCGCCGTCGCGCTTTCAATAACGATCCTTGCGATCAATTTGGTCGGGGATGGGCTGCGCGACGCGCTCGATCCGCGCATGGCGCGCAAGGTTTGATATGGCGCTGTTGGAAATCGAAAACCTGCAGGTCCATTTTCGAACGCCGAAAGGAATTAATCGCGCGGTCGACGGGCTGTCATTCAGCGTCGAGGCCGGCGAAATCGTCGCGATCGTCGGGGAATCCGGTTCCGGTAAATCGGTAACCTCGATGTCGATCCTTCGGCTTCTGCCGGAGAGCGGCACGGGGATCGCCGGCGTTATCCGCTTCGACGGACGATCGCTTCGGGACCTGAGTGAAAAGGACATGCAAGGTCTTCGCGGCAACGAGATCAGCATGATCTTCCAAGAGCCCATGACGGCGCTCAATCCGGTTCTTACCGTCGGATATCAGATCTCTGAATCGCTGATCCTGCATCAGCACATCAATCGTGCCGCCGCGATGGCTAAGGCGGAAGAAATGCTTCGAAGCGTCGGCATCGCGGAGCCGGCGCGCCGGCTCGGCGAGTACCCTCATCAACTGTCCGGCGGAATGCGCCAGCGCGTGATGATCGCCATGGCGCTCGCGTGCGCGCCGCGTCTCCTCATCGCCGACGAGCCGACGACGGCCCTGGATGTCACCATCCAAGCGCAGATACTCCGCCTGATCCGAGATCTGAAGGACAAGTTCGGAACGTCGATCATCTTCGTCACGCACGATCTCGGCGTGGTTGCCGAAGTCGCAAGCCGTGTGATCGTTATGTATGCCGGCCATAAGCTCGAAGAAGCGTCGACGGTGCAACTGTTCGAGCGGCCGCGCCATCCTTACACCGTCGGTCTGATCGGAGCGATGCCGATTCTCGGCACCTCGCTGAAGAACGAAAACTGGCAGCTCGCGGAGATCCCCGGAAGCGTGCCGAGCACGCTGCAGAAGGCCGTGGGGTGCGTTTTTGCCAATCGCTGCGCGTCGGCGAGGGATGTCTGTCGAACGGTTCGGCCGGGGATGCGGGAGGAGGGCGACGGGCATTTCTACGCTTGCCATTTTCCAGAAGAAGTCGGGCGTCGTCATGACCAGTGACGCTCTGCTGAAGGTGCATGGCCTGAAGAAGCAGTTTCCCATCCGGGCTGGCTTGTTCGGATTTGGCGGCCTGACGATCGATGCGGTGTCCGATGTCTCATTCGAGGTAATGAAAGGCGAGACGCTTGCGATCGTCGGTGAGTCAGGATGTGGAAAGTCGACCGTCGGTCGATGTGTCTTGAAGCTGATCGAGCCGACTGCCGGGAAGATTTACCTGGACGGAGAGCGGATCGATGGCCTGCGCCAACGCCAACTCCGCCCTCGGCGTAAGAAGATTCAGGTCGTCTTTCAGGATCCGTTCAGCAGCCTCAACCCGCGAATGCGCATCCGGGACGCTCTAGCGGAGCCTTTGGAGAATTTCCGTCAGACGGCTTCGCGCCGCGAGACGGATGCGCGAGTCGACGAGTTATTGCGAATGGTCGGGCTGCCGCCGGACTGTGCCGATCGCTGGGCGCACGAATTCAGCGGCGGACAGCGTCAGCGCATCGGGATCGCTCGCGCCCTTGCGACGAATCCGCAACTTGTCATCTGTGACGAGGCCGTTTCCGCGCTCGACGTATCGGTTAAAGCGCAGATCGTGAATCTGCTGCGGAAACTGCAGCAGGAGACGGGCATTGCCTTCCTGTTTATCTCTCACGACCTTGCCATCGTTGAGAACATCGCGCATCGCATCGCCGTGATGTATCTCGGCAAGATCGTCGAAACGGCGAGAACCAAGGACATCATCTCGCGGCCTCACCATCCTTATACGCGCGCGCTATTGGCGGCCGTTCCGATACCGGATCCGACGCGGCGGCGAACGAACGGCGTCATTCAGGGTGAGATTCCGAGTGCGACGAACCCTCCCACCGGATGTCGCTTTCACACGCGATGTCCGTTTGCCTTCGACCGTTGTCGCAAGGAAGAGCCCCAACTGGGCGATCGCGGCGGCGATCGTTTCGTCGCCTGCCACCTGCCGGAATTGCCGGAAATGCCCGCTTCGACTCCGGCGGTGCTGTCGGCTTGACGGATTTTAGGAGAACGAGAATGACGTCGAGATGGCCACAGGACGCACGCTGCGTTGTCAACATAACCGTTGATTTCGACGGCTTGTCGAATGAGACCGGCAAGAAGCTGCTTCCGATCGGAAAATACTCACATGGGCGCTACTCCGCGAAACGCGGCGTGCCACGCTTTTTTGAACTGTTCGAGCGGCTCGGTATCAAGGCGACCTTCTATGTGCCGGGCTACGACGCCGAGTGCTTCCCCGCGGCCGTCCGGTCGATCGCCGACGCGGGGCACGAGATCGGCGCTCACGGCTACCTGCATGAAGCCTACGATCTCGGCGAAGAGGAGCCGTTTTATCTGCGCAAGACGCATAAAATCCTCACCGACTTATTGGGTGCGTCGCCCGTCGGCTGGCGCAATCCCGGCGGCGGCAAATCGGACCTGACGATCAAGGTCCTTCGCGAGCTCGGATACATCTACGACTCGAGCGAGAAGGCCGCCGACTTTCCCTATTTCCCCGTCGTCGCGGGGCAGCGGCTGCGCGATTTCGTCAATCTTCCGGATAACACATCGAGCTTGGATGACGCGCCGTTCTACCGGGACAGCATGACACCGCCGTCCGAAGTCTGCGAGCAGTGGAAGGCCGAGTTCGACACGGCTTACGCGGAAGGCGGCTACTACGATCTCATCGTTCACCCGCGCAGCGGCTTCGGCTCCGGCGGGCCGACGCGCGCGAAGGCTCTCGAGAACGTGATCCTCTACATCCAGCGGCACCCGGGCGTGCTCTTTCAACGGCAGGTCGAAACCGCGCGCTGGTGCTTGCAGAATCCCGACCTTTGGCCTGAGCGGACGCATCCTTGGAGTGGCCGGCAATGACAAAAATCGAACAGGCGACCGGCGGCCTCATGGCCGTGACGGTGAACGTTCACGGCGCCTCCGTTGAGCTTCGCGCCGTGAATGAGGAGCGTCTGGTGGGGCGCTATGCCTACGGCAATTACATGCCGAACGGCGTGGACCGGCTGCTTCGTCTCTTCCAGGCGCTGAATGTTCCCGCGACATTCTTCGTGCCCGGTCGTGAGATCGAGCGGCATCCGGGACTCATCAGGGAGATCCGGGATGCCGGCCACGAGATCGCGGCGAACGGATATGCTCTTGAGGACCACTCCGCGCTGGGTGATGCGGAATTCGAGGCGCTGAAGAAGGCGCATGGGATCATGAGCGACTTTCTCGGCGAGGCGCCGCTCGGATGGCGCGCTCCCGATGGTTTGATGTCGATGAAGACGCTCGGCTATCTCACTCAGCTTGGCTATCTCTACGACAGCAGCTTCCAGGATGACGATTTTCCCTATCGTCTCGATGACGACGGCGGCGTCGGCATGATCGAGATTCCGCAAAACCCGACTTTGATCGATCAGAATCTCTTCTCGATCAAACAGCCGGACGCGCGCGTTCTGAAGAACTGGAAGGAAGAATTCGAAGGTCTACGGAGTGTCGGTGCGTTCGTTTGTCAGACCTTGCACCCGAGACAGGACTACGGGGTCGGGCGGGCACCGCGAATGATCAAGCTGGAGGAGTTCTTGCGTCACACGCAGTACAGCCCTCAGCCCGTTGTTTTCAAGACATGCGCCGATATCGCGAAGACCGCACTGGCGGCGTGAGCGCGACGCGTAGGCAGGCACGGGAGGCGAGGGCCGTCATGTTCGAGCGGATGCTGGTCTGCGGGGCCGGCGCAATTGGCGGCACGATCGCCGCTTTTCTTAAGCGGTCCGGGCATCCCGTTACCGTGGCGGACCTTGCGGAGGATCATGTCGCGGAGATCCGAGCCGAGGGTCTGCGGATCACGGGCCCTATCGCGCAATTCACCGTGGCTCTTGACGCATCGGCGCCGGACAAGATCGAGGGCCCGTTCGATCTGATCTTGCTGGCGGTCAAGGCGCAGCATACCAAGCCGGCGGTTGATATGATCGGAGGCCATCTTTCCCCCAACGGCCTCCTCGTCTCCGTGCAGAACGGCCTCAATGAACTCCTGATCGCCGATCTCATCGGGCGGGATCGCACGATGGGCTGCTTCATCAATTTCGGGGCGGACTATATCGCGCCCGGACACATCGAATTTGGCGGCCGTGGGCCGCTGATGCTCGGCGAGCTCGATGGCCGAATGTCGGAACGCTTGACCGCGCTTCATGAGATCATGCGCGACTTCGAGCCGAACGCAGGCATCACCGACAATATCTTCGGATATTTATGGAGCAAGCTCGCCTTCGGCGCGCTGCTCATTTCGCAGACGTTGTCCAATGTGCCGACAGAGCAGTTCCTCGACGATCCCAAGTATCGTCCCATTATTCATCGGACCGTCGGCGATGTCGCGAGAGTGGCGCGGGCCGAGGGGATCCGCATGATGAAGTTCCAGGGCTTCGATGCCGGAAAATTCGCTACCGGCGAGAGCCTCGTGATGGATAGGGCGATCTCCGACTATGCGGAGATACGCCGAGGCTCTTCAAAACTCTATAGCGGCATCTGGCGCGATCTTGCCGTGCGCAAGCGCGCGACCGAGGTTACTTATCAGTATGAACCGATCCTCGAGATGGCGTGCCGACGCGGCATTGCGGTGCCCGCGCTGGCCGCGGCCGTCGGCATGATCGCATCCGTCGAGCGAGGGGAGCGGGTTTTGAGTGGCGGCCTTGCGGACGAACTTCTCTCGATCGTGCAGCAAACCGAAAGAAAGCAGGCGGCGATCTGATGATGCGGGCTGCGTTCTATAGGGCGTATGGATCTGCGCGGGACGTGTTGCAGGTCGGCGCGCTGCCGGTGCCGTCGTTAGGGCGCAGCGATGTGCGCGTCCGGATTGCGTTCTCGGGAGTCAACCCGTCCGATTGTAACCGCCGGCGCGGTCATTGGGAGCGTCTCGAAAACCCCCTGATCATCCCGCACAATGACGGCTCCGGGATCATCGAAGAGGTCGGCGGCGATGTGGACCGCGCGCGGGTCGGCGAGCGGGTCTGGATATGGAACGGCCAGCGCGACGGCCGAACATTGGGAACAGCCGCGGAGCACATCGTTCTCGATCAAAAATATGCGGTGCGCCTTCCGGACAATGTCAGCCTCGAGGAAGGCGCATGCTTCGGCGTTCCCGCGATCACGGCCTATGCGTCGCTGTTCGACCCGGGACCGCTGACGGGGAAACGAGTGTTGGTAACGGGCGCCGCGGGCTCGGTCGGGCACTACGCGGCGCAGTTTGCCCGCCTGGCCGGCGCCTCGCAGGTGATTGCGACGGTGTCGAACGAGGCGAAGGCGGCGCATGCGGCGCGAGCGAACCCGGATGTTATTCTGAACTATCGCGAAGACGACATGGTCGGCCGGATCATGGCCGTGACCGATCGGCATGGCGTCGACCGGATATCGGAAGTGAACTACGCCGCCAATGCGCCGATGACCGCTGATGTGGCGGCGAAGCATGCGTGGGTCGGCGTGTATGGCTCGAAGCCAAGAGAAACGATGGTCGATATTCTCAAGCTTCTCGCCAAGCATGTCGCGATCCGCTACGTCCAGTGCAACATCATTCCTCCCGCGTTTCGTAACGAGGCGACCAAGGCCGTGACGGCGTGGGCGGCCGCGGGCCACCTCATTCATACGGTCGCGCGGGTGTACCCGCTGGAGGAGATCGTCGCGGCTCATGAAGCGGTCGAGAGCGGGACCGTCATCGGCAACGTGCTGGTTCGGCCTTAGCGGCCTCCTCGCATTTCGTGACTTATTGTCATTCTTCCATGCCGAACGCGAAGTTGTTTGCCGCGCGCGGCTCGCTAGCATTCACGCGGGTCAACTCGCCGTTTCTCCATTTTGAATAGGATTGTGCCCTGGCCTCGCAACTTTTCTCCCCTTTGTCCATCCGTGGTGCGACCTACAGCAATCGCATCGCTGTCTCGCCCATGGCGCAGTACAAGGGCGACCAGGGCGCCGCGACACGTTGGCACGACCAGCATCTGGGATCGTTCGCCGTCTCCAATCCGGGTGTGGTCATTTTCGAATCCACGTCGGTCGAGCGCGAAGGTTGGGGGTCACGCGCCTGCCTGGCGTTGCATAGCGATGCGCACGAGCGCGCGATCGGTGAAGTCTTAAAGAATATCCGAACCTATTCGGCTACGCCGTTCGGTATTCAGTTCGGCCACTCCGGCCGAAAGGGCTCGGGCAAAACGCCGGCGGAGGGCAGGGGCGCGTTGCCGGTCGGCGAAGGTGGCTGGGTGACCTATGGCCCGTCGGCGCTTGCGTTCGGCAACGAATATCCCGCGCCCCGCGCGCTCGACGCACAAGGGCTGGCGCGCGTGCGCGAAAGCTATCGTCAAGCCGCCGAACGCGCCAATCGACTGGATTTCTCATTGGTGGAGCTGCATGGCGCGCACGGCTATCTGTTGCACACGTTCCTGTCGCCGCTCTCGAATGTGCGCACAGATCAGTATGGCGGGTCCGTCGCGAGGCGAGCTGCGTTCGTCGCCGAGGTGGTGGCGGCCGTTCGTTCCGAACTCTCCGACGATCGTGTACTTGGCATTCGGCTCAATGCGCATGATTTCACGAAGGGCGGAATGACGTTCGATGACACGGTCGCAACCGCTCACATCCTCAAGGAAGCCGGCATCGATTACGTCTGCGTCTCCGCTGGCGCGATCTCGTCGGAGGCGAGCATCCGCGCGGGGCCCGGATATCTCGTGCCGTATGCATCGCGCCTTAAGAAGGAGACCGGGCTGTATGCCTTCGTGACGGGCATGATCCTGAAGCCGCAGCAAGCCGAGAGTGTCATTGCCGACGGTCACGCCGATATGGTCGAGATCGCGCGAGGATTTCTCGACAACCCGCGATGGGTTTGGCACGCCGCCGAGACGCTGGGGGTGGATATCGACATCCTCATGCAGTTCTGGATGGCGAAGCCCGGGCGTTGGCCGGGCGCGCGTCTGCTGCGTGGCGCCGCCGCACCCTCGCACACGTAAGCGCCCGCGAAGGACGAAGCGAGAGAGCTCGAACATGAACGATGTGAAGCTGTGCCGCGACGTGGCCACGACCGACGAGAATCCATATGCGCCGGAGCATATGCTCGATCCCTTCCCGCTGTACGAAAGGATGCGCAAGCTCGCGCCTGTGATCTGGCTGGAGAAAGTGGGAGTATGGGGCGTCTTCGTCGACGACGTCTGCCGTGAAATACTTGCGGACCCAAATCGCTTCGGCAGCGCGGGAGGCGGAGGGCTCGCCAACTATTATCGCGAAAAGCCCTGGCGCGAGCCGAGCGTGGTCTTCGAGGTCGATCCGCCAGACCACACGCGAACGCGCCGCGTGCTCAGCAGATTGCTTTCGCCGGCGGCCGTGAGATCCTTGACGGAGCGGACGGCAAAGGTGGCGCGCGAGCTTGTCGACAAGGCGTACGCGAAAAGGCAGTTCGATTTCGTTGCCGATTTATCCAGGCCGCTCGTTCTGCGGATTCTGCCCGATGCGATCGGGCTGCCGGAAGAAGGGCGCGAAAACATCATCACCTACAACAAGTACCTCATCAAAGGCCGCACCTACGGCCGCCATGATCCTTGGACGGAGGCGGAAGTTGAAGAGGCGAACCGTGTGCTCGCATGGGTTCAGCAGATATGTACGCGCGATGCGATTTCGCCAGACGGATTCGGCGCCGAAATTTATCGCGCCGCCGACGCAGGCGACATCAGTCTGCACGAAGCCAACATGCTGGTCCGCTCATTTTTGTCCGCCGGAACCGATACGACGTTCGGGAGTGTCGCCAATACGGCCTTTTTTCTGCTCTCCAATCCCGATCAATGGTCTCGACTCCGCAACGATCCGAAGCTGGCGCGCAATGCCTTCGATGAAGCGCTCCGCTATCGATCGCCGGCGCAGACGATTGCTCGCAACACCAGAATGGCGCTGGAGTTCCACGGCGTTTCGATGGACCAGCACGATAAAATCATTGCCTTTGTCGGCTCCGCCAATCGCGACCCGAAGAAATGGGATGATCCGGACGCTTTCAAGATCGATCGCAACGTGATTGGCCACCTTGGGCTCGGCACCGGCATTCACGGCTGCGTCGGGCAAATGGTCGCGCGAATGGAGGGAGAGCAGCTTCTCGGTGAAGTCGCCCGTCGAAGGGAGTCTCTGTCATTCGGTGACGCGCCGCCAGAGTGGTTGAAGTCGGGACGCTCGATCGCGCGGCTTCCCGTCACCGTGGTGGATTGAGTCCGCGCCGCTGGCGCGGATCATTTCCCCGAGAAAATATCCGCCAGCGATACATCAGGATCCTTAAGGCGCGCGGCGGTGACGCGCTGCCGTGTTGGAATGCCCTTGCGGCATTGCATGAACTCGGCGGGGTTATTGACGCAGTCGGCGGCGATGACCTGGTCCTCCCGCAGGTAGAGCGTCGTGAACTTGCCAGCCGAGGGCGCGCCGCGAACGACGGCGACATCGTGGCCTTGCGACAAGCCGGCCATTTGCAGCCGGACGTCGTACTGATCGCTCCAGAACCACGGTATCTCGTCGTAATGCTCCTCGACGCCGGCGATCGTGTTGGCGGCGACACGGGCCTGCGCGTTGGCGTTGTGGACGGATTCGAGACGGATGCTTCGTTTGTAGAACGCGCTTGTGTGTCGCGCGCAATCGCCGGCCGCGAAGATGTCGGGGTCGCTGGTGCGGCAGTTCGGATCGACGACGATTCCGTCGTCACAAATCACGCCGGCGTCGGACGCGAGCTCCTGGTTGGGCAAAATCCCGATGCCGAGAACCACAATATCCGCGGGCACCTCTCGATCGCCGCAGATGACGGCCTCGACCCGATCCGTGCCGGCGAAGGCGGACACTTTCGTGCTGGTCAGAAGTTCCGTGCCGTTCTTGCTATGGAGATTCGCGAACCATTCAGACATCGGCTGGCCGAAAACGCGACTCATGATCCTCGCTTCGCTTTCGAGGACGGTAACCGCAAGCCCCAGTTTGCGGGCCGTGGCCGCGACTTCCAGGCCAACGAAACCGCCCCCCACGACAGCGAGCCGCTTCGCGCTCTTCAGCACGGGCATCGCGGATCGGAGATCGGCGAGTGTTCTTAGATCGAAAATGTTGCGCAACCGGCGGCCCGGAATGTTGAGCGGGCGAGGCCTGGCTCCGGTGGCAAGGATCAGCTTGTCGTATCCGAAGGACGTGCCACCAGCCATCGCGACAACTTTGGCCTTGCGATCGATAGCGGTCGCCCTTGTTGCGACGACGAGGTTGATGCCGTTCTTTTCGAAATAGTCCGCCGCGCGGATCGTCAGGCGGGTCAGCGGGTACTCACCGGCCAACGCTTGTTTGGAGATGGGAGGGCGCTGATAGGGCGCGTCCGCCTCTTCGCCCAAAAGGGTCACGAGCCCTTTATACCCGGCGCGACGCAGATTATCGGCCGCCGAAATTCCGCATTGCCCCGCTCCGACAATCAGCACGCCCGTGTTGTGCATTGAGGTACCCGAAATCAACCGAACCGACCCCGATCGATGGTTTGATATGGACGACCGGCGGCGTCGAAAACTGCCTATCGCTTATTGCAGGGTGATCAAAGGTCATCCGCATGGCCGGACGATTTCATAGCGGGCAGGCGGCCTATGACCAAACGTTATCCCCGCCCGACCTATGGGCAGTTGCCCGGCTCAGGGACCAAAACTAGCGTCATTCATTGTCGGCTCTTTGTACGCTGGCTTGGCGGCGTGCCGGTTCAGGGTGTCTCGAAAAAGAGGGGATGGGAAACATGGCAATCAAGCGTGCGATGGTCGGCCTGGCCGTGGCCGGCACGGTTGCGGCGTCGGGGTTATTGGCACCGATGCCGGCGGCCGCGGAAGAAAAAGTTCGCGTCGTGATGACCGCGAAGCTCGGTGTACCCGACCCGATCGCAACCACCGATTACACGACCCTCGCGTTCGGCTACTTGATTTACGACACCTTGATCTCGATGGACTCGCACGGCGAGTTCAAGCCGCAGTTACTCGACAACTGGAGGATCGGCGGCGACGGGTTGGTTTACACGTTTACGCTGCGCGACGGTGTCAAGTTCAGCGACGGCTCGCCGATCACAGGCGAGGATTGCGTCGCATCGATCAAGCGCTGGTGGCAGGTGGATGCTTTGGGACGGCGCCTCAAGGCCGCGACCAAAGAGTTCAAGGCGACCGGTGCGAAGACATTCGAGCTGACGCTGGCGAAGCCGTTCGGCCACGTCATCAGTGCGCTCGGCAAGCCGAGCAGCAATCTGCCCGTGATCATGCCCGCGCGCATTGCTTCGGTGACGCCGCCGCGTGAGGCGGTCAAGGACTTCACCGGCTCCGGTCCTTTCGTATTCGATTCCGCGAATTGGTCGCCGGGCGCGAGCGCCGTTTTCACGAAGAACAAGAACTACGTTCCGCGCAAGGAGCCGGCGGACGGCCTTGCCGGAGGGAAGGTCGTTCATATCGATAAGGTCGAGCTCGTAACGATTCCGGATTCGGCAACCCAGGTCGCCGCGCTTCAGGCCGGCGAAATCGACTACATGCAGGCGACGCCGTACGACTTCATCAGCGTTCTCGATGCCGATCCGAATATTACGGTTCCACGCTACGAGGGCATCGACATGACCTTGGGCGCGGTGGTGGTCAACCATCTGACCCCGCCCTTCAACAACAAGAAGGTTCGCCGCGTTTTGCAGGCGTTGGCCATCACGGGCCAATATATGGCGGGCCTCGGATTGCCGGACGATATGTGGCTGAAGGATTGCATATCGTTATTCATGTGCGGCGCGACCTACGGCACCAATGCCGGCCGGGAGCTTCTCCCAGAGCGGAGTATCGCTTCTGCAAAGAAGCTTCTCGCCGAGTCCGGCTACAAGGGCGAGCTCGTTCGCATTCTGTTGGCGACCTCGACCTACGACATCAATCATCTCGGACTCGTGCTTGAGGGCTTGATGAAGCAGGTTGGCTTCAACGTCGAAGTGCAGGCGACCGACTGGCCAACAGTCTCGAAAAATCGGTGGAGCAAGAAGCCCGTCTCCGAAGGCGGATGGAGCCTGATCCCCATCACCTGGTCCGGTTACGACATGGCGTCGCCGTTCACGAACTATCGCATCGCGAACAACTGCACCGACGGATATGCCGGATGGGCTTGCGTCGAGGAGATGACCAAGTTGATCGATGAGTTCGAGGCGGAATCAGATCTCGCGAAGCGCAAGACGCTTGTCGACAAGATTCAAACACTCGCGATCGACAACGTTCAGTTCGTGGCGCTCGGACAATATTCGAGGTCGTCGTCCTATCGATCCAATCTGAAGGGCCTGGTGAAAGTGGGCGTTCCTGTGTTTTGGAACGTTCAGCGAGCCAAGTGAGATCAAGCACAAAAAGGAGAAAGCGGGGCGCGCCCGCTTTCTTTGTGACAGGGCAGAACGTGGCCGCGACCGTTGCATGAGGACATGAATGGCGAACGAGACACGCGTCGCTTTTATCAATGCGGCGGCGCAAGGGATCGGCAAAGCCACCGCTCTTCGTTTGGCGGACGATGGCGTCGCGTTGTTCCTCATGGACATTGACGGCCAGCGTCTGGCCGGCACCACGAAGGAGATAGAGGCCAGAGGGGCGGCCGTCGAGGCTCATGTCGGCGACGCGACGAAGGCCGGCGATGTCGAGGCCGGCGTCGCCAAGGCGATGCATCGTTTCGCGCGCATCGACGCCTTGGCTTGCATCGCCGGTGGCGCCGGCGGCGTTCCAATGCATCAGGTCGACGAGATTTCGCTGGAGAGTTGGGAGAAAGTGCTCGCGCTTAATCTCACGAGCACGTTTCTGGCTTGCCGGCATATCGTGCCGATCATGCGGACGAGGCAATACGGTCGGATCGTTTGTCTGTCGTCGACGGTCGCGAAGGGGCGGCTCGGTCCGGTCGGGACGATGGGCGCGCGGCTGCCCTACGCGACCGCGAAAGCGGGTTTGCTGGGCTTCACCAAACAGCTCGCGAAGGATGTCGGAACTTTCGGGATCACCGTCAACGCCGTCCTTCCTTGGCTGACGTTCGGCGAGCCGGGGTCCAAGGTGCGGACGTCTTTCGAAAATCAATCGGCCGAATATCGGGACAAGACGCTTGCCATGTCGCCGCAGCGTCGGCCCATCGCCGCGCAAGGTGTCGCCGCGGCGATTTCGTTCTTTTTATCCGAAGACGCGGGTTATGTCTCAGGAACGGCTCTTCCCGTCGACGGCGGCGTTTTGACTTGAGGAGCATCGCCATGATTTTGGCTGGTAGGAAGATATTGATCACTGGCGCCGCATCGGGAATCGGGAGGGCGACGGCAGCGCTGTTTCGCGCGGAAGGCGCCGCTGTCGCTCTTGTCGATCGGGATTGGGGATCGGGTGGCGCGGGCGAAGAGGATGGCGTCTTCAGGTACACATGCGACGTGACCGGAGAAGATTCCGTCAATGAAACCGTTGCTGCGGCGGAGCGCGATCTTGGCGGCCTCGACGGAATCGCCAACTGCGCGGGCATTAGCCTCCGCAAACCGCTGGAGGACATTTCCTTAGCCGATTGGAACGGCGTTCTCGGCGTCAATCTCACCGGTCCCTATCTTGTTTGCCGTGCCGCGGTGCCCGCACTCAAGGCGTCCGGAAAAGCTACGATCGTGAATGTCTGCTCGGGTGCGTCGTTCCGCCCGACATATCATTTCAGCGCTTACTGTGCGTCAAAGGGCGGCCTGCTGATGTTCACGCGTGCCATTGCGTTCGACCTGGCCGCCGATGGCGTCCGCGTGAACGCCGTTTGTCCGGGCGTGATCGACACGCCGATGATCGAACGCGCCGTCGCGCGCGCGCCCGACCCGGATGCCGCCATCGCACGCTTCAAAGCGAACGCGATGCAGCGTTACGGAACGCCGGAAGAGATCGCCAAGGTGATTTTGTTTCTGAGTTCGGACGCTTCTTCCTTCGTCACCGGATCGGCCTATTCCGCCGATGGCGGTCTTACCTATCACTGATCGATGCGCGGGACCGCCGATTGTGCCTAAGCTGACATTCGTTCACTCCGACGGGCGACAAGATACGCTTGAAGTCAGGGCCGGAATGACCGTGAAGGACTGCGCGCTGGAAAATGGCGTCGACGGCATCGTCGCCGAGTGTGGCGGCGCTGCCATGTGCGGGACGTGCCATGTCTATCTTGACCCGCGGGACGCCGAACGGGTGGCCGAGATCGGACCGATCGAAGATGAAATTCTGGACACCGTGGCGGCCGGGCGGAAGCCCCTAAGCCGCCTGTCTTGTCAAATCGTCATGAGTGACGAGCTGGACGGCCTCGTCGTTCATCTGCCCGCCTTCCAAACATAGCACTGGAACGTAACGATGAATTTCGAATGCCCTCTGATCGAGATCAGCGGCGCTCCCTACGAGCGGGGGACGCAATACGGCGAGGCGGCGAAAGAACGGATTGCGCGCGGCCTCGCCCACTACACCGAGCAGCTCGGCAAGAGCGGATTTACGCGCGAACGCATTCATGCGGTCGCCCGCGAATACTTGCCGGTGATGCGTGACTTCGAGCCGGACTATGTGCGCGAGATGGAAGGTATCGCGGCCGGTGCGGGAATAAAAATCGAGGACGTCGCTTTTCTCAACGCGCGAACAGAGATCGTAAAGCTCGGGCAGAATAAGCATTTGCTCGATCAACTCGGACTCGAGCTGAAATCCGACGAGTGCACAAGCGCGCTGGCTTTGCCGGAGGCGACCGGCACCGGAAATGTCATTCACGGCCAGAACTGGGACTGGAAGGTGGATTGCGCCGAGGCCTCCGTCGTTCTGCGGATCAAACGCGACGACGGTCCCGATGTCCTCACCTTCACCGAAGCTGGCGGCCTGGCGCGCTCTGGAATGAATGCGGGCGGCATCGTCGTGACGTCGAACTATCTGGATTGCGAACGCGATTATCGATCGATCGGCGTTCCGCTCCTGCTGGCGCGCAGAAAAATGTTGGAGGCGAGCCATCTGGCGTTGATCAATCGGATTGTCTACGCCAGCCGCCGCTCGGGCTCCAACAATCTGATGATCAGCCACGTTGGCGGCGTCGCCTATGATCTCGAATGCGCTCCCGACGAAATCTTCGTCTGTCTGCCCGAGAACGGCATTCTCACTCACGCCAATCACTGGGAGTCGCTGGCCGCGCAGGCGAAAGTGCGTGAGATGGGAATGGCCAATACGCCGGACAGTCTCGTGCGCGGAATACGCATCAAGCAGCTTCTGCTTGCCGACCGCGGAAAGCTGACCCGCGCGTCATTCAAGGCCGTGTTCCTCGACGATTATCAGTTTCCTTACAGTATCTGTCGTCCGCCCCGGGAGTCGGTGACTATGCCTGCGAGCGCCACCATCGCGTCGATCGTCATGGAGGCGGCGGAGGGGATCATGGAACTCGCGCTGCTGCCGGCTCTGAATCCGCATTATACGACGTTCCGTCTCACGATGGAGGATCCGGAGGAGAACAGAAGGCGCTATAAACGCGTTGCTTGAGCCGTCTTCTGTGAAGGGAAGGCCATGAGTTGGTTTTAAGATTTCGCGCATACGGCGGCTTACACACGTTCATGGGGCCCGCGGGCGTGCGCTCGAACGGGCCGATGAGGACAGCGAAGGCGTTCGCCACGCCTCCACGCACGCTCGGTCGCCGAGCGTTGAAGCCGGCGCGGCTCATGTACGAGCCGAACTAAATGGCGCCGGTCCGTAGGCCCTTTCCGTATGTCGGAGAGAGATGGTGCGATATCCGCGTTTCGGAACACTGCCATCTTCGCGGCCCATGTCGCCCCCTACGGACGCGTTGCGGCAAAAATTTGCGTCCCCGATTAAATTATTTGCGCAAAAGCAAATATGACGCGACCGGTGACGATATATTGCTGCTTGATCCAGACCGCCCAATTGCCATCCAGATCGCCAATCTGAGCAAACAAGACTGATCAGATTGCAGTGAGACGTCCTCGCGAGGGCTCTCACTGCATTTGTTTTGACCAATAAGATGTATTCGTAATGCATCTTATTGTCAATCCAAACAAGCCGACGCCGCAAGGCGCTTCGAGGCAATGGGGCAAGGGATGTCGAAGGAAAAGAGCGGCGCGGACGCGTGCAAGATTGCACTGGAGCGCGTTCCGCAATTTCTACGAGGATTTTTTACGCCGGGATTGTTGTGGCGTACGGCGTCGGCGCTGGCTTTGTCGATCGCAAGCCATCCGTGTTTTGCGCAGTCGGCTTCGCCGGGCTCGACCGTCGTGCTCGAGCCGATCGTCGTCGAGGGAACGCGAACTCGGCCTTCCGCGTCGACACAGCGAAAGCCTCAACGGCAAGCGCGCCGGCCTTCCGCCGTGACCGCGCCGGCCGCGCGTGAAGAACCGGAGCCGCACCAGGAGAGCGGCGTACAAGAAAAGCTCGACGCGCTTCCCGGCGGCGTTGCTTTCGTTTCCCGCGACGATTTTTCCGACACGGGGAACCTGACGGTTTCCAAAGCGCTGAGAAGCGTCCCCGGCGTCGTGGTTCAGGATTTTTTTGGCGGCAATGACCAGCCGCGCATTCAGATTCGCGGGTCCGGCCTGCAGCAGAACCCCGTCGAGCGCGGCATCCTGATGCTGCAGAACGGCTTGCCGCTCAACCGCGCGGACGGCTCGTACGTGGTGGGCTTCGCGAATCCGCGGCAGGCCGAATCGATCGAGGTCTATCGCGGCTACATGGCCAATCGTCTGGGGGCGACCGTTCTCGGCGGCGCCCTCAATTTCATTTCGCCAACGGGGTCGACGCAGCCGGGAGCGCAGTTGATCGCCAGCGGCGGCAGCTTCGGACAGGTCGGCTTTGCCGGCCAGGCGGGGTTTGCAAAGGATAATGTCGACGGACTGTTCCAGTTCGATCTCAGCCGCCGCGATGGGTTCCGCGACTACAATAGTTCCGGGCGCACCAGCGTAGGCTTCAATGTCGGCGCGACCCTTTCGGAGAATGTCAGCACGCGGCTGTTCGCCGGCTATACCGACCTCGGCTTTGATGTCGCGGGTCCGCTCACCAAGGAAGCGATGTATGCCGATCCGCGGCAGGTCCATGCCGGCCCGCAGGTGATCGCACCCGGCGTTGCCGTCAATCCCGGTCCGAATGTATTGCGCGATCGGCCGCGCCGAGACGCCAGCCAGTTCCTTGTCGGCTCGCGCACGACGGCGACCTTCGACGCGCACATCTTCGATCTCGTTGTCGGTTACACCTACACAGACGACATGTTCCGCTTTCCGATCTCGTCCGGTGTGCGGACGACCAAGGGTGGCGACTTCACCGGTGTGCTGCGCTACGCCTACAAGCCGGACCCGGCGAGCCTGCTGCCCCTGTTCGAGGCTTCGGCAGGATATACGATCGGATCGGCCGAGCGCGGCAACTTCATCAATCAGGCGGGAGCGATCGGCGCCAAGGTCGGCGAAAGCGAACTCGATGCGACCACGATGTCGCTCTATTCCGGGTTCAACATCCCGGTGTGGGACCGGCTCACGCTGTCGCCGGCGATCTCCTATGCCTATGCGACGCGGGACAACCGCGACACCTACGGCCTGCCGACGCGGCCGACGATCGCCTACAATCCGGCCAATCCGACGATGCTGCTGCCCAATGGCGCGGTGCCGACACAAAGCACCAGCTATACGCGGCGCTATGACGGCTGGAGTCCCAGTCTCGGACTGACCTATCGGCCTGACGCGGTGCAAACTTTATTCGCCGCCGTCAGCCACAGTTTCGAGCCGCCGACGCATGACGATCTGCTTGCCACCGTCAACGGAACGCTAAACAGCAGTCCCGGCCGTCCCAATCCCGCCAGTCCAGCCTTTCCTGCGGCTGCTTTCGTTACGCCGGACCTGAAAGCGCAGACGGCCACCACCGTCGAAGGCGGGTCGCGCGGCCGTGCCGACCGTTTTTCCTGGGATGCGGTCGTCTACTATTCGTGGGTCGATAACGAGTTGTTGAGTCTGCGGGATGAGACGGGCGCGTCGCTCGGCGCGATCAACGCCGACAAGACGACGCATTTCGGCGTCGAGCTCGGGCTTGGCGCGCGCCTCACCGAGCAAATCAGCGCGCGTCTTGCCTATACTTATCAGGACTTCCGGTTCGACAACGATCCGATCCGCGGCAACAACCGCCTCGCCGGCGCGCCGCGTCATCTCCTCACCGCAACGCTTCAGTATCAGGTGACCGAAGCCTGGAAGCTGCAAGGCACCGTGCGCTGGGTTCCGGAGAAAATGCCGGTCGATAACATGAACACGCTGTACGCCAATCCCTATGCCGTCGTCGATCTGCGCAGCGAGTACAAGATCAACGACACTTTCACGGTGTTCGGCGAGATCACCAACTTGTTTGACGAGGTCTATGCGTCGTCGACCCTCATCGTCGATCAGGCGCGACCCGACCAGGCGGCGTTTCTTCCAGGGGATGGGCGTGGTTTTTACGCGGGTGTCAAGGCGACATTCTAGGGCGCTATCCGTCTTCCTCGACGGAGAACGCTCGGCGCAATCCTAACGGGCATGTGAACGATAGAGGAGAAGTCGATGCTGAACCGCCGCACATTTATAGCGAGCGCTTGCGCCGCCGCGTGCGCCGCGTCGCGTATCGCTCGCGCAAGCGGCCCGTTTGTGCTCTGGGGGCCGCCGGCGGCGCCTTCGATCGTCCTCTCGCAGGCTGTCGCCGGCGGCTTTCTGAAATCGGTCGCGCCGGACGCCGCCTTCAAGGTGTGGAAGTCGCCGGACGAGATGCGGGCTGGACTGAGCTCGGGCACCATGACGGCGGTGATCGTGCCGACCTATGTCGCCGCCAATCTCTACAACCGCGGCCTCGGCGTACGGCTCGTCAACGTGATGACCGACGGCCTGCTCTACATCGTCGCGGCGGCGGGATCGGTCGCGAGTATCGCCGAGCTCAAGGGGAAGCGGCTTGCGGTTCCGTTCCGCAACGACATGCCCGATTTCATTTTGCGGCGTCTGCTGACGGCGGCGAGATTGAAGACCGGCGATCTGACGATCGACTATTCCGGCACGCCACCGGAGGCGGCGCAGATGCTCCTCGCCGGTCGCGTCGATGCGGCGCTGCTGTCGGAGCCGTCGTCGACGGCGCTCATTGCGCGCGCCGCCGCCGCGGGTAAAACGCTCGATCGCGTTATCGACTGCCAGAAGGCGTGGGCGTTAGCGGAAGGGCATGCAACCATCCCGCAGGCCGGCCTGGCGGTGAGCACAAAGGTGGCCGAGCAGATCGGCAGAGACGGCGTGGCGGCGTTGCAGCAGGGCCTGGAGAACGCAATGCGCGCGGTGCTGGCGAATCCGGCGCAAGCCGCCGTCGCGTCCGCGAGTGCGCTCGAGCTTCCGGCGCCGGTCGTCGAACGCTCGATCGCCTTCAGCCATCTCGTGGCGCGCCCGGCGAGCGCCGCGCGGGCCGATCTCACGGCCTTCTTCGACGTGCTCGCCACGGAGGACGCCCGCATCATCGGCGGCAAGCAGCCGGACGAGCGGTTCTACGCACTGTGAGACGGGGAGGGACGCGGGCCGTTACGCTCGTCGGCTGGGCCGGACGTTATCTCTGGTCCGGCTGGGCGGGCGCCGCCGGCCTGTTCTGCGTCGCCGCCGCCTGGCAGGCCGGGCACGAGATCTACGGCTCGTTCGTCCTACCCTCGCCGCTGGAAACGGTCGCGGCGGTCGGCGCGCTGGTGCGCGAGCCGTCATTCGCCGCGATGGCGAAGGATACGGCGTTGCGCTCGCTCGCCGGCTTTGCCCTTGCCGCCGGCATCGGCACGGCGGTCGGCGTCCTCGCGGGATATTCCTTCGCCGCGATGCGGCTGACGCGGCCTATCGTCACGGTCATTCTCGGCGTTCCGCCGATCGCATGGATCGTGCTGGCGCTGATCTGGTTCGGATCGACCGGAGGCTCGGCCGTGGCGACCGTCGTCGTCGCGGCGCTGCCGATCGCTTTCGCCGGCGGGCTCGAGGGCGTGGCGACGCGCGACCGGACGCTCGACGCCATGGCGCGTGCTTTCGGCGCCGGAGCCTGGATGCGCTTTCGCACGGTCACGGCGCCGCACTTGATTTCGTATCTCTTTCCGGCATGGACGACGACGGCGGGAACCGCCTGGAAGGTGACGGTGATGGCCGAGTTGCTGTCGAACTCCGGCGGCATCGGCGGCGAGTTGGCGACGGCGCGTGCCTTGTTCGACATTCCCCGCGTGATGGCGCTGATCGTCGTCGTCGTCATCTTCGCGCTTGCGACCGAGTACGTTCTCCTGCAGCCGATCCGCGACCATCTAGAACGGTGGCGCGAGGCTGGTCGACCGTGGGGCGTGAAACGATGAAACTGGCGTTCGAAGGCGTCGGCCATGCGTTTCTCGGCCGTCCTGTTTTCGAGAGGCTCGATTTCGGGCTGGCGCCCGGCGAGGTCGTGGCGCTGCTCGGCCCCTCCGGCTGCGGCAAGACCACGGTGTTGCAGATCGCCGCCGGCCTGCTCGAGCCGTTGCGCGGCCGTGTTCGGCGATCGTATCGCCGGCATGCGGTCGTGTTTCAGGAGGCACGCCTGCTGCCGTGGATGACGGCGCGTGACAATATCGCCTATGGCTTGCGCGTTGCCGGCAAACCGTATGCGGTACGTCGCGATGCCGCCGGCCGGCGTGCGCGTGAGGTGGGGCTCAATGCCGCGGACCTCGACAAGTATCCGATCGAGCTCTCGGGCGGCATGCGGCAGCGGGCGGCGGTCGCGCGTGCGCTCGCCATCGATCCCGATGTGGTGTTCTTCGACGAGCCGTTCACGGCCGTGGACGTCGGCCTTAAGCGGAGCTTGCAGAATCTGGTGATCGAGGCGGCGGCGCGCGAGCATTTCTCCGCCCTCTTCGTGACGCACGATCTCGCCGAGGCGGTGCGCGTCGCCCATCGATTACTGGTTCTGTCGGCAAGCGGCGGCGGCATTGTCGGCAATCGCGACATCGCCGGGCGCCCCGGTGCGCGCAGCGATCGCGAGATCTTCGACATCGTCGAGGAGTGGTCGCGCGATCCAGTCTTTTCCGAGCTCTTCGATGGCGGGCGCGACGTCTGATGTCGGCCCGCAACCATGGAATTTTGCCCGGCGATATGCGTCCGCTCCTCTCGGAGGGGCTGCGCCTGTTCTTTCCGGCGGTGGCGATCTACGCGATGTTGTTGCCGCTTTCGTGGGTCTGGCTTTTTGACTTGACGCTGCCTTTCGCCGACCGAATTCTGGTCACGCAATGGCACGCGCACGAGATGATCTACGGCGTCTACGGCGCGGCGCTCGCGGGCTTTCTGACCTCGGCGATGCCGGAATGGACCGACACGCCGCCGCGGCGTGGGCGCTCGCTTCTTGCGCTGTTGCTGCTGTGGCTGCCGGGGCGGGTTGTCGGTTTCTTCGGGATCGATTCCTTAGTGGCGGCGGTGGCCGCGACCGATCTCGGTTTTCTTGGTCTATTGTTCTGGTTCGTCCTCCAGCCGCTGATCGCGCGCCGCACGACGCGCCACGCCTCGTTTGCCGTATGGCTCGCGTCGCTCGCCGCGATCGAGGCGGCGCTGCGATTTTCCTGGCTTGCCGGCATGCCGGAACTGGCGGCGCGTCTCCTGCATGCGGCGCTGATGGTGTTTCTCATCTTCTTTTCGCTGGCGCTGTCGCGCATCAATGTGGTCGTCATCAATCTCGCGCTCGACCCGACAGGGGAGAGCACGCCCTATCGCCCGCACCCGGGGCGGCAAAATCTGGCTGCGATCCTGGTGTCGCTCTACGCCATTGCGGCGTTTGCTTTCCCCTCGTCGGCGGTCTCGGCCTATCTGGCATTGGCGGCCGCCGCCGCATTCCTGGATCGCATCGCCGAATGGTTCATCGGCACGGCGGTCGTGCGCAGTCATGTTATCGCGCTGGCTGGCGCCAATGCCTTCGCCGGCGCCGGTTTCATATTGATTGGAGCGGCCGGGCTCGGGGCACCGATCGCCGCCGTCACCGGCTTGCATATGCTATCCGTCGGAGCGCTCGGCCTCGCCGTGCTCGACGTCTTCATCATTGCTGGGTTGCGGCATACGGGACGGCCGTTGCAACTTCCGTGGCAGGCTCACGCCGCCATCGCGCTGATGATACTCGCCGGCCTGACGCGCGTTCTGCCGGAGCTATCGATCGGAACAGCTATCCTCGGCGCGCACTATTTGATCAGTGCGGTCCTATGGTCGGCAGCGTTCGGCTTGTGGCTTGCGGCCTTTCTTCCGTTTCTGCGGCATCCGAGCGTCGATCGAAGCCTATGATTTGAAGAGTGATTCGTCCGACCGCGAGCGTGTGGGGACCAATCCTTGCTACGGCTCGTGACCTTCCGCGATGGCCGTCAGTCTGGCAACGGAAGCGATCACAATACGGCGCCTGCCGCTCTTTACGATCCCGCGTTTCTGCCATCCGCTCAGGATGCGGCTGACCGTGAAGTAAGTCGCGGCCGCCATTTCCGAGAGATCGTTTCGCGACACCGGGGAGCCGATCTCCGCGCCGTCCTCAATCTCGGCTCCCGTCTGTGCGGCAAGTCGCAGAAGGGCGATTGCAATGCGCTGCTCGGCGCGCTTGGCGGATACGTCAACCACGCGCTGAACCATTTCTCTGGCACGCGTGCCGACAATTCGAAGCATGCTGTCGTAAATGGCGGGGTGCTGCTTCAATAGTTCAAAGAAGGACGCGGCCCGCCACGACAGCACCACGGTCTCCTCAAGCGTCGTCGCTGTTGCGGGGTAGGGAAATTGTTGGAAGACGGCAACGCAACCGAGGAGCTCGCCCGGCCCCATGATGCGCAACGTCGTCTGCGCGCCGTCGCCGCCGATCTGCGTCATTTTGACCATGCCGCTGACGACCTGCAGCAGGTTGTCGGGGGGATCGCCTTGATGAAAAAGCGTGATCCCCCGCGCTGTCTGTCGCAGCGAAGCCGCATCCAACAAGGCAACCACGGTCTCATTCGGCAGTCCCGCAAACAACGCGCCTTGAACCGTCGTTGCCGGTACCCCGTCTTGGTTCATCATCGCGCCTTGTCATGCAAGTCAGCGCGTCTGTATGACGGTTCGATTCCGACATCAAGCGTCGGCTCACCGCCGGCCAGGGACGCGATCTCGGCCAGTGGCCCGATCAAGGACGGATTGGACGGCCTGCGGCGAGGTTTGGAGCGGCGACCGCCGAAAATCGTCCGAATTTGTTCCCTCACAAAGAAGGGCGCCGCGTCTTGCGTGAACATCGGAGTGTAAGACCGATAGTGGTCGTATGGAGACTACGATGTTCAACCGCCGCAGCATGCTCATGTGCGCCGCTGTATCCGCGCTCCTCGTCGCCGCACCCGCGCTGGCCCAGGATCTATCGAAGCTGGCGCGCGTGAAGGTCGACCTCGTTGCCCCTCCGTTCATTCACCCGCACGAACAGGCAACGAAAGCCGCGCCGCGGATCGTCGAGTTCAAGATGAACATCCAGGAAAAGGAGATCGTGATCGACGGCGACGGCACCAAGATCCATGCCATGACCTTCAACGGATCGGTTCCCGGCCCGATGATGGTGGTGCATGAGGGCGACTATGTCGAGCTGACGCTGGTCAACCCGGACACCAACACCATGCCGCACAATATCGATTTCCACGCCGCGACGGGAGCCCTCGGCGGCGGCGAGTTGACGCTGATCAATCCTGGCGAGCAGGTGGTGCTGCGCTTCAAGGCCACGCGTCCGGGCGTGTTCGTTTATCACTGCGCGCCCGGTGGTCCGATGATCCCGTGGCACGTCGTGTCGGGCATGAGCGGAGCGATCATGGTGCTGCCGCGTGACGGCCTCAAGGATGAAGCCGGAAATCCGCTGCACTACGACAAGGCGTACTACATCGGCGAGAACGACTTCTATGTGCCGAAGGACGCGAACGGCAAGTTCAAGACTTACGACTCCGCCGGCGAATCCTATCCCGACACGGTCGAAGTCATGCGCAAGCTCATTCCCACTCACGTTGTCTTCAACGGAGCCGTCGGAGCGTTGACCGGCAAGAACGCGTTGCAGGCCAGTGTCGGCGAGCGAGTCCTCGTCATTCACTCCCAGGCGAACCGGGACAGCCGCCCGCATATTATTGGCGGTCACGGCGACTATGTCTGGGAGACGGGAAAGTTCGCGAACCCTCCGCAGAAGGATCTGGAGACCTGGTTCATTCGCGGCGGCTCGGCCGGCGCGGCGCTCTACACCTTCCGTGAGCCGGGCATCTACGCCTACGTCACCCACAACCTGATCGAGGCTGTGGAACTCGGCGGGACGGCGCACTTCAAGGTGGACGGAAAGTGGAACGACGACTTGATGAAGCAGGTTCGTCCGCCCGAACCGATTGGCGCGGGTGACAAGCTTGGAAGCGTCGCGCCGCATGCCGGTCACGCCAAGTAACTGAAACCGCATCGGCGGCTCCGCGCCCGCGGAGTCGCCGGAGGTCTTGCCATGATTGCCGCACTCATTCAGTCCAAAACGGCTCTTTTGAAGGTTGGTCTCGCTTTCGCTGTTCCGCTCGCCGTCGCGGGCGTTCCATCGTCGCCTCAGCGCGCAAGCGAGAATCGCGTTACCGCCAGCGAAACGGTGCGGGTGCCGCCGGCGGCGTTCAGCTATCGCGCCGCCGGCGAGTTCAATCGTGAGCGCGTGGCGGTGAATGCTCCTCTGCTTCGGTTACGTCGCGATGCGCCTGTCGTCATCATGAAGTCGCAGGTGACCGAAGCCGCATTCGAGGAATGCGTGCGTGACGGCGCGTGCCGCACGCTCGCAAGCCGGAACATGGCACGCCCCGACGTTCCCGTCAGTGGCGTGAGCTGGGAGGACGCCACAGCCTATGCGCGGTGGCTGTCATCCCGCACGGGTGAAATATGGCGTCTGCCGACCGATGAGGAGTGGGTGTTCGCGGCGGGAAGCCGGGTCAAGGACGAGGCGATCGAGACGGATTCCGATGATTTCAGCCAGCGCTGGCTGGCGAAGTACGATCGCGAGTCGGCACGCGATCGTGCGGGCGACCGCACGACGCGCCGGATCGGCAGCTTCGGCGTGAACGAACACGGCCTTCTGGATATCGCCGGCAATGTCTGGGAGTGGACGGACAGTTGCTTCGTTCGGCAAAGCCTTGACGCGACCGGCCGCACGGCGGGCGAGCCGACGACGAATTGCGGCGTGCGCGTCGTCGAGGGCGCGCATCGCACATACGCGACCAGCTTTTTGCGCGATGCGCGCGGGGGCGGCTGTAGCGTCGGCACCCCCCCCGACAATCTGGGCTTTCGCCTGGTGCGCGACGAAGGGTCATGGCTGGGGCGCTTTATCGTGTCGCTCAGGCGGCTAAGGCCGATTGGGTGACAGGGAACTCGTCGCGGAGGCGATCACCGTCAGGGCGTCGAGCCTGGTCACGATGACGCGCCTGCGGCCGCAGGCGACGATGCCTTCCTCTTCCCAGGCGCTCAGGGTGCGGCTTACGGTGTGCAGCGTCGTTCCCGACATCTCGGCGAGATCCTGTCGCGAGAGCGGAAAGGCGATTTCAATGCCGCGTGCGGTGCGCCGGCCGGCCTGCGCCGTCAATCGTAAGATCGTATGAGCAATGCGCTGCTCGACCCTTTCCGTGGAGAGCTCACGCAGGCGCAGTTGCATTTCGCGGTATCGGGCACCGAGAAGCATGATCGCGTTCATCGCGATCGCAGCGTGCTCACCCATGATTTGCTTGATGGCGGCGGCGCTCCAGCCAATCAGATGCGAATCGTCGATAGCGGTGATGGTTCCGGGATGGGTGGCGGCGCCGGAAAGGGTGGTGTAGCCGGCGACCTCGCCCGGCCCCAGATAGCGGATGATGATTTGCTGACCATCGGGGGTGGTCTGCGTCGCGCGCAAGCGGCCGACGCTGACGACGTACAGACTGGCGGCGGCATCATCCTGACGGAATATCACCTCTCCCGCCGAGAACCGCTTCCGATACGAAACGGCATGGATTTCGCGAAGCGCCTGCGCCGCGACCCCGCGAAACAGCTCGGTTCTTTCCAAGATGATCAAATCGGTTTGATATTCCATGCCGCCGCGCTCGCGTCCGCGCCGTAGATGGGCAGACCAGCCAAGGCACGATAGCCCAGGCCCCGTTCATCGCGATTGCGCAGGCGCAAATGACGGCATCGCGCGTCATGCGGCCGCATAGCCGTTCTTTGCGCTACCGCAAAGGCTCGACCGCGCGGGAGCGGTAGGATGAAAAGATCATCCAGGGCGCAGGGCGGGGCACGTGATCGGCCATGGTCAGTAACGATTTGTTGGCGCGCTATGCCGGCGAACGGTTGCCTCGCTACACGAGCTATCCGACGGCGCCGCATTTTACGGCCGCCGTGTCGTCGCCGGTCTACCGAGAGTGGCTGGCATCGCTACCCGCCTCGACCGCGACATCGCTTTACGTCCATGTCCCGTTTTGCCGCTCGATGTGCTGGTATTGCGGTTGCCACACGGTCATCACGCGCAAGGACGAGCCGATCACCGACTATCTCGCCGCCCTTCGCCGCGAGATCATCACCGTGTCGGGCGTCGCCGGCACTTCCGCCGAGGTCCACCACGTCCATTTCGGCGGTGGCACGCCGACAATCATTTCGCCCCAGGCGTTCCGCGATCTCATCGCGCTTCTGCGCGCGCGCTTTCGTATCGTCGGCGGCGCGGAGATCGCGGTCGAGATAGACCCGCGCACCTTGACGTCCGCCATGGCCGTGGCGTTAGGCAGCGCCGGCGTCACGCGCGTCAGCTTCGGCGTGCAGACGTTCGACCCGGCGGTGCAGAAAGCCATCAATCGGGTTCAATCTTTCGAGCAGACCGCCGCGGCCATCACGGCGCTGCGGGCAGGCGGTGTGAACGGCGTCAATTTCGATCTCATCTATGGCCTGCCGCGGCAGACCGTGCGCTCATGCATCGAAACGGTGGAGAAATGCCTGGAATTGCGGCCGGACCGTCTATCGGTCTTCGGCTACGCGCACGTGCCGGCCTTTAAAAAGCATCAGCGCAAGATCGTCGAATCCGAGCTTCCCGACAGCGAACGGCGATTGGCCCAGGCTGAGGCGATTGCGGCGGCGCTCGTCGCGGCGGGGTACATGCGCATCGGCTTCGACCACTACGCGCTGCCGGGCGACTCGCTGCAACGCGCGCAAGCGCGCGGCGCGCTGCGACGCAACTTCCAAGGCTATACGGCCGACGGTTGCGCGACACTGATCGGCTTCGGTGCATCGGCGATTGGCTGTCTGCCGCAAGGATACGTGCAGAACGAGACCGTTATCCGACGATACGCCGACCTGACAAGCCAGAACGGTCTCGCCGCCACGAAAGGTTATGCGCTGAGCGATGACGATCGCTTGCGGGCCGACATCATCGAGCGGCTGATGTGCGACCTCGAGGTCGATTTCCGTGTCGACGATGCGCGTGACGCATCGTCGCGAATTCTCGCCGAGGCCATGCCGCGCCTGCAGGTGCTCGCTGACGACGGCCTTGTCCGTCTTGAGGGCAGCAGAATTCGTGTGCCGGAAGAATTCAGAATGCTCGTGCGCACCGTCGCATCGATTTTCGACGCGTATCTCACCACGTCCGGCCGTGCTTATAGTCGCGCGGTGTAGCCTGGAGCGTTTTTTGCTTCTGATGGAATCGAGGGCAAGGCTCCCGGTTATTGTTTTGACGCGTTTTCTTCACGCGAACCTGTGCCTGCTTCGCTCGAAAACACTATAAAAACCTGAGACGAACCGAACCCTCATTCGTTGCTTTCCCCGCGCCATTCCCGAAGGGGAACGGCGATGCCCTCGAGCGCCATCAGAGTGATTGCCCGCTCGGCGATATCGTTGACCAGTTGCGCGACGGTTTGCGGCTTCAGATAGAATGCCGGAACAGGCGGAAAGACGATGGCGCCGATCTCGGCCGCCTGCGCCATGGCGCGCAGATGGCCGAGATGCAGCGGCGCCTCGCGCACCATCAAAATCAACCGCCGGCGCTCCTTGAGCTGCACGTCGGCCGCGCGAACGAGAAGGTTGTCGAGGTGCCCCCAAGCGATGGCCGATAACGTATGGACAGAACACGGAGCGACGATCATGCCGCTCGCCTGAAACGATCCGCTTGCGATGCAGGCTCCGATATCGTCATGCGCGTAATGATGCGTCGCAAGCTTTCGCAGTCGCGGCAGCGCGTCCGGTCCGACCTCCGTTGCCAATGTGCGTTCGGCGGCTGCGGAGACGACGAGATGAATCTCGATGCCACCAAGTTGTGCCAGACGTTCGACGATGCGCGCGCCGATGGCAGCGCCCGAGGCGCCGCTGATAGCAACGATCATGCGTTTCGGCGTCGTCATGGGCCGCCCCGTCGCGCGCTCTCGCTTGCCGGCAAGCCAAGTTCTTGCCACATGGCGTTGACGCGCGCGACCACCGCCGGATCCATGTCGAGAACGCGCCCCCATTCCCGGGTTGTTTCGGAGCCAATCTTATTCGTCGCATCAATGCCGAGCTTGCCGCCGAGCTCCGGTTTGGGAGATGCGAAATCGAGGTAGTCGATCGGTGTGTCGTTGAGCGCGACCAGATCGCGCGATGAGTCGCTGCGCGTTGCGACGGCCCACATGACGTCTGCCCAGTCGCGGACATCGATGTCGGCATCGACGACGATCAGAAGTTTCGTATAAGTGAGTTGCGGCAGCATCGACCACAGCCCGAGCATCAGCCGACGCGCCTGCCCGGCGTAGACTTTGCGGATCGAGGCGACGCCGACGCGGTATGAGCACGTCTCAGGGGGCAGCCAGAGATCGACGACCTCCGGAAACCGGCGGCGAACGAGCGGCAAGAAGAGCTCATTGAACGCTTCGCCGATCCGCGACGGTTCGTCCGGCGCCCGCCCCGTAAATGTGGACAGGTAAAGCGGGCTGCGGCGCATCGTGATCGCGGTGACGCGCAGTAACGGAAACGCCTCCACCGCGTTGTAATAGCCGGTATGGTCGCCATAGGGCCCTTCTGGCGCCGTCTCCGTTGCCGAGACGAAGCCCTCGATCACGATCTCCGCTTCGGCGGGAACGGACAGGGGGACCGTCAGGCAGGAGACGACGCGCGGCCGCTCGCCACGTAAAAATCCGGAAAAGCGCAACTCCGATACGGCTTCCGGCAGCGGCAGAACGGCCGCCAGGATCGTTGCGGGATCCGCGCCGATGACGATCGCGACCGGCATGTCGCGGCCGATGGCCTTCCATTGACGGTGGTGGCCGGCGCCGCCACGGTGAGCGAGCCAGCGAATGATCGCATGATCGCGATCGTATATCTGCATGCGGTAGACGCCGACGTTCTCGGCCGCCGAGGGATCCGGTGGCCGCGTCACGACCAAGGGCCAGGTGATAAGCGGCGCCGGCTCGCCGGGCCAGCAAATCTGAGCCGGCAGAACGCCAAGGTCGATCGCGTCGCCGGTGTAGACTCTCTCCTGTACCGGCGCATTGCTGAGCGCGCGGGGGCGGGTTGCCAAGGCCGCGCGCGCGAGAGGAAGCTTTTGCCATGCTTCGGCGAGCGTGTGGGGCGGCTGCGGCGCGTGAAGCTCCGCCATCGTTTCGCCGAGGCTCGGCAAGCTTCCGGGCGGAACGCCGAGGCCCCAAGCGACGCGTTCAACGGTGCCGAACAGGTTTGTGAGGAGAGGAATATCCGATGGTGTGCCGTCCGCCTTGATCGGACGTTCAAACAAGAGGGCGGGGCCGCTTTCGCGCAGGACACGGCGATGGATTTCGGTCACCTCGTGAACTACCGATACCGGCTCATGAATCCGGACGAGCTGGCCAGCGTCCTCGATATACCTCGTGAAGCTTTCGAGGTTGCGGAAGGCCGGTAGACTGCGATGCGACAAGGGCTGCATCCATAAAGGAACAATCATTATCCGACGGATAGCTGCCGTCTTTGCTCCAAAACAAAGACGCCGTCGGCGCGCGGGTGTTTGATAATGTCGGAGGTGGTCCGATGCCCTCGACTGTGCCGACGTTGCCGCCGATCGTTGCGCTGGCGATCCGGCCGCTTCCTCTCGCGCCCCTGCAACCGCTGCTCGCGCTCTTGGTCCATCGCATCAGGCAGCATCATCCGGGAATTTTCGAGCGGCTGGACGGCCATGCGGAAAAGCGGTTCGGTATCGATCCCACCGATCTGCCGTTCGCGTTCGTGCTCGAGCCAAAGCGTCTGAGGCCGCGTCTCGTCGCAGTGCGCACCTTGCCTGCCGGCCTCGATGTTCGCATCGGCGGATCCTTTGCCTGTCTGACCGGGCTCATTGATGGCGACTTGGACGGTGACGCTCTTTTCTTTTCGCGCGACGTCGTGATCGAGGGCGATATCGAGGCGGTTCTTGCGCTTCGCAACGCGATCGATGACGCGCAGGTCGATATGCTTGGCGAAGCTCTCGGTCCGCTTCGTCAGTGGAAACAACCCGTCAGGCGCGTCCTGGGCGAGATCGCCCGCGTTCTGACGTTATTCGACCGCCTTGCGACGAGAGCTTGAGCATGGAGCTGATCTGCCCTGCCGGTACGCCTGCGGCCTTGCGGGTGGCGGTCGAGGCCGGCGCCGATGCGGTGTATTGCGGGTTTCGCGACGAAACGAACGCCCGGAATTTTCCCGGCCTGAATTTCAGCCGTGATGAGTTGCGCACCGCCATAAGATTTGCACACGAACGCGACGTGAAGGTGCTCGTCGCGATCAATACGTTTCCGCGCGCCGGCGCGCTCAGCCTCTGGCATGAAGCAGTGAATCACGCGGTTGAGGCGGAGGCGGACGCCTTGATTCTGGCCGATATCGGCCTGTTGGACTACGCCTGCCGGCGTTACCCCGAGCAGCGTCTCCATGTATCCGTACAGGCGGCCGCAGCCAATCCCGATGCCATTCGCTTTTACACGGAAATGTTCGGAGTTCGCCGCGTGGTGCTGCCGCGCGTGCTGACCGTCCAGGAAATTGCCGCCATCACCAAGGAGACTGCTTGCGAGACCGAGGTGTTTGTCTTCGGCGGTCTCTGCGTCATGGCGGAAGGGCGCTGTTCGCTTTCGTCATACGTCACCGGCAAGTCGCCGAACATGCAGGGCGTCTGCTCGCCGGCGAGTCATGTGAAATATGAAGCACGGAATGGACGGATCGTCTCGCGGCTCGGTGACTTCACGATCAATGCGTTCGAAAAAGACGAACCGGCGGGCTACCCGACCCTTTGCAAAGGCCGTTTTGCGACCGAGCACGGCACCGGATACATCTTCGAGGAACCGGTCAGCCTTGACGCGGCGGCAATCTTGCCGTCGCTGCGCGACGCCGGCGTCACGGCGTTGAAGATCGAAGGCCGACAGCGCAGCCGCGCCTATATCGAAGGCGTCGTGCGGTCCTTTCGGGCGGCGCTGGAGGCGCTCGATGCAGGAATGCCTGTCGAAACGGCGGCACTTGCCCGCATGACGGAGGGGCAGGCGAGCACGGTCGGCGCCTATCGGAAAACGTGGCGCTGAGAGCGCTTTGCCCGCTCACGCTAGAAAAGAGCCCGATATGCAGCTCACACTGGGTCCGATACTCTACAATTGGGCGCCCGAGCTTTGGCGCGATTTCTATTTTCGGATTGCGGAAGAAGCTCCGGTCGACACCGTCGTTGTCGGTGAAGTCGTCTGCTCGAAGCGGTCGCCATTCTTCGCTGAGCATTTGCCGCATGTCGTCGAGCGGTTGGCGTCCGCTGGCAAGTCCGTACTGCTCGGCTCGCTGATCCTTCCATCGCTGGCGCGCGAGCGGCGGCAAATGGCCGAGCTTGCCCAGACCGATGGGATGACCGTCGAGGTCAACGACGTTACCTGCCTCGCGCATTTGCAGGGCCGCGCGCACGCCATCGGCCCGTTCGTGAATGTCTACAATGAAGCGACGGCGGCATTTCTGGTTCGACAGGGGGCACGGCGCATCTGCCTGCCGCCTGAATTGCCGCTGCAATCGATCGCCGCGATCGCGGCCGCCATGCCGGATATTGCGATCGAAGTGTTCGCGTTCGGCAAGGTGCCGCTCGCCATTTCCGCGCGGTGTTATCACGCCCGCATCCACAAGCTCTCGAAGGACAACTGCCGCTTCGTCTGCGAGCAGGACCCGGACGGGCTGACCGTCGACACGCTCGACGGCGAGAGCTTCCTCTCGGTCAACGGCGTCCAGACATTGTCGCACACTTGCGCCAACCTCATTGCCAACACTCGTGAGCTCGCCGCCGCGGGCGTCGGCGCGCTTCGACTCTCGCCACAGCAGTGCGACATGGTTGCCGTCGCGCGCACCTTCAGGGATGTGCTGGATGGTCGGTGCGACGTTGGGAGCGCGATCGGCGTTCTCGAGCAACTCTATCCCCAAGCGCTTTTTGCCGACGGCTTCATCCACGGCGTCCCGGGGCATGTTCTCGCGGGCAAGGGCGCGCGATCGGCTCCCGGTCCGGGGGCTGGCATGGTGGACTCCAACGGGAGGTTCGGCTCATGACGCATGCTCTGCCCGTCGCGCCGCACGACGTTACCGACGTCACGCACCGGCTGCGCAATATCCTGCTGCGCACCGACTTGGACTGTGGCTGCCGCGAAACGCTATCGGGCGCGCTCGACCGCTTCACCGCGCTCGAGCAGCGGCGCCAGGTGCGCGGCGGCATCGCCGCGGCGCGCGATCACAAGGCACGGATCGTCAACATCCTGCATTTCCTCACCGAGCTCGACGAGGTGACGGACGGCGAGAGGGACCGCACGGTCTTCGAGGAGATGGCGCTGCTCTTCATCGACATTGCCGATTGCGCCACCGCCGGCGCCAGCGCGCTTCGCGCCATTTCCGACGCCGAGAGCCGAGGCGATTGACAAGCGTCGATTCTAAGGCGACGGGGGGCTGGCGTTGGCGGCGCCGGGCTCAAGAGAATTTTCGTCCTCGCCGGGGTTTTCGCTGAAATATTGCTCGAATTTTCCGGATACGCCGTTCCAGACGTCGGCATCCGACGGAGGCTCCTTCTTGCGCGTGATATTGGGCCACTTCGACGCAAACTCACGGTTCTGCGTGAGCCACTTCGGCTCCGCGGCGGGATCCGTGTCGGGAAAGATCGCCTCTGCGGGACACTCGGGAACGCACACGCCGCAATCGATGCACTCGTCGGGATGGATGACGAGCATGTTTTCCCCTTCATAGAAGCAATCGACGGGGCACACCTCGACGCAGTCCATGTATTTGCACTTGATGCAGTTGTCCGTCACAACGTGGGTCATCGTTGTTCTTTCGGCGCTGAACGCGATTTGACGATCCCCTCACGCGGCGATCGGGAAAGAGGCGCCGGCGGAAATAGGGGCAGCCCGTGCCGCTGCGATGGCCAGCCAGTCGCGGTACAGTCCCTTTTCCTCCTTTGCGAAGGAAGCGCGGCGCTTCATATGCTCGAAGGTGTCGCCAGGGCGGCAACGCTCATAGTCTTCGCGAACGAGGGATTCGAAATAAGCGCGTTCGCCATCGTTTCGGGGACGGACGAAAGAGTGGGAGTTGCTCAACATATCGCTCTTCCTTCAGAAGTTTGCCGGCTGAGTGTGCGTGAAGCCGGCTGTCATCACGGGCGCTCAAATCCTGTCTTTCTGCTGGAGCCGCACTCGCCAGGTGTCGGGACCTTCCTCCAAGTAGATCCACCGGCAGCGGGGACCGTATCTTGCCTCGAGCCGAAACCTCAGCGGCCGTGGATCGTGATCGACGATGAGTTGAAGGGATGCTTCCGATGTCAGATGCTCGAAAAGCTGCTCGATGATCATGTGGCGGTGTCGTGGATCGATGTCGGTGACGTTGACGATGCGTTCACTCGAAGCTGCGGTCTTGGTCATTTGCTACTTCTTCCGGAGGAGCGTTCGCTCTTGCATCGGCGCGGGGACGGCGATTCGACGGCACGACGGCCTCTAAAAGATACATTTATAATATATCTTTGAGAGGCCGTCGCGACAAGCGAAAAGTTCGGCTTGCGACGAGTCATTTGACCGGAGAGATATCGAGTTCATCGTAGGACTCGCTGAGCGCGGGGTCGTAACGCACCTGCCTTCGGATCGCCGGCCAAATCGTACGCTGCCAAGCCGACAAGCCCGCATCCGAGGTGAGCACGTTGCCGTCGCGGATGACGAACCACTGCGGCGTCCCCGGCCGCGATTTCACACGTTCGCGCAGCTCCGCGAGATCGACCGGCCACCTCTCGGTTGTCAGCAGGGAGCGTAGTTGCGGCACGAGAATTTCACGGTAGCGAAGCCGGGCAAACTCGCCGCTGGCGTGGAACGTGGGTTGCTCGTCGCGTTGCCACGAGCGGCATGGCCCGCAATCTTCGGCTCCGACGTAAACGACGATCAGCGGCCCGCGATGGCCGGCGGCCTGGCGTGGCGCATCGGAGAGGAGAAGGGCGCAGCCGAGGACCGCCGGAAAAATGAATAGCGCGCGTCTCGATAGACTGGTGCGAGCGTTCACGGACATAGCCCACAGCATAAGTCCTCCGAGGCGGGCACCGCTTATCCAAAGTCAAGGCCGACCGCCGCGAACGATGGCAGCCTCGGAAAAAGCGCGAGGCCAAAGGAGCTGTGTTCATGCCTGACGTCGCGAAGCCAACCGGTACGGAAGCCGACGACGAGCCGGTGCCGTTCATGCAGCGCGTGCTCGATGATCCTTTCCTCCTGCTGTTCATCGGCATGACGATTCCCACGATCCTCTATCTCGTCTGGGGCGTGATGGAGATTGCCACGGTCCCTATCGGTAAATGACTTTCGGAGAGTAGCCGCATGGCCATCACCTCACCCGAGCGTCGCATCTGGTGGAACGAGCCCGTCGAGCGTGTCGAGCTGATCTGGGCCGGCGTGGCTCTGCTTTGGGGCCTGTTCATGTTCTTCTTCATGATCGCTTGGCATTTCATCGGCGGGCAGAACCTGTCGAACGAAGCGTATCGCGTCGTGCCGGATGCCTACGTGCAGAAGGTCGAGGACTTCGCGCAGAAATATCAGGTCCGCGAAGACTCCGGCACGCCCGTCGCGAAGCCGCCGGCCGGCGTCGACGTCTATCTGCTTGGCCGCCTATGGCAGTGGTGGCCGGTGCTCGAGCTGGAGAAGGGCCAGAGCTATCGTCTGCATTTGTCGGCGGCCGACTGGCAGCACGGCTTCTCGCTACAGCCGACCAACATCAACATCCAGGTGCATCCCGGCTACGAGCACATCATCACGTTGACGCCGACCGAGGCGGGCGAATTCGGAATCATCTGCAACGAGTTCTGCGGCATCGGTCATCACACCATGACCGGCAAGATCATCGTCGTCGACAAGCAAGGGGCGAAGTAACATGTCCACGACCTTCGACGGCATGGTATCGACGATCCGGGACAAGACGACGACCTTCAGGGTCTGCCAATATACGGGCCTCAAGGTCGACGTCGCCGCGCAACGCCTGATCATCGCCAATGCGGTCGCCGCCGTGGTGTTTCTCGCCGTCGGCGGCGTGATGGGCTTGATGGTGGCTCTGACGCGCTGGCCGGCGGTGCATCTGCTGCCAGCCGAATGGTTCTACCTGATCCTTACGGCACACGGCGGCAACGTGCTGCTGTTCTGGATCATCTTCTTCGAGATCGCCGTCCTCTATTTCGCCTCCGCGGTTCTGCTGAATTGCCGTCTGGCGGCGCCGAAGCTCGGCTGGCTCGCTTTCCTGCTGATGGTCGCCGGCGGCATCGCCTACAATGTCGCCGTGTTCCAGGGCGAATCGACGGTGATGTTCACGTCGTATCCGCCGATGATGGCGAAGCCGCTCTTCTACATCAGCCTTATCGTATTCGCGGTCGGCGCGTTGATCGGCGTCGGCCTTTTCTTCGCGACGCTTGCCGTCGCGCGGGCCGAAGGCACTTACGAAGGCTCGATTCCGCTCGTCACGTTTGGCGCCTTGACCGCCGCGATCATCGCCGTGTTCACGCTTGTTACCGGTGCGATCATCCTGGTGCCGACCTTCTTGTGGTCGGTCGGCCTCATCCGCGAGATCGATCCGCTGATGTACAAGCTCGTCTGGTGGGCGATGGGGCACTCCTCGCAGCAGATCAACGTCTCGGCGCATGTGGCGATCTGGTACGCCATCGGCGCGCTTGTGCTCGGCGCCAAGCCTCTGTCGGAGAAGGTGAGCCGCACCGCCTTCTTCCTCTACATCCTCTTCCTGCAGCTCGCTTCGGCGCATCACTTGATGGCGGAGCCCGGCATCAGCTCGGAATGGAAGATCGTCAATACGAGCTACATGATGTACCTCGCTGTCCTCGGCTCGATGATCCACGGCCTCACCGTACCGGGCTCGATCGAGGCGGCGCAGCGGCGCAACGGCTTCAACAAGGGCGTGTTCGAGTGGCTGCGCAAGGCGCCGTGGGGCAATCCCGCGTTCGCCGGGATGTTCCTCTCGCTCGTGATGTTCGGTTTCATCGGCGGCATCTCCGGCGTGGTGCTCGGCACCGAGCAGCTCAACCTCTTGATGCACAATACGCTCTATGTGCCGGGCCATTTCCACGGCACGGTGGTTGCGGGCACGACGCTTGCCTTCATGGCGGGGACCTATCTCGTCCTGCCGCTGATCTTCCAGCGGGAAATCGTCTGGCCGAAGCTTGCAAAGCTGCAGCCTTACCTGTTCGGCGCGGGCGCCGCCGGCATCTCGATGTTCATGATGGGCGCGGGCACGCTGGGCGCGCCGCGACGTCACTGGGACATCAACTTCACCGATGCCGTCATCTCCTTCCAGCACTCGCCCGGCGTGTTTCTGATGATGGCGCTTAACGGCATCAGCGCCATCCTCGCGGCGCTCGGCGGCGCGATCTTTGTGCTGGTCGTTGTCGGTACGGCGCTGTTCGGAAGGAAAATCGGCCCCGGCCATCGGTTGACCTTTCCGCTGCATGCGGGTGCGCGCACCGTTGCCAAATACGGCAGCGAGGGAACGGTGAAGCTGCCTGGGACGATCGTGCTGGTTTCGATCTTCTTCCTTGCCTTCGTTCTCTACTACTTCGTCAACTGGAAATATCTCTCGGATCTCTGGTTGTTCCGCTGAGGGAAGGGGGGTCGGCTGTGCTTGCTGCGTTGAACCTTGCGGTTTCGCTTCTGAAGCTCAGGATCGGAATTGCGATCGCAGCGAGCGCAGTCGCCGGCGCGGCAGCGGCGCGGGGGGCGCCGCTGCCCGCCGACAGGATGTTGCTGTTGGCGCTGGCGGTGCTCGGCGCATCGGGTGCCGCGGGCGCTTTCAATCATTACTACGAACGCGACCTCGACCGGCACATGGCGCGAACGCAGGCGCGCCCGTTCGCAAGCGGCGTTCTGCGGGCATGGCCGATATGGCCCGCGTCATTCGCCGTCCTGGCGGCTTTGTCGCTGGCGCTCGCCTACGCGACCGGAGGGGCGCTGAGCGCGATTTACGTGTTTCTTGGCGGCTTCGTCTACGGTGTCGTCTACACCGTCTGGCTCAAGCGGCGAACCGCGTGGAACATCGTCGTCGGCGGACTTGCGGGCAGCTTCGCGGTGCTCGCCGGCGCGGCGGCCGTCGATCCGGCGCCGCAGGTCGTGCCTGTCGTTCTCGCGATCGTGCTGTTCCTTTGGACGCCGCCGCATTTCTGGAGCCTCGCGGCTGCGCGCCGTGACGACTATGCCCGCGCCGGCTTCCCGATGCTGCCGGTGATCGTTTCCGAGCGGGCATGGACTTCCGCGATCCTGGCGCATACCGCCGCGCTCGCGCCGCTCTCGCTCGTCCCGCTGTGGCACGGCATGGGCCTTGTCTATGGCATTGCGGCGGCTACGGGCGGCGCATTCTTCACCTGGCGGAGCTGGCAGCTCTACCGCGCGCCTGCTCCCGCAACGGCCATGAGGAGCTTCACGGCGTCGCTCGTGCATCTGACCCTGCTGACGGCCGGCGTCGTCGTCGACGGGCCTTTCAAGGTCGTGCCATGGGCCGTCTGATCGTCAAGCTTCTTGGGATGGGACTCGCGCTTTCCGCGGCATCATCGGCTGCGGCCTCTGCCGGCACGGAAGCGCGCGAGTCGCGGCTCGACCGCCAGCAGGTGCTCGCACGCAGCGAAGCGGCGTTGGGAACGCAGATCGGCGATCATCGGCTGACCGACTCGCAAGGCCGTCACTTCTCGCTTGCCGAGTATCGCGGCCGGCCGCTCGTCATCAGTCTCATCTATACGAGCTGCAGCAGCGTCTGCCCGACCACGACGCAGCATCTGCTCGACGCGGTCGAGGAAGCGCGCCGCAGCCTCGGAACCGATCGTTTCGCGGTGCTCACCGTCGGCTTCGACGCGCGGCACGATACGCCTGTGCGCCTGGCCGCTTTCGCCCGGCAACAGGGCATTTCCGTCGCCACTTGGCGGGTCGCGAGCGGCGACGAGACGACGCTCGCGGCGCTGATGCGCGAGCTCGGCTTCAGCTACGAAGCAGCCGCCGGCGGCTTTGAGCATGTCACCCAGACATCGATCGTCGATGCGCAGGGGCGCCTCTACCGGCACGTCTATGGCGACGACTTTCCCCTGCAGGTGTTCATCGAGCCGCTCAAGGAGGTGATCTTCGGAATCACCGCGCGGGCGCTGACCGTTTCCGCGTTGGCCGACCGCATCCGTTTCCTGTGCACGATCTACGATCCCAATCAGGGGCGCTATCGGACGAGCTATGCGATAGCCCTGGGAATTTTCGTCGGCGCCCTCTCTCTCGTTATCAGCGGCACGATTTTTGGCCTCGCCTGGGCGCGTAACGGGCGACGTCATCGGCGCTTGGCGGCCCGTTGAGGGCAGCGAAACGACAACTTCTTGGAAATGCCTGTGATCCAGTTTCTTCAACGCAGCCTGCGGCGCGCTTTCGACCTCGCCGAGCGCGGCCTCGACCGGTTGTTCGGGCCGGCGCTCAACCCGCTCGCTCAGCTCGGCGCCATGGGCTTCTTCATGTTCTGGATCGTGGCGGTGAGCGGCATCTATCTGTTCGCGGTGTTCGATACCGGCGTGGAGCAGGCCTATGCGTCGGTCGAGTGGTACACGACCCGGCACTGGTGGCACGCCGGCGTCATGCGCAGCTTGCATCGCTACGCCTCCGACCTGATGGTGCTGCTGCTGCTGTTGCACATGCTGCGCGAATTTTCCCTCGACCGCTATCGGGGCGTCCGCTGGTTTTCGTGGTTCACTGGCGTTCCGATCATCTGGTTCCTCTATATTTCCGGCATCACCGGCTACTGGCTCGTGTGGGATCGGTTGGCTCAATACATTGCCACGAGTTCCACCGAGCTGCTCGACTGGCTGCCGATTTTCGGCGAGCCGATCGCGCGTAACTTCCTTGCGCCATCGAGTCTTTCCAGCCGCTTCTTCACGCTGTTGGTGTTCCTGCATATCGCCGTGCCGCTGGTGCTTCTGTTCACACTCTGGGTGCATATTCAGCGCATCAGCCGACCGAAGGCGAATCCGCCGCGTCTGCTGGCCGCTCTGACCTTGTTCGCGCTCCTTGTCGTCGCGCTGGTGAAGCCGGCGGTCAGCCAGGGGCCCGCAAATCTGGCGCAGGTTCCGAGCCCGATCGGGCTCGACTGGTTCTATCTCTTGCTTTACCCGCTGGGGGACGCATCGCCCGGTGCGCTGTGGGGGCTTCTCGCGGCGGTCACGGTCATGCTGGCGGCGATGCCGTGGCTGCCACCGTTGCGGCGCATGAAGCCGGCGGTGATCGACCTCGACCACTGCAACGGCTGCGGCCGCTGCGTCGAAGACTGTCCCTACGAGGCGTTGCAGCTTGTGCCGCGCACCGACGGACTGCCCTACGCCGTGGAGGCGATCGTCGATCCCGATAAATGTGTGAGTTGCGGCATCTGTACCGGTTCTTGTCCGTCATCGACACCGTTCCGCAGTACGGACACTCTCCACACTGGCATCGATCTTCCGGATTTCACGTTCTCAGACATGCGCGAGCGTGTGCATGCGATCGCGGCGACGCTGACGGAGCGCCCCCGCGTGCTCATTGTAGGGTGCTGGCACGGTGCGAGCGGCTCCGCCGACGGCACGCTGCAGCTTCCCTGCGTTGCCATGGCGCCGCCGTCGCTAATCGACTACGTGCTCAGTCGAGACTTGGCTGAGGGTGTCGCCATCGCGGGATGCGCGGAAAGCGCTTGTTACAATCGGCTCGGCGTCGAGTGGACGCGCCAGCGTATTACGGGCGAGCGCAATCCTTATCTGCGCCGTCGCGTCGCGCGCGAGCGCGTCGTCACGATCTGGGCCTCTCCGCACGAGGGCGTGCGCTTCAAGCAGGAACTCGATGGTTTCAAGATGCGGCTTGCGGCTTTGCCGCCGATTGCGGCGCCGTTGCCGTTGCAAGCAAAGCTGGTGGCCCCGGAGGAGGCGATATCATGATGCTTCCGACCTCCCCACTACGGCTTGCCGGGCAGGTCGCCGTGCTTGGCGTATTTGCGGCTCTGGCGGCGATGCTTTCCAATGCGCCGGCTTATCGGCAAATCCCGGACGGAGCGGGGGTCATCAAGTTCAGCTTCAGCCACCAAGCCGATCGCTCGAAGGAATGTCGTCGCCGCACGGCGGACGAACTCGCGAAGCTGCCTCCCAATATGCGCCGTCCGATGGAGTGTCCGCGCGAGCGGCGCGAAATCTTCGCCGAGCTCGCGATCGACGGCTCCGTCGTCTTTAGTAATGGCTTGCCGCCCACGGGGTTGGCCAAGGACGGGCCGTCGCAGGTCTATCGGCGCTTCGTCGTACCGTCAGGCCAGCATGCCGTCGTTGCGCGCATGCGCGACACGCCGCGCAGCACGGGGTTCGACTATGAGAGAATCATGAATGTCGAGGTTGCGCCCGGTCAAAGCCTGGCTCTGGATTTTCGGCCGGAGCAGGGCGGTTTTGTGTGGCGCTGAGGCGAGGGAGACGGCCGGGGAGCCAGTACGCTCTTAGTTGATGTAGAGCAAAGTTCGCCGTCCACGGTCATGCTTGGCTATCAATGCGCCTTTGCGGAGCCGGCCATGACCCCTGACGACTGGTCCATCATCAATCGTGCCCCGGTCTTTCGCGCCATGGGCGTCGAACTCACGCGTAGGATGCTCAGCCACCATGCCGTGAGGACCTATGATCGCGGTGAAATGATCTTCCAGCAAGGCGATCCCGCGCGCTGCTTCTTCCTGGTGCTGGAAGGTTGGGTCAAGCTTTATCGGGAAACGCTGGGCGGTCACGAGGTCGTGGTCTCGCTCTTTACCACCGGCGAGACCTTTGCCGAGGTGATGATGTTTCGTGGCGGGCGCTATCCGGCGACGGCGGAGACCGTGTCGTCGTGCCGCCTGCTGCATGTCGACGGCCAAGTCCTGCGCGATGCCATCATGCGCAACCCGCAGATATCGTTCGAAATGCTGGCGGCTTCGTCATTGCATCTGCGGAGGCTGGTCGAGCAGGTCGAGCAGCTCAAGGCGCAGTCGGCACCGAAGCGAATCGCAAGCTTTTTGCTGTCGCTCAGCGCGCCGCGCAGCGGCCCCGTGCGCCTCGCGCTGCCCTATGAGAAGCTGCTGATCGCCAACCGACTCGGCATGAAGCCGGAGAGTTTTTCACGCGCGCTGCGGCAGCTACGAAGCGTCGGCGTTTCGGTCGAGCGGGAGTTCGTCCGCATCGGGGATATCGAGCGGCTGGCCGCGTTCGTCGGCGAGAATGAGTCCGCGACGATTATTTGTCCGATGACGCGCGGCGCTAAGCCCTGCAGCCCATTCGGCGTCGACTGTGTCGACGCGACCTATACGGGGGACCTCCTCGGCGGGCGGCGCGCTTGAACCTTCCCGCAAGCGCTCTGCGCAATGATTTCGGCCGGCCGTCCTGCGCTATCGTCTGAGAGGAACAGCGGAAGATGACGTTCGCCGCAGACTGAGCGAAATCAAAATCTCCATAGCCCCCGCGCGATAAATTATCAGAGCCAGCTCCATCGGGAGAATTCGATGCCCTTTAAAGACGTTCTTCTTGTCGTCGCCACCTATCCTGATCCGACACCAATTTCCGCGGTCGAAGACGCGGTCGATTTCGCCGCCGTGCTAGGAGCGAAAGTTTCCGCGGTTGCATGCGAGGTCAAGATTCAGGCGCCGGTGAGCGTGTTCGGCAATCTATTGATCGACATCCCGGCGATGGTTGCTGCCGAGTGCAAAAAAAGCGAGGCAAATGCGCAAAATCTTCTGGATGCGTTCCAGCGCTCCTCGGAGAAGCACGGGATTTTTCAAGATCGAGTTTTGGAGCGCTGTCGGATCGTCGAGATACCCGATCTGCTTGTCGGGCATGCGCGGCTTCGGGACCTCACGATCATTCCGGCACCAGACGGTGGCTTTCTGGAGCAGTCGTATGCCACGCCGATAATATTCGGCTCAGGTCGCCCGACGCTTATCATTCCCCATATGCGAAGGCGCCACAGGACCTTCGCGCTCGATACGGCGGTCATAGCCTGGGATTTTAGCCGGCCTGCCGCCAGAGCGGTGGCCGACTCACTTCCGATCCTTCAAAGGACGAAGAAGGTTCGCGTCGTAACGGTCAGCAATGAAAAAGCAATCGACACCAAACGGTCCGGCGCAGACCTCGCGAAGCATCTGGCGCACCACGATATCGACGTCGTTTTGGATAGGGTTGACGCAGCCGGCCGCAGCATCGGCCGTACGCTCGGGTCTTATATCGAATCATACGATCCGGACCTGCTGGTGATGGGAGCCTACGGGCATTCTCGTATTCGTGATTTTATTCTGGGCGGAGCGACCAAGAGCATGCTCTCGCGGCCGCCGGTTCCGATTTTTCTGTCTCACTGACATGCAACATATGCGGGCCTGCGCCGGCATCCGAACCGATGAGGGGTGTGGGCGCTTCGGTCGCCGAAGGCCTCGCCCGGCAAAACGATAGCGACGGGTCTGATGCCATGCTGTTGGATCGGACCCTGGCGGCCGATCTCTCGTCGCCTATTTGCGCCTGCCCCCGCAACGGCATTACATAACGGTGTTTCGAGCTCCAAGTCGGCAGATTCTTTTGTCTCCTTCGATCGATGATGCGCTCGATCGCGCAATGATGGAACGTTGCATGGCGCTCGCGCGAGAGGCCGGCACGCGTGGCGAGTATCCCTATGGGGCGGTGATCTGTCGCGAAGGAAAAATCATTGCCGAAGGGACAAGCCGCGTGCGCGCCGATTGTGACGTCACGCATCATGCGGAGCTGGTAGCAATCTCTGCCGCACAAGCTGCGTTGCGGACGACGAGCTTGGATGACTGCACCATTTACTCCAACGCCGAGCCCTGCGTGCAATGCGCTTATGCGATCCGGGAGAGCCGCATTCGGCGCGTCATTTTTGGCATCAGCTCGCCGTTTATCGGCGGCATGAGTCGTTGGAATGTACTTTGTGACCGCGATATTTCCGGTTCATTGTCGGAAGTCTTCGCGCCACCTCCGATCGTGGTTGCCGGATTCATGGCTGACGAGATCGAGAAAGCGTTGATCGCCACGGACCCTTTGGTGTGGCAGATCGTCAAGATGCGCGGCCTCTTTAGCCGCCCTGGAATTGCAGTTCCAAACGTTTCGA
>JBDHSU010000011.1:0-51381 GCA_039808325.1 Variibacter sp. | reverse complement strand
CGTATCGGCTTTCAGGTGGCGGGCTGGAGCCGAACGCCGCAGCAGGTCGACGGCGTCGAGGTCTTTCATGGCGCGGAAGGGCTCGGCCCCTTTCTTGCGCGAACGGAGATCCTCGTCTGTTTGCTGCCGCATACCGCCGCGACGGAAGGCATCCTGAATCTCAGGCTTCTCCGGCAGCTCAAGCGTGACGGCGCGCTCGGCGGCGCGTATCTCGTCAATGCCGGACGTGGGAAGCTTCAGGTTGATGCGGAGATCATCGCGGCTTTGGATGAAGGCGCCATTTCCGGGGCGACTCTGGACGTGTTTCCGACTGAGCCGCTGCCGGTGGATAGTCCTCTCTGGGCACATCCGAAGATCACCGTCACCCCGCACAATGCCGGCGATCTGGCGCCATCCGAGTTGGTGAAGGGAGTCTTCGACCAGATCGAGGCCGTCGAGCGGGGCGAGCCGCTGCGTCACCTGATCGACCGCGCACGCGGCTACTGAGCGGACCGCCGAGGGAACCAAGTCGCGCATCGCGCTTTATCCGGCCGACAACTTATCCGGCCGACAACGGAGCGCGCGATGCAAGGCGATGACGACACGAACGAGGTCCTTGGGGCCGTGCCGATGGACGGCACGTTCCGGGAGATCGAGCGCGCCATCGATGCGGTCGATATCTGGACCGGCGCATGGGTGGGGTCGCTGAAGCCCGTCCCGGAGGGAGTCTATCGACTCCCGCGTGAACAGCGATAGCGCCACGCGTCAGCCGTGCGCTCATGCGCGCCCCGCGAGGGGCGTTTGTCGTTTCTGGAAGCGTCGCTCGAGCGGCGCGGGAAGCGTTTTTTCGATCCCCGGCGCCCGTGCCTCTGAAAGAGAGCGGAATCGCTCGAAAACGGCCTGGAAAAACAATCGCTTAGTGCCTATCTGATAGGTCTGTACGGCGCCCGCGTTTCGTGGCACACAGAATCCGGCGCCGCCCCCAATTCGCGAATGATTCGAAGGTTTTAAATGGCCGAGCCTGCCCGCTCCGACGGCCCGTTCGATTACGGCGCCGATTCCATCAAGGTCCTGAAGGGGCTCGACGCCGTCCGCAAGCGGCCGGGAATGTATATTGGCGACACCGACGACGGCTCGGGCCTGCACCACATGGTCTACGAAGTCGTCGACAACGCCATTGACGAAGCGCTTGCCGGGCATGCGACCGAGGTCTCCGTCGTCCTCAATCCGGACGGCTCCTGCACCGTGCGTGACAATGGGCGCGGCATTCCGACCGACATCCATTCGGGGGAAGGCATCTCCGCGGCGGAGGTCATCATGACCCAGCTGCATGCGGGCGGAAAATTCGATCAGAATTCCTACAAGGTTTCCGGCGGCCTGCACGGCGTCGGCGTGTCCGTCGTCAATGCGCTGTCGTCGTGGCTCAGGCTGACGATCTGGCGTGGGCCGCACGAGCACACGATGGAGTTTCGCGACGGCGTCGCCGTCGCGCCGCTTGCCGTCACGGGCGAGGCGCTCGACCGCAAGGGCACGGAAGTCACCTTCCTGCCGTCGCCGGCGACATTCACGATGACGGAATTCGACTTCGCGACGCTGGAGCATCGGCTGCGCGAACTCGCGTTTCTCAACTCCGGCGTGCGCATCGTGCTCACCGACCTGCGGCGCGCGAGCGAAAGGCGCGAGGAGATGCGTTACGACGGCGGCATCGAGGCGTTCGTGCGCTACCTCGACCGCAACAAGACCCCGATCGTCGCGCAGCCCGTCGTCATCCGCGGCGAGCGTGACGGCGTGATCGTCGAGACGGCGCTGTGGTGGAACGACGGCTACCACGAGTCCGTTCTCTGCTTCACCAACAACATTCCGCAGCGTGACGGCGGCACTCACCTTGCGGGTTTCCGCGGCGCGCTCACGCGGCAGGTGACGAGCTATGCCGAAAGCATGACGCGCAAGGAGAAGGTAACGCTGACCGGGGACGACTGCCGCGAGGGTTTGACGGCGGTTCTGTCGGTCAAGGTGCCGGACCCGAAGTTCTCGTCGCAAACCAAGGACAAGCTCGTTTCGTCCGAAGTGCGGCCGGTCGTCGAAAGCATTATCAACGAGGCGCTTGCCGCCTGGCTCGAAGAGCACCCGGCGGAAGCGCGCGCGATTGTCGGCAAGGTGGTGGAGGCGGCTGCCGCGCGCGAGGCCGCGCGCAAGGCGCGTGAACTGTCGCGGCGCAAGAGTCCGCTCGACGTCGCCTCCTTGCCGGGGAAACTCGCCGACTGCCAGGAGCGCGATCCGGCCAAATCCGAATTGTTCCTGGTCGAGGGCGATTCCGCCGGCGGCTCGGCGAAGCAAGGGCGCAACCGCGAATTTCAGGCGGTGCTGCCGCTGCGCGGAAAGATCCTCAATGTCGAGCGCGCGCGTTTCGACAAGATGCTGTCGTCGCAGGAGATCGGTACGCTGATCACGGCGCTCGGCACCGGCATCGGGCGTGAGGACTTCAACCTCGAGAAGCTGCGCTACCACAAGATCATCATCATGACGGACGCGGACGTCGACGGTTCGCATATCCGCACGCTGCTGCTGACGTTCTTTTTCCGGCAGATGCCGGCGCTGATCGAGGCAGGGCATCTCTACATCGCGCAGCCGCCGCTCTATAAAGTCTCGCGCGGCAAGTCCGAGCAGTATCTCAAGGACGAGCGCGCGTTGGAGAACTATCTCGTCGAGATGGGGCTCGACGACGCGGTGCTGCGGCTTGCCTCGGGCGAGGAGCGTGCCGGCAGCGATCTGCGCAAGATCGTGGAAGAGGCGCGCGCCGTGCGCGGTCTGTTGCACGGCCTGCATTCGCGCTACGACCGCGGCGTCGTCGAGCAGGCGGCGATCGCCGGCGTGCTCAACCCCGCGATCTTCAACGACGAGGCGAAGGCACGCGAAGCGGCGGATGACATCGCGCGTCGCCTTGATACGCTCGCCGACGAGATCGAGCGCGGCTGGGAGGGCCGCTTCGACAACGGTTTTCGTTTTGCGCGCACCGTGCGCGGCGTGCGCGAGGCCGCCGTCATCGACCAAGCGCTGCTCGGGTCGGCCGACGCGAAGAAGCTCGACGAGCACGCCCGCTCGCTGCAGGAGGTTTATGGACGGCCGAGCGTGCTGCATCGCAAGGGCGACGACACGCCGGTGTACGGACCGGTCGGCCTGTTCGAAGCGGTGACCGCGGTCGGCCGCAAAGGCATTACGTTGCAGCGCTACAAAGGGCTGGGGGAAATGAATCCCGGCCAGCTTTGGGAAACGACGCTGGACGCCAATGCGCGCTCGCTGCTGCAGGTGAAGGTGAAGGAGGTCGACGAGGCCGACGACATCTTCACCAAGCTGATGGGCGACATCGTCGATCCGCGCCGTGAATTCATCCAGGAGAACGCGCTCGCGGCGAGCGTCGACGTCTAATCCGCGCCCGCGCGACGTCGGAGCATGATTCCGAAAAGCGGGAACCGGTTTTCGGAAAAGCATGCCCTCGGGCTCGACCCGGAGGATCATTCTCAAACGAAACGATGACGACGGGTCTGGTCCAATGCCGTTGGATCAGACCCTAGATCACGATGATTTTGGATCGAATCGATTCAAATCATGAACGTGATCGATTCTCATAACTTAGAGCGGGATGCGGGCGGAAAACCGCTGCACACTTTTCCTCATCCCGCTCTAGCGGCCCGGCAGGACGAGGACTTTCGGCTTGGCGGGCAACATCGTCTTGGAAACGATGATCGAGGGCACGTCGCTGCGCTCCACGTCCCAATCGGCCGCGGCGCGGGCGAGGAAGCGGTCCAGCGTGAAGCCGCTGAAATAATGCATCGGAATGACCAGCGGTGCCTTGAGCGCGGTGAGGACTTCCATCATGCCGTCGAGGTCGAGCGTATAGCTGCCGTCGACCGGCACCAGCACCACGTCGATGCGACCGATCTCGTTGAGCTGTTGTTGCGTCAAGGTGTGATGCAGATGCCCGAGATGCGCGATGCACAGGCTGCCGATCTCGAAGATGAAGATCGAATTGCCATGCCGCTCCGTGCCGCCCGTCGCCCAACTGCGGATATTGGTCGGGACGTTGCGTACGCGCACGTCCTGCACCGTGAGGTCGTGCCGCGCGGGGGCCTCGCCGTCCGCCCAGCCGTGCAGCACGTATTTGATCGCGGGGTCGGGCCGCTCGGTATAGTGCGTCGAATGCGCGTGGTTCATCGTCGCGATGTCCGGCACGATCGCCGGACGCACATAGTCGTTGTAGTCGGTCGCGATCCGCACCAGGCGCGGGCTCTCGATCAGGAACGTCGAGTGGCCGATATAGGTGAGCCGCACCTGGTCCGGATTCAGCGCCGTCCTTTGGAAAGCGACCGACATCAGGCGGGGCGGCCGCGCGGCGATCAGGCCGGGGCACCCTTCGGTCATTTCCGGCTTTGGCGCGGGGGGGTGAGCCGGCTCGGCGGAGGAGGCCGCTCCCGTCAGGGCGAAGGATGCGGCGAGGCAAATCGCCGCCGCGGATGCCCAGCGCGAAACCGTCTCGAGATATCGCATCGCCCGCTCCGTCGTCACCGGAAGGCAGCGACGAGCATACAGTAAACGGGTTCACTGCGGCAGGGCGATTCGCCTCAGGTCAAAGCCTTCGCGCAGGTACGAATGTGTCGTCAGGACGCGGAAGGAGGCGCCGGCTCGACGTTGATCTGGGTCCCGCTCAGGATTCCCGCGAAAGTCTCCGCGATGAACGCCTTTACCTTCGCGGGGTCCTGGCCTTCCGGCGCGGTGATGCGAAGCCGCACGCTGTCGTCGGCGACGAGCACTTCATATTCCGCGATCAGTCCCGAGCCTTTGAACTCGCTCAGTCGTTCGCTGATGACATCGATATTTGCCACGAATGATTGTCCTTTTGCGATCGAGGCCGCAAGCGGGCGTCCCAGACGCTCCGGTGATCGATGTCCCGTCAGACGATCGCATAGTCCCCGCGAGCATGCGTCATGCTAGCATGGGAGGCACGCCGCCGAGAAAGGGCCTTACCGGCACTCTTGGGCGACGCGGTCCAGCGCCTGGGTCAAGCCCTTGAGCGAATAGCGATCCGTCGTCGTCGTTCCTCTGGAGGACATTCCGCGGACAACGAGATCGGAGCCCTTGCGCATCGAATCAACCATCCGCCCTTCCTCGGCGGCGTTTTTGACCCATGCGCCGTCGGCCTGGGTTTGCAGCGCGAATTTCATGCCCGAAATGTCCGCCGTCGCGTCCGAATTCGGCTTGAGCGGGTATCCCATCATGAGGGAGATTTCGTTACGCACGTTTTCCGCCGGGCGCGTGGAGACGAACAGGTAAATGGGGTCGCGCGGCCGGTTCGGCGGATTGGTCTGTGACGATTCCGGTTTCGCCAACGCGAAGCAGACCTTATGGCCGCCGCTGGACCCCGTATAGGCGCCCCAGTCGCCGTACTGGCCGAGCAGGGACGGCTGCTCCCCTCCGGTGGAGGCGTGGCGTTGGGCGGTCGCCGGCAGCGTCGCAACGGTCAAAAAGCTGCATGAAAAAATGATGGCTAAAGCTTTGCGTCGTTGGTGGTTCATCGAGCCTCGATTCTCTTCAATGTCGGTGGGCGGTCCAAAGTACCCCATTCCATCTTCGAATCGATAGTGTGACGGGGCGAGGTTGCCAATTCCTTTTCGCTCTGCAAGAGGATGAGCGCCGCCTTGGTGGCTCCCGTCCTCCTCCAACCGCGCCGGTGAATCGATGAAAGCCGTCCTTTGCACGCGTTTCGGCGGCCCAGCCGATCTCGAATTCGCCGATCTTCCCGATCCGCGCCCGGAAGCGGGGCAGGCGGTTGTCGCGGTCAAGGCGGCGGCGCTGAATTTCTTCGATACGCTGCTGATCGCCGGTAAGTATCAGGCGAAGCCGCCGTTCCCGTTCTCGCCGGCGGCGGAACTCGCCGGCGTCGTCGAGGCGGTGGCGGCGGATGTCACCAACGTCAAGGTCGGCGACCGCGTCATCGCCCATCCCGGGCATGGCGCCGCGCGGCAGCGTCTCGCCATCGCCGCCGATCAGCTTACAAAAATACCGGATGCGCTCGATTTCGATCGTGCGGCCGGGCTGACCGTTACCTATGGCACCAGCTATCACGCGTTGAAGGACCGCGCCGAACTCAAGGCCGGCGAGACGCTCGCGGTGCTGGGCGCTTCCGGCGGTGTCGGGCTGGCGGCTGTCGAACTGGGCAAGCAGATGGGCGCGCATGTGATCGCGTGCGCATCGTTACCCGAAAAGCTCGCTTTCGCGCGCGAACGCGGCGCCGATGCCGTCATCGACTACGCCGCGGAGAATTTACGCGATGCGCTGCGTGAGCGCACCGGCGGCAAGGGCGTCGACGTCATCTACGATCCCGTCGGCGGCGCCTATGCCGAATCGGCGCTACGCGCGATGGCCTGGGGCGGGCGCTTCCTGGTGATCGGCTTCGCGGCGGGCGAGATTCCGAAGATCCCGCTCAATCTTCCGCTGCTGAAAAGCTGCGACATTCGCGGCGTATTCTGGGGTGAGTGGACGCGCCGGTTTCCCGAGGCGCATCAGGCGAATATGCGCGACCTCATGGAATGGACTGCCGCCGGCAGGCTCTCGGCGCATATCCACGCCGTCTTTCCGCTGGCCGAGACGGCGCGGGCGTTGGAGGTCTTTTCCAGCCGCCGCGTCATGGGCAAGGTGCTGCTTCGCCCCTGAGCTCTGGCGTTTCGCGCGAAAAAGAGCCATCTGACGCGGATGACCATCGCACCGACCATCGAAGCAGCAGGAACGCCGGGCGCGCTCGAAAAGGCGCCGCTCGAGCGCTACGTCGCGCCGGAACGTCCATCGCTGGTCGGGCTTGGCCGCATGGCGCTCGCGGAGGCGCTCGGCGGCATCGGCGTGCCCGAGCGCGAGCGCAAGATGCGCGTGCAGCAACTCTGGCACTGGATGTATGTGCGCGGCGTGACCGACTTCGACGCGATGTCGAGCGTCTCCAAGGTCCTGCGCGCGGAGCTTGCGCGACACTTCACGCTCGACCGACCGGAGGTCGCGGCCGAGCAGATTTCCGTCGATGGAACCCGCAAATGGCTGCTGACCCTGCCGGGCGAGCATCCGGGGGAGAAGCCGCACTTCGTCGAGTGCGTCTACATTCCAGAGACCGACCGCGGGACGCTGTGCGTGTCGAGCCAGGTCGGCTGCACGCTCAACTGCTCCTTTTGCCACACCGGCACGCAGCGCCTGGTGCGCAACCTGACGCCGGGCGAGATCGTCGGCCAGATCATGGTCGCGCGCGACCGGCTGGGCGATTGGCTCGCCGCCGCGCCCGCGAAAGGCGAGAGCGAGCGAAAACGCCTCGTCTCCAATATCGTCATGATGGGCATGGGCGAGCCGCTCTATAATTTCGAGGCGGTGCGTGACGCGCTGCTCGTCGCGTCGGACGGCGACGGGCTCAGCCTCTCGAAGCGGCGCATCACGCTGTCGACCTCCGGCGTGGTGCCGCAGATCGCGCGCGCGGGCGAGGAGATCGGGACGATGCTCGCGATTTCGCTGCACGCGGTGCGCGATGATCTTCGCGACGAGCTTGTGCCGCTCAATCGCAAATATCCGATCAAGGAGCTGCTCGACGCCTGCCGGAACTACCCCGGTCTGTCCAACGCGCGGCGCATCACGTTCGAGTATGTGATGTTGAAGGGCGTCAACGATTCGATCGCCGAGGCGAAGGCGCTGGTGCGTCTGCTCAAGGGCATACCGGCGAAGATCAACCTGATCCCGTTCAATCCTTGGCCCGGCTCCCGCTATGAATGCTCGGACTGGGAGCAGATCGAGAAATTCTCGCAAGTCGTGTTCGATGCCGGCTATGCCTCGCCCGTGCGCACGCCGCGCGGGCGCGACATCCTCGCGGCGTGCGGCCAACTCAAGAGCGCGACGGAGAAGCTCTCCGTGCGCGAGCGCATGGCGCTGCGTGCCATGGCGATGACGGACTGACGCGCGCCGCGGCGGTTAGAGTCTGATCCAACAGCATTGCATCAGCCCCGTCGTTATCGTTTTGTTTGAGCGTGATCCCCCGGGTCGAGCCCGAGGGCGTGCTTTTCCGAAAGCCGGCTTCTACTTTCCGGGATCATGTTCTACGCGGCCTGGCCGGCGGTCTTGCGCGGGAGGCCCGGCGGCAAATGCAGCCCGGCGCCGATCCGGTTCCACATATTGATCTGACCGATCGCGACGGTGAGGAAGAGCAGCTCGTCGTGCGAGAAATGCTTTTGCGCGGTCGCGAGGGCGGCCGCGTCAGGATGGCTCTGCGCGATTCCCGTGAGGCTTTCCGCCCAGCCGAGCGCGGCGCGTTCCCGCTCCGAGAAAATTCCCGCATCGCGCCAGCCGGCCAGCAGGTCGATCTTCTCGGCGGCGACGCCGGCGTGGCGTGCCACCGTCAGATGGTGTTGCATGCAAAAAGCGCAGCCGTTGATCTGCGAAACCCGCAATTTGACGAGCTCCGTCAGAGACTTCTCGAGACCGGTATCGTCAACGGCCTTGCCGATCGCCGTGAGCGCGGCATAGATCGGCGCCGCCGTCCTGCGGAATTCCTCGTAAGAGTAGGTCGAGGGTGTCATCGTGTCGCCTTCTCCCTCATGCCCCGGCCGTACCGGACCGGAGCGTCATACTGGTGTCTGACGCATAGCGGGTATATGCGCTTAATTCATGAAGTTGATCGGACGGCTTTTCGTTATCTTCTTCGCCTGCCTTCTCGCGAGCTTCGCCGCCGGCATGGTCGTGACGCTCGCGGTCGCGATGCCGGCTTGGAGTCAGCTCGACCTCGGCACGATGGACCAAGGGCCTTTCGATCTGATGTGGGCGTTCGGTGTGATCTTCATCTCGGCCTATGCGCTGGTGCCGCTGCTCATCGTGGTCGTCGCGGCCGAGGCTTTCTCCATCCGTTCGGCATTGTTCTACGCGGTGGCCGGGGCATTGCTCGGCTGCGTCCTCTATCTGCAGGCGGCGGGCTGGGCTGCCGGCACCGTCGATGTCCAGGGTTTCGCGCGGCGCGAGATCGAGATCATGGCGGCGGCCGGAATCGTGGCGGGCTTCGTCTACTGGTTGGTCGCGGGGCGCAGTGCCGGTCGGTGGCACGAGCCTCCTCCGGGCGCGCCGCCGCCCGCGGCCATTTAGAGGCGGAGGATCGGCTAAGGCGAGACCTATGGGCTATTTCGTTCTCCTTACGCTGCATTTGTTCGCAGCCATCATTTTCATCGGGATCGTTTTCTTCGAAGTCCTAATCCTCGAAGGCATCCGTAAGCCGCTCGGGCGCGAGATTATGCGTACGGTCGAACTGGCCATCGCCAAGCGCGCGCGTCGCTTCATGCCGTTCGTGATGCTGGTGCTGTTCGGCGCCGGCATCGGCATGGCCTGGAATTATCGCGATGCGCTGGCGCATCCCTTCACCAGTAGCTTCGGGCTTCTGCTGTCGCTCAAGATCGTGCTGGCGTTGAGCGTGCTGGCGCACTTCATCACCGCGATGACGATGAGCGGAACCGGAAAGCTCAAGTCGCGGCATTTCAAGATCATCCACCTCAGCGTCTTTTGCCACGTGGTGCTGATCGTGTTCCTCGCCAAGGCGATGTTCTATCTCGCCTGGTAGCGGCCGGCTTGAGCGCCAACGACGATCGATCAGTTGCCGCGGGCGAAGAGAAGCCTCGCGGCGAAGGCGCCCATCAACCCCGCGAACGTCCAATCCACCATTCGCATGACCCGCGAGGAGCGTCGCATGGCGGACGTGAACCGCTCCGCCAACAGGATGAGCACGGCGCAGATTGGAAGCCCGAGCACGATGAAGTAAAGCCCCAGGAACAAGAGCTTCTGGCCAGCATGCGGATCGTGCGCGTCGACGAATTGCGGCAGGAACGTCAGGAAGAACATCACGATCTTCGGATTGAGGAGATTGACGGCGACCCCGAGCAGGAAGGTGCGTGGCAGCGAGCGCGGCGTCGCCGGCGCCGCGTCGACGGTGAGCGCGGAGCCGTGCCGGATCGCCTGCGCCGCGAGCCACAAAAGATAGACGATGCCCGCGATCTTCAGCGTCGTGAACGCGACCGCCGACGTTGCGAGCAGCGCCGAGATTCCAAGCGCCGCGAGCGTCGTATGCACGAGAAGTCCTGCGGAAGCTCCGAGCATCGCGGCGAGACCGCGCCCACGGCCGGCGCGAAGCGTCTCGCCGATGAACAGGGTCATGTCCGGGCCCGGCGTCATGATGAGAATGACGGCGGCGGCGGTAAAGGCGGCGAAAACCGTGATATGTGGAAGGAACGTCGTCATGCGCGAAGCGCTCCGCGCCTGCCCTTGGCCCAGGCGATCGCTTGTTCGAGCCGGTCGTTGCCCCAGAACATCTCGCCGTCCTCGGTGATGAACGTCGGGGCGCCGAAAATGCCCCGTTCCAGCGCCTCCGCCGTCGCCCTGCGCAGCAGCGCCTTGTTGGCGGCCGATTGCGCGCGGATCAAGACGGAGGCGGCGTCGATTCCCAACTCTTCGAGGATGGCGGTGATCACGTCGGGCTCGCCGATCTGCCGGCCATCGGCGAACTCCGCGCGATAGACGGCGCGGACGAAGTCCTCGCCCCAGGGTTCGCTCGTTCCGCAGGCGGCAATCCGCGCGGCAAGAAGGCTCGGCTGCGGAAACGGGTCGGGCTTGCGGAACGGGAGGCCATAGATTTTGCACTCGCGCTCGATGTCGCGCCACATGTAGCGACCTTTGGCGGAGAAGATGTTGAACGGCGAGTTGTCCCACCCCTGGGCCTTGAAAATCGGGCCGAGCAGGAACGGTCGCCAGCGGACGTTGACTCCGGTGCCTTTGACGGCGCTTCCGATGCGCATGGCCGCCGGATACGAATAGGTCGACGCGAACTCGAACCAGAAATCGAGAATCGCCATAGGTTCCCCTCCCGCTGCGCGGAGGCCGGAGTGTAGGCGATGGCGGCGCCGATGTCCCCGGTATGGCGCGCGGGACACCGTTGCGTCCGGCGTCGCCGTCCGCTAGGGGAGCGAAAACCGGAGGCGTCCATGGCATACGAAAACGTCGTCGTCGAAACCAAGGGGCGGGTCGGCATCGTCCGCCTGAATCGGCCGCAGGCGCTCAATGCGCTGAACTCGGCGCTGATCGCCGATCTCGAGCGGGCGCTCGAGGCTTTCGAGGCCGACGCCAATATCATGTGCGTGGTCTTGACCGGCTCCGAGAAGGCTTTTGCGGCCGGCGCCGACATCAAGCAAATGTCGCAGATGAGCTACGCCGACGCCTTTCTCGGCAATTTCGCGGCGAAGTGGGACGCGGCGGCGCGCACGCGCAAGCCGCTGATCGCGGCGGTCGCGGGCTATGCGCTCGGCGGCGGCTGCGAACTTGCGATGATGTGCGACATGATCATCGCCGCGGACACTGCGAAGTTCGGCCAGCCGGAGATCAAGCTCGGCGTCATTCCCGGCATCGGCGGCACGCAGCGCCTGACGCGTGCGATCGGCAAGGCGAAGGCGATGGATCTCGTGCTCACCGGCCGGATGATGGATGCGGCGGAAGCGGAGCGCGCCGGCCTCGTTGCCCGCGTCGTGCCGGCGGCGGGCCTGATGGACGAGACGATGAAGATCGCCGAATCCATCGCGTCGATGTCGCTGCCGTCGCTGCTGGCGGCGAAGGAAAGCGTCAACGCGGCGCTGGAGACATCGCTCGCCGAAGGCATCCGGTTCGAACGGCGCATTTTTCATGGCCTGTTCGCGACGGCTGACCAGAAGGAAGGCATGGCGGCGTTCGTCGAGAAGCGGGCGCCGAAGTTCCAGAACAAGTAAAGGGTCTGCTCCCGCTCGCTCTGGCTTCGAACGCGCCTTCGATCTCATCCCGATGAGCCGTTTCGAAGAAACGGCGCCGCAGGATGGGCGAGGACTACTCGGCGATGCCCGCGCTTACTTCCGCGTGCAGATTACGCGCAGGATGCTCGGCTTCGCCGCGCCGGCGCCGGAAGGCTGTGCGCTCTCCGTCGCGATGCCGCCGAAGGGGATCATCAGTGCGCGGATGCGGTCGGTGGGGATCAGCGTGGCGCGTGCGCCGTCGCGCGATCCGAGCGTGATTTGTGGGCGCAGGTCGACGATGCCGGTGAGTTTCCCTTCACGATCGAGAGCGGCCGCGCCGGCAAATCCGGGCAGCGGCGTCGGCACGAGCGCAGGGCCCGCGGCCGTGGCGGCGACCGTCGTGGTGGCGTCCGCGCCATTCTGCATCGACGGGTCGGCGATGCCGCGCAGGTTCAATGGCCCGTCATTGACCGCATTGGAGAGCAGGATCGGCTGCAAGCCGCGCACGCCGTAGACGCGCAACACCGCCAAGCCTCCGTCCTTTTCGGCGCTCGCGACGACGGCGGGGCCGACACCTGACACCGTGATGGTCTGGCACTCCTCGGTGACCTGTCGTGAGGTCGCAAGGTGCCCGGCGCGATCGAGAACGACCGCGGTGCCATATTCGACCTTGCGATGCGTCATCGGCGCACCGGCGGCGGACGCAGCGGAAGGCGCGGCGGCGAAGACGTTCGACATCGCGATCACGATGGGGTCGAACGTGCCCTCCATCGCCTGGTCGTAGAGGATGCTGAAGCCGCGGATGCCGCCGTCCTTCTCCTGGGCGCGCACATAGAACTTCTTGAGCCCCTGCAAGCCGGTGACGACGAAGAAGTCCGGGCGCAGCACGTTGTAGCTCGGCTTGCGTTGCGCCGGCTCCTTGCGCTGTGCGTCGTAGGCTGCCTGCAGCGTCGTCCCGGGCGGCATCTTGAACGTCTCGATCTGCACCTCGCCATGGGCGGATGCCCAGCGTGAGCCCGTCGCGGCGCGCACCGCCGCGCCGACGAGCTTCGCCGGAATGCCGAGACGCACGCCGGTCATCGGTTCGACGATGATTTGCCAGCCTGCCGCCGCGCGGCGTTGCTTCGCCGCGCGCGACAGAGCCGTCCGCTCGGGCGGGTTGAGCACGCCGGTGTCCTTGCCGCCCCGGCGTTTCTGGAAGGTCTTCACCCCCGCGACGGCGCGGCTATTGAAATCGCCGTTGACGACGCCGTTGTAGTCTCCCGTCCATACCAGATCGTCCTGGATCGCGATGCGGTCGGCCTCCGGCATGGCGGCATAGGAGGCGGCGACGGGGTCTGGCGCCGACGCTTGCGCGGGACGCCTGGGCGCGGCGCCGGCGATGGCCGGGAGCAGTGCCGCGGCGAGCGCGGTCGCAGGAAAGGCGATCGCGACCCAGGTTCTCATTTCCATCCCCGCGCGTGATACATACTTGTGACGTTAGCCGAACCGGAGCCTCCGGCAAATGCGCCGCCAGGGCCATATTCAACGGCGTTGAATCAGGCCTGCCGCTGTTCTTATTGTTTGCGCACGATCTTTTCCGAAAACCGGTTCCGCTTTCGGGATCGTGCCCTAGAAGGATTGAGCCGCCGATGCTCGGCCGGGACGAAATCGAACGTTACGCGCGCCACATCGTGCTCCGCGAGGTCGGCGGCCCGGGACAGGCGGCGCTGAAAGACGCGCGCGTCCTCGTCGTCGGAGCGGGCGGGCTCGGCGCGCCGACCCTGATGTATCTCGCGGCGGCCGGCGTCGGAACCCTCGGCGTCGTCGATGACGACACGGTGTCGCTTTCCAACCTGCAGCGGCAGATCATCCATACGACGCCAGACGTCGGCCGGCCCAAGGTCGAGAGCGCCGCGGACGTCATCGGCCGCCTCAATCCGCATGTGAAGGTGGAGCCGCATCGTTTTCGCCTCACCGCCGCAAACGCGCTCGATCTCATCGCCGGCTACGACATCGTTGCCGACGGCTCCGACAACTTCACGACGCGCTACCTCGTTTCGGATGCGTGCTTCTTCGCGAGGAAGCCGCTGGTGACGGCCGCCATCGGCACCTTCGACGGTACGCTGACGACGATCCGGGCGCATGAAACGGACGCCGACGGGCGCCCCAACCCGACCTATCGTTGCCTGTTTCCGGAGCCGCCGCCGCCGGGCTCGGTCCCGGCTTGCGCGGAAGCCGGCGTCCTCGGGGTCCTGCCCGGCATCCTCGGCTCGATGACGGCGCTCGAAGTGATCCGGGAGATCGTGCGTTTCGGCGAGGGGCTGGTGGGACGCGTCGTCATGGTCGACGCCCGCTCGATGCGGTTCACGACGCTGGACTATGGATGGGACCCGGAAAACCCGCTTACCGGCGAGCGGCCGACCATCCGAAGGCTGGCGGAGACGTTGGCCGAAAGTTAAGGCCCTCGCCGGCATTTGATACCGCGGGTTAACCATCCTTTGTAATTTCACCGTCTAGAAACAACGTGTTGGCGGCCTAACCGCCTGGCGGTCGTTTACCCTGCGCGTAGCGGCGTGGCGACTTAAAACCGGCACGCGCGATGCAACCTTTTCGAAGTGGCGGCGTAGTCTTGACGACGAAGGGTGGGGCCGCTTCGTCGACGGGGGGAGCGTTCGTGTCTTTTCGTCGCACAGCCATCCGTCTTTTCGGCGTCGCCGCGCTCGTTTCCGGCTGCGCGGCGTTCGCGGCCGCGCCGGCCTCGGCGCAAGGCTTTTTCGACGCGCTTTTCGGCGCTTTCAGCGGCCGCGACGCGGCGCCCTCCACGTCTTCCTACGCGCCGCCGGGTGCGCGTCCCTACGACGAGCGCTACCCCGGCGCGGCGCCGGAATCGCACGCCTCCGCGGGCTCCGGCCGCGGCGGCGGCGTCTATTGCGTGCGACTCTGTGACGGCCGCTATTTCCCCGTGCCACGCGCGGGCCAGGGCATTTCCTCCGCCAAGGTGTGCAACGCGCTGTGTCCGATGGCGCAGACGAAGGTCTTCAACGGCGGCGACCCGACGCATTCCGTCGCGTCGGACGGCACGCGCTACGCCGACCTTCAAAACGCACTGGCTTATCGCGAGCGCGTCGTCCCAGACTGCTCGTGCACCGGCCACGGGCCGGGAGGGCTGGCGCGGATCGATATCGATTCCGATCCGACGTTGCGTGAAGGCGATGTGGTGGTGAAGCCGACCGGCCTCGTCGCGTTCAACGGCGCCGCAAGCTATCCGTACAAGGCGGGCGACTTCACGCCGATCGGCAGCTATGCGCGCATCGCCGGCGACGTGCGCAAGACGCTGTCCGAACTGAAGGTCAATACGACGGTGCAGTCGAATGCGCCGGTCGAGAAGCTTGCCGCGGCGCGTGACGAAACCCCCGTGCGCGCCGCCAAGCCGAGGCCGCAACCGCGCCGTGCCCGGGTGCAGGAAAGCCGCACGCGCGACGCCTGGAGCGGAAATCCGTTCGCCGATTTGTTCCGGTAATTTCTTGCGGTTCCGACTTGGAAGACACACAGGCCTGGGTTCAGGACGTTCGTGAATCCGCGTCCAATATTGCGAACATTCGCAAGCAACGCGACGCGATAGCCTCCAACTTTGAGAAATTCTTCCCGCCGCCGCTAGAACTGTATGTGACGCTGGTCGATGATTTCCGACTGGACGAATTCCTTGAAGAAGTCGTTCGTCCCGTAGATCAATCCACGTACGATGTTGGTATGCGGCTTTCTCTGATGCTCGACGCGTTCCCGGAAGAGAAATTCGACGATCTAAGCATCACTGAAAATCATGAATGGCTAACGATTGCTGGTTTAGCCGGCACGTTCGCCGAAATGCTGAGGACTCTTCTCCCGGCCGTGGCGAATAAAACCCCTTAAGAGGTCAGCGCCGCGACGGTCGCGTCGGCCAACGACAGCGAACTCGTCAGTCCCGGCGACTCGATCCCGAACAGATTGACGAGGTTGGGCACGCCGTGCGCGGCGGGGCCCTCGATCACGAAATCGACGGCGGGCTCGCCGGGGCCGCTGAGCTTAGGGCGGATACCGGCGTAATCGGGAACGAGCGAATGGTCGGGAAGGCCCGGCCAATAGGTGCGGATGCGCGCATAGAACGAGTCGGCGCGCGATGGGTCAACGGCGTAGTTCTCGTCCTCGATCCACTCCACGTCGGGACCGAAGCGCATGCGTCCGGCGAGGTCGAGCGTGACGTGGATGCCGAGGCCGCCGTCGACCGGCGCGGGGTAGATGAGGCGTGAGAATGCCGGCCGGCCGGAGAAGCCGAAATAGTTTCCCTTCGCCATGGTGATCTTCGGCACGCGCGCCTGCGGGTAAGCCTCCGTCGCGGCGGCGATGGCCGGCGCGCCGAGGCCGGCGGAGTTGATAACGGCATCGACCTGAAGGGCGCCGCGCTCGGCGCCGCCGTAGGTGACGTCCCAGCCGGCCGCGCCGCGGGCGAGCCGCTCGACGCGCGTGTTGAATGCGATCATGCCGCCGCGGTCCTCGAGGTCGCCTTGCAGCGCCAGCATGAATGCGTGGCTGTCGATGATCCCCGTCTGCGGCGAATGCACGGCGGCGACGCAGGAGAGCGCCGGCTCCAGCGCGTTCACGGCGTTGCCGTAGATGATCTCGAGTCCCTCGACGCCGTTGGTCAGGCCCTGCTTGTGAATCGACTCGATCTTCGCGAGTTCCGCCGGATTGGTGGCGACGATCAACTTGCCACACCTCTTGTGCGGCACGCCGTGGCTTTCGCAGTAGGCGTAGAGCAGGCGGCGTCCGCGCGGACAGTGATGCGCGCGCAGCGATCCGGTCGGATAATACATGCCGCCATGCACGACCTCGCTGTTGCGCGAGGAGACGCCGTTGCCGATACCGGGCGTCGCTTCCGCGACGATGACGTCGTGGCCGGCGAGGGCGCAGGCGCGCGCCACCGCCAGTCCGACCACACCGGCGCCGATGACGAGGACTTGCATGTCAGGTGTCGAGATGTTTGCGGCGCATCCTTCGAGACGCGGCCTCGCAGCCGCTCCTCAGGACGAGGCTGTCATCGTTGCGATGATGAATGAGGAGAGAGCGGCCCACACAAACCCTCATCCCGAGGAGGCCTCCAAAGGGGCCGTCTCGAAGGATGGCAAGCTGGCATAGGAGCGTTTCGGCCATCTACTCCGCCGCGATCCGGATTTCCGGCGCGGCGGCCTTGATGTCGGCATCGACGTGCTTTTCGAACTTCACGAAGTTTTTCTGGAACATGTCGACGAGGCGGCGCGCGGTCTCGACGAATTCCTTTTTGTCGCTCCAGGTCTTTTCCGGATCGAGGAGCTTGCCGTCCACGCCGTCGACCGCTTCCGGCACGGCGAAGCCGAAATACGGATCGGTGCGGAACTTCACATTCTTCAGCGAGCCGTCGAGCACGCGGCCGAGCAGGGCGCGCGTCGCCTTGATCGGCATGCGCGAGCCGACGCCATATTTGCCGCCGGTCCAGCCGGTGTTGACGAGCCAGCAATCGACGTTGTGCTTCGCGATCAACTCGCGCAGCAGCTTGCCGTACTCCGACGGATGACGCGGCAGGAACGGCGCGCCGAAGCAGGTGGAGAACGTCGCTTCCGGGTCCTTGACGCCTTTTTCCGTGCCCGCGACCTTCGCGGTGTAGCCGGAAATGAAGTGATACATCGCCTGCGCCGGAGTGAGCTTGGCGATCGGCGGCATCACGCCGAAGGCGTCGGCGGTGAGCATGATGATGTTCTTCGGGTGCCCGGCGCAACTCGTTCGCGACGCATTCGGGATCGCTTCGAGTGGATAGGCCGAGCGCGTGTTCTCGGTCTTCGAGCCGTCATCGAAATCCGGAACGCGCGTCTCGGGGTCGATCGCGACGTTTTCCAGCACGGTGCCGAACCGCTTGCTCGCGGCGTAAATCTCCGGTTCCGCTTCCGCCGAAAGTCGGATCGTCTTGGCGTAGCAGCCGCCTTCGAAATTGAAGATGCCGCTTTCCGACCAGCCATGCTCGTCGTCGCCGATCAGCGTGCGGTTAGGGTCGGCCGAGAGCGTGGTCTTACCGGTGCCCGAAAGGCCGAAGAACAGCGCACTGTCGCCCTGCCGGCCGACATTCGCCGAACAATGCATCGGCATCACGCCGTTACCCGGCAGGTAATAGTTCAGCGTCGAGAACACCGACTTTTTCATCTCGCCGGCGTAGCTGGTATTGCCGATGAGAACGATGCGTCGCGAGAAGTCGATGGCGATCACCGTCTCCGACCGCACGCCGTGGCGTTTCGGATCGGCCTTGAACGAGGGCAGATCGACGATCGTCAGTTCCGGTACGAAAGCGGCGAGCTCGGAACGGTCGGGGCGGCGCAACAGCGTGCGGATGAACAGCGAGTGCCAAGCGTATTCGGTGTAGACGCGGGTCTTGATGCGATGCTTCGGGTCGGCGCCGCCGTAGAGGTCCTGCGCGAACAGTTCCTTGCCCTCGGCGTGGGCGATGAAGTCGTCGTAAAGGGTCTGGAACTGTTCCTGCGTGAGCTTGCCGTTGTTGTCCCACCAGACGGTCTTGTCCGTCATGCCGTCGAAGACGATGAACTTGTCCTTCGGCGAGCGGCCGGTGTGGGCACCGGTGTCGGCGGCGAGGGCGCCCCCCTCGGCGAGCGTCGCCTCGCCGCGAACGATGGCGCGTTCGTAGAGCGCGGGCTCCGGCAAATTCCAATGCACTGCGGCCAGACGTTTGAATCCGAATTTGTCGGCGCCGAAGGCGCCGTTCCTCAAGCCGACTTCACGCACGGATTCCGTCTCCTACTCGGCCGGCGGGGCCGGCGGTCATGTTTGTCGCTCGCCGCCGCGAGCGATCCCTGAAACGAATGGGCCGGACCATAGTCGCGAAGCCCAACGCTGCCAAGGCATCGATGCGTTTGAGGTTTACGCGGCGCAGCAAAACGCGGCACTTTGGCGCAAGCGAGGCGACGGAAGGAGAGACGCGCCGGCGGTTCAAGCCATCGCGCGCGCATCCTGCGCCATCTGCTTGAGCGTCTGCCGTAACACCCCCGGCGCACGCACCGGCTGCGGAAACGGCAGGCGCAACGCCAGGCGGTCGCGTTGAAGCTCCAATCCCTCCGGGTCGCAACCGACGCAGCGCCAGTCGCCGTCGGCGGCGCCGAGGAGCTTGGTGGCGTAGAGGCGTACGGCGTCGGCGTGATCGGCGTTCATATGCTCGCAGATCCCGGTCTCCGCGGTGACCAGTGTCTCCGCGTCGGAAAGGTCGGTCAGGATGTCCTGCGGTTGCAGATCGACGATCCGGCCGAACCCGGCGACGAGGTGCGCCGCATGGATGTTCATCCGGTAGAAGGCGAAATCCTTGAAATCGACGAAGCCCCTCGCGTCCGGGTGGCGCGCGAGATAGCGCTGGCGCACGGCCTCCTCGGGAGCCGGCTCCGCGCGGCCCATCAGCATCACCCGGGTTCCCTCCAGCGGGTCGCTGGGCTTGCGCTCGTCGAGCATCAGCGACACGCGCGAATCGGCGAGGATGTTCTTGGTGTGCAGCGCCAACTGGGAAATCAGGATCACGGGCGCGCCGTCGGCCGCGGTGGCGACGTTGACCAGGGAGCAATAGGGGGCGCCGGTGCCCGTCATCAGCGTTCCAAGCGCGCCGGAGCGGGCCTCGCGCAGCAGGATTTTCGTGACGGATTTTGGTTCAAAGCGAGGATTTGACGGCATTTCTCGGCTCTTTTCGGGACTCGCGGCCTTGCAGGCAGGTGGCTGAAGGCCTAGGTCACAGTCTAACGGCGGCAGAATACCGCTTCTTTCCAAATGCGCGTAAGCTTTGGCAAGGGCGTTTGTCTCGTTGCCGCGGCGTTCCGCATCGGCGGCGTGATTGGAAGCCCGCGCGGAGGTCACATTTCGGCCCAGCTTTGCGGGCTTGAAGGCCGCACCGCGGCACGAAAGGGAGGCCCATGCCGACCATTGCCCTCGTAGACGACGATCGCAATATCCTCACCTCTGTCTCCATCGCCCTGGAAGCGGAGGGGTATCGCATCAGCACCTATACCGACGGCGCAACGGCGCTCGACGGTTTCAAGGCGGCGCCTCCCGACCTTGCCATCCTCGACATCAAGATGCCGCGCATGGACGGGATGGAGATGCTGCGGCGGCTGCGCCAGAAATCGGACATGCCGGTGATCTTCCTCACCTCCAAGGACGAGGAGATCGACGAGCTGTTCGGCCTCAAGATGGGGGCCGACGATTTCATCCGCAAACCGTTCTCGCAGCGCCTCCTGGTGGAGCGCGTGAAGGCCGTGCTGCGCCGTTTCACGCCCAAGGACGGTACCGCGGTCAAGGAAGCGGATTCCGCCAAGGTGCTGGAGCGCGGCCAGCTCCGCATGGATCCGGAGCGCCATACCTGCACCTGGAAGGGCGAGCCGGTCACGCTGACCGTGACCGAGTTCCTCATCCTGCAAGCGCTGGCCAGCCGGCCGGGTGTCGTGAAGTCGCGCAATGCGCTGATGGATGCGGCCTATGACGACCAGGTCTATGTCGACGACCGCACCATCGACAGCCACATCAAGCGCCTGCGCAAGAAGTTCAAATCGACCGACGACGATTTCGATATGATCGAAACGCTGTACGGCGTCGGCTACCGCTTCAAGGAATAGCGCGCGGGGGCCTGACGGGCGCGTGCGCATGATGTAAGGTCACGGCCCTATTGCTTCGCAGCCGCTGTCGGCGCGGCTTGCGTGCGAACCAGAACGGGGCACACGACGACCGACGTGCTCGATCGAACCGCAAACACTTCCCCTCCGCCCGCCGCGGCTTCGGCCGCGGCGCCTGCCGGTGTTCCGTCGGAACGTCCGTTGCATGAGGCGCCCGCGCAGCCCGCGCGCCGTCAACCGAACGTGCTGCGCCGCATCTGGCGCTTCTTCGTTTCGCAAAGCTTCTCGAGCCTCACCCGCCGCATCGTGTTTCTCAACGTCGCCGGCCTGCTCGCGCTCGTCGTCGGCATTCTCTATCTCTCGCAGTTCCGCGCCGGCCTGATCGACGCGCGCGTGCAGAGCCTTCTGGTGCAGGGCGAGATCATCGCGCAGGCGATCGCGGCCTCCGCGACCATGGACGCCGGTGCCATCACCATCGATCCCGACAAGCTGCTGGAACTGCAGACGGGCGAGAGCTACGGCCCGTCCGATGAGTTCGGCGCGCTCGAGTTTCCGATCAATCCCGAGCGCGTCGCGCCGGTGCTGCGGCGGCTCGTCTCGCCGACCAATACGCGCGGACGCATCTACGACAAGGAAGGCGTGCTGATCCTCGACAGCCGCAGCCTGTACGGTCGTGGCGATGTGTCGCGGTTCGACCTGCCGTCGCCGATGGAGGCGCAGCCCGGCTTCATCGAGCAGACCTGGATCATGCTGCGCACGTGGCTCGGCCGCGGCGATCTGCCGCTCTATCGGGAACTCGGGCCCGAGAACGGCAAGGGCTACCCGGAAGTGGCGATGGCGCTCGCCGGACAGAAATCGAGCGCCGTGCGCGTCAACGATCGCGGCGAGGCGATCGTGTCGGTCGCGGTGCCGGTGCAGCGCTTCCGCGCCGTGCGCGGCGCGCTGCTGCTTTCCACGCAGGGCGGCGACATCGACAATATGGTCGAGTCGGAGCGGCTGAAGATCGTGAAGATCTTCCTCATCATGGCCGGCGTCATGGTGGTGCTCTCGATGCTTCTCGCCGGCACGATCGCGGGGCCGGTGCGCCGGCTTGCGGATGGCGCCGAGCGGGTGCGGCGGCGCATTCGCACACGCGTCGAGATTCCCGACTTCACGCATCGCGGCGACGAGATCGGCCATCTCTCCGGCGCGCTGCGCGACATGACCAACGCGCTGTACAGCCGCATCGAAGCGATCGAGAGCTTCGCGGCGGACGTCTCGCACGAATTGAAGAATCCGCTGACGTCGCTGCGGTCTGCGGTCGAGACGATGCCGCTTGCAAAAACGGAAGAGAGCCGCCAGCGCCTGCTCTCCGTCATTCAGCACGACGTCTCGCGGCTCAACCGGCTGATCTCGGACATTTCCGACGCCAGCCGGCTCGACGCCGAATTGCAGCGCGAGGAGGCGGGCGGCGTCGATCTGAGGAAGCTGCTCAATACGGTCGTGACGGTCGCGAACGAGGTCGTGCGGCATAATGACGGCGTGTCGATCAAGCTGAGCTTCGAGGGTGACGGCAAGCCGTTCACCGTCATCGGGCACGACTCACGCATCGGCCAGGTCATCGACAACCTCATTTCCAACGCGCGTTCGTTCTCGCCGCCGAACGGAACCGTGCGCGTCATTTGTCGGCGTGTGGGCGACGAGGTCGAGATCGTCGTCGACGACGACGGCCTGGGAATCAGAGAGGATGCGCTCGAGCGGATCTTCGAGCGCTTCTATACCGACCGGCCGGAGCAAGGGTTCGGTCAGAATTCAGGGCTCGGCCTTTCCATTTCGAAGCAGATCGTGGAGGCGCATGGCGGGCGCATCTGGGCGGAGAACCGCGTGCGTCGTGTCGGCGGCGCCGAACCGCAGGTGCTCGGCGCGCGCTTTGTCGTGCGCCTGCTCTCGCGCTGAGCGCAGCCGTGCCGGCCGCGTCGCCAACCACCGTTCATGCATCCGCCGTCCTCGTCGGCGCGCGCGCGGTCCTCATCCGCGGGCCATCGGGAAGCGGCAAGTCGCGCCTCGTGCTTTCGCTGCTCGATGCCGCCGCCGCGGGTCTTTTCCGGTTCGCGCGCCTCGTCGCGGACGACCGGGTTTTACTCGATGCCAGCCACGGACGATTGCTGGCCGGTCCGCCCGGCGCGCTTGCGGGGCTGCTGGAGGTGCGCGGGCTCGGCCTGCGGCGTGTTGCGCATGAGGCGCCCGCGCAGGTCGGGTGGGTCGTGGATCTCGCGGCGTCCGGGGCTGAACGCCTTCCGCTCCAGGCCGACCGGATCACCACGATCGCCGGGGTCCCTTTGCCTCGGATCGCAATTCACGCTTGCACCGACCCCGCACCTGTGCTCGTTGCCGCCCTGCGCACGCAAGAGGTCGCGTTTTGACCGCGGGCGCACTTTCGGATGCGTGGGGGCGTATCGAAAACAACGGGGAAAGGCCCTTGCACTTTAGGGCCCAATGAGGATCATGTCCCACCTTCGCGCGGCGCGTGCGGGCGTTCGTATCGGCCGGGGTTCTTGATGATCGGTCTGGTTCTCGTCACGCACGGGCGGCTCGCCATCGAGTTCCGTGCGGCCCTGGAGCACATCATGGGCTCACAGACGCAGTTCGAGTCCGTCACCATCGATCCCGACGACGACGTCGAGCAGCGGCGCCACGATATCATCGAGGCCGTCGAGAACGTCGATACCGGCGACGGCGTCGTCATTCTCACCGATATGTTCGGCGGCACGCCGTCCAACCTCGCCATCTCCTGCATGTCGCGTCCGGGCGTCGAAGTGCTGGCCGGCGTCAACCTGCCGATGCTCATCAAGCTCGCAAAAGTGCGGGCTGAATGTCCGATGACGGATGTCGTGGCCGCGGCCCAGGAGGCCGGCCGCAAATACATCACCATCGCCAGCCGCGTGCTTTCCGGCAAATGACGCATCCCGGCGCCACGGACGGAGCGGGGACGCCACCCGCGGGCAAGGCGCTGGCGCGCACCGTGCGGATCGTGAACAAGAAGGGCCTGCACGCGCGCGCCTCGGCGAAATTCGTGCAGACGGTGGAGCGGTTTCAGGCGGCGATCAAGGTGACGCGCGGGGCGGAGACGGTGGGCGGCGATTCGATCATGGGCCTGATGATGCTGTCCGCGTCCCCCGGCACTTCGATCACCATCGAGGCGGCGGGCCCGGACGCGGCGGAAGCTCTGGCGGCCCTCGAAAGCTTGGTCGCCGCCCGCTTCGGCGAAGAGGAATGAGTACCGGTCTTTTGGTTTTCTCTGGCATATAAAGAAATCTTTATATCCTTATTGCCACGAGGCTCGACGATTGATATAGAGCCGCCGACCTCTCCCTTCAGCAAAAGCGTAAGGATCGCCATGACCGCGACGGCCGCAAAGACATCCTCGCAAGCCAACGCCTCCGACTACATCGTCAAGGACATCGGGCTGGCGGATTTCGGCCGCAAGGAAATTTCCATCGCCGAAACCGAGATGCCGGGCTTGATGGCGACGCGCGAGGAGTACGGCCCGAAGCAGCCGCTCAAGGGCGCCCGGATCGCCGGTTCGTTGCACATGACGATCCAGACGGCGGTGCTGATCGAGACGCTGACCGCGCTCGGCGCGGACGTGCGCTGGGTCTCCTGCAACATCTATTCGACGCAGGACCATGCGGCGGCGGCGATCGCGGCCGCGGGCACGCCGGTCTTCGCGGTCAAGGGCGAGAGCCTGAAGGACTACTGGGACTATACGCGCAAGCTGTTCGAATGGGGTGACGGCGGCGTGCCGAACATGATCCTCGACGACGGCGGCGATGCGACGCTGTTCGTGCATCTCGGCGTGCGCGCGGAAGGCGGCGACACGGGTTTTCTCGACAAGGCAGCGTCGGAGGAAGAGGAGGTGCTGTTCGCGCTTCTCAAGAAGACGCTCGCCGAGAAGCCGAAGGGCTGGTTCGGCACGATCGCGAAGTCGATCAAGGGAGTGTCGGAGGAAACGACGACGGGCGTGCACCGCCTCTACGAGATGCAGAAGAAAGGCACGCTCCTCTTCCCCGCGATCAACGTCAACGACAGCGTGACGAAATCGAAGTTCGACAACCTCTACGGCTGCCGCGAATCGCTGGTCGACGGCATCCGCCGCGGCACCGACGTGATGATGGCCGGCAAGGTGGCGATGGTCGCGGGCTTCGGCGACGTCGGCAAGGGCTCGGCGGCGTCGCTGCGCCAGGCCGGATGCCGCGTCATGGTGTCGGAGGTCGATCCGATCTGCGCCTTGCAGGCGGCGATGGAAGGCTACGAGGTCGTGACGATGGAGGACGCCGCGCCGCGCGCCGACATCTTCGTGACCGCCACGGGCAACAAGGACGTCATCACCATCGACCACATGCGCGCGATGAAGGACCGCGCCATCGTCTGCAATATCGGCCACTTCGACAATGAAATTCAGGTTGCCGGCCTGAAGAACCTGAAGTGGAACAACATCAAGCCGCAGGTGGACGAAATCACGTTCGCGGACGGCCACCGCATCATCCTGCTGTCGGAAGGACGGCTGGTGAATCTCGGCAACGCCATGGGGCATCCGAGCTTCGTGATGTCGGCGTCGTTCACGAACCAGACGCTGGCGCAGATCGAGCTGTTCGCCAACAACAAGGACGGCAAATACAAGAAGGAAGTGTACGTGCTGCCGAAGTCGCTGGACGAGAAGGTCGCGCGGCTGCATCTCGCGAAGATCGGCGTGACGCTCACCGAGCTGCGCAAGGACCAGGCCGACTACATCGGCGTGAAGGTCGAAGGCCCGTTCAAGTCGGACCACTATCGCTACTGAAGCATGATCCCGAAAAGTGGGTACCGGTTTTCGGGAAAGATCATGCTCAGAGAAATAATGGAGCGGGGCGGCCTCCCGCTCTACGCCGCCTTGCGCTGCGCGCGCAAGGCTTTGCGATAACGATGATACGTCGTCGCGGCTTGATAGCGCGCGACGGCGTAGCCGGCGCGGCCGTCGAGAAAGCCGCGCCGAAAGACATAGACCTTCAGAAATGCGACGGCGCCATGCACCGGCGCGCGCCACCTGGCGATCCGCCGGCCGCGCGCGAGCAACATCGCGGCGCCGGCGTCGGAATAGTGTTCGATCTTGGCGCGTGCGTCCTCCGGCGAGCGGATGGTGTGATGGATCAGCGGCTGTGTCAGCCGCCTTACGCGGCCGTCGCAGATCACGTGCTCATGCACCAGGTCGTCGGAAAAGCGACCGCTGTCCCGCTGGAACAGCCTGAGCACGTAGTCGGGGCTCCAGCCGCAATGCCGGATGCGCGTCCCGCAGAACGTGGAAGAGCGCGGCATTTCGTAACCCTGCGCCTTCTTCATGGCGATCGCGGCTTTGATCTCGGCGGCGAGAGCGGGCGTCACCCGCTCGTCCGCGTCGAGCGAGAGCACCCAATCCCCCGTCGCCTGCGCCAACGCGAAGTTCTTCTGTGCGCCGAACCCCGTCCAGTCGTGATGCAGCACGCGCGCGCCGGCGGCACGCGCGATTGCGACGGTGTCGTCGCTGCTGCCGCAATCCACGACGATGCGCTCGTCACAGAAGGCGACGCCGTCGAGGCAGGGCCTGATATTGTGGGCTTCGTTCCGGGTGATGACGATGGCGCTGAGCTGCGGCATTGATCGTGACGTGGTGCCAGGTTGCGCTCCCCGCGCATATCACATTCCCACGTGGGATATCCACGGCGGCCGCCTGAACCAAGACGGCGGCCGCGACTTGACATAGAATGGGGCCGGTTCCCTTCGCGAATCCTTTCGATCGCGAATCCCTTGGACGCGAAATCCCTTGGAGATATCCCTTGGAGATGAGGATGAAGATGCATCTCGTGCTTGCGGCGGCGGTCGCGGCGCTTGCGACGACCAGCCTGGCAAGCCGCGCGGAGGCGCGCTCGTCATATCCTTTCTGCGCCGTCGCCGGCGGCTACAATTCCTATGAGAATTGCAGCTATCCGTCCTTCGGCGCATGCATGGCGGCGGTCAGCGGGGTCGGGGGGCATTGCCGGCCCAATCCGCGCTTCGACGGTTATTTCCGTGACGGTTCCACCTATGACGATCCGCCGCCACGGCGGCGGCATCGCGGGTACCGTCCCGGCTGATCCAGGATCGGACAAACAGCGAAAGAGAGCATGATGCGCACGTTGATGCAGGCGGCCTTTGCAGCCGCGGTGTTGGTCCTGGCCGCCGGGAGCGCCCAGGCCGAGACCTATCCGTATTGTTCGGAAGGACACGGCGGCAATTACGGCAGCGGCGCCTCCAATTGCAGTTTCACCAGCTACGCGCAATGCGAGGCGACCGCACGCGGCAATGGCGATTGGTGCCACGTCAATCCGGCCTATGCCGGTTCGCGGTACGAGGACGAACCGCCGCCGACGCATCGCAGGCGCGCGCGGCGCTCGAGCCGATGACCCTGCCGTCACGGCACGGTGCGTGACGTGTTTTTGCGACGTTTCATCGCGGTTCTGGCCGTGGTCGTCACGGCGGCCGGTGCGCTGTTTGCGCCGGCCGCGGTGAACGAGGCGGCAGCGGGTGTCGACCATCCGTATTGTGCGGTAAGCCGCGGTTACGACATGACTTACGAACGATGCTCGTTCGCCACCCTGGAACTTTGTCTCGAGGAGGTGAGGGGGCTCGGCGGGTTTTGCCGACCGAACTCGTATTATCGCGGACCGCCGCCCGCGTACGAGCCTAGCGCCGGGGCGCGTCCTTCGAGATCGCAACGGCGCTGACCGTCGGCATATCCGCTGCCGCTCCGAAGGTGAGACGCAGCAGGGCAGGATAGCGGGCGAGCTGCAGGAGGCCGCGCACGCCGAGGAAGACGACGAAGCTCACCCACAGCCCCGTGTTTCCGAACGGGATCAGCGCGGCCCAGACGGCGAAGTAAAGAACGAGCGTGAGCACCATCAGGTTGCGCAGGTCGCGCGTCCAGGTGGCGCCGATATAGACGCCGTCGAAGGCGTAAGCGAGCACGCCGGCCAATGGCGCGGCCGCGGCGTAGATCAGGAATTTTCGCGCCTCGATGCGCACATCCGGGCTTGCCGTCATCAGCGCGATCAATGTGTCGCCGGCGGCGAGGAGCACCGCGGCGACCGCGAGCGAGAAACCGAAGCCCCACCCGATGGAGAGCCGCACGCCGTCCGAGAACGCTTGGCGATCCCGCGCACCGACGGCGCGGCCGCAGATTTGCTCGGCCGAGGTCGCGAAGCCGTCGAGGAAATAGGCCGAGATCATCACCAGATTGCTGAGCACGGCATTGGCGGCCAGAACGGTGTCGCCGGAGCGGGCGCTTTGCGCGGTGAAAAATCCGAACACGGTGGTGAGCGCCGCCGTGCGGATCATGATGTCGCGGTTCACCACGACCATGCGCGTCAGCCGGGGCAGATCGAAGATGGCGGCGGCCGGAAGGCGCGCTTCGCCGCGCATGGCGCGCCAGGCGACGATGCCGCCGCCGATGAGGCCGACCGTTTCCGCGATCACCGTGCCGAGCGCGGCGCCGGCGACGCTCATGTTCAAGGCGAGAACGAGAAAGGCCGTCGCGGCCATGTTGACGGCGTTGATGCCGACTTGCAGCGTCAGCGCCCACCGCATCCGCGCCAGGCCGATGAGCCAGCCGAGGATGGCGTAGTTGGCGAAGGTGACGGGCGCCGACCAGATGCGCACGAAGAAGTAGACCTGCGCGGCCTCCGTCACATCCGGGCTCGCGCCCATCAAGCGATAGGCGGCCCAGGCGATCGGCTCTTGCAGTGCAATGATGGCGAGGCCGAGCGCCGCGGCCATCGTCAACGCGCGCAAGAGAACGGCGCGCTGCTCGGTCGCATCGCCGGCGCCGAGCGCCTGGGCCGTCAAGCCGACCGTGCCCATGCGCAGGAACGCGAACAGCCAGAAGATGCCATCGAAGACGACGGCGGAGATCGCCACGGCGCCCAGAAGATGCGCCTCGCCGAGTTGGCCGATGACAGCCGTTCCGACGACGCCGAGGAGCGGCGTCGTCAAATGCGCCAGCGTCATCGGCGCGGCGATGGCCAGCACGCGCCGATGCGTAACGCGGAAGGAATGCGGTGCGGGCGCGGCGATCATGGTCCGAAAACGCTTTAGCCGGCGGGGCGGCTTCAAGCCAATGCAAACGCGGAATGCGCCTCCACCTCCGCGTTGATGGATCAGCCCCGCTGCGGCGCCTTGATCAGACGCGCGATCAGCCAGATCGGAACGACCAGCACAGCGCCGAGCAGGAAGTAGCGCCAGAGCCACCGGATCGCGTCGAAACCCATGTCCCAGATGCTGAGGATGAGCTGTTCGATGCTGCGAACGATGTTCAACGGATCGAGACCGAGGACGGACAGGACCACCCCGATCAGGATCGAGAGCAGCGCAAGCCGGGCCAGGACCCACAAGGGCGGGCCCCCGAAAAAGCGACTAACGGCACCGTTTGCCATGCGATATCCCCTCGGCGACGGCCGAATCTCAGCCGCCAATATAGTGCGGGCGGAGGGCGTTCGCGAGGCTTGGCACCCGTCACCCTGAGGGACGAGGCGCGTGATCGGCGCGCGGTCGCGCCCTTTGGTCCATCTCCCCCTCCGGGAGAGGGTATGGACCGGCTCTCGCCGAATGTCCGGTCAGACTTCACGACGACGGCTGCATTTGCCGCTACCCAGAGACCTTCAAAGGTCGGTTTCCATCACCGCGGAGCTCGCGCCGCGTCCCTTCTCGATGCGCTCGAGGAGCTTCTCCAGCGCCTCCAGCCGGTCCGCCTCGCCGGGAGGCTTGTCCCAGCGCAGGCGGCTGATGCGAGGAAAGCGCATGGCGAGGCCGGAGCGATGGCGGGCCGAGCGTTGCAGGCCCTCGAACGCGACTTCGAAGACGAGGCCCTGATCCGGCTCATGCACGACCTCGCGCACCGGTCCGAAGCGGTCGACGGTATTGCGGCGAACGAAACGGTCGATCCGCAGCAATTCCTCGTCGGTGAAGCCGAAATAGGCCTTGCCGACAGGGACGAGTTCGTCGGCGCTTTCGCCGCCTGTCCAGACTCCGAACGTGTAATCGGAATAATAGGAGGAGCGCTTGCCGCTGCCGCGTTGCGCGTACATCAGCACCGCGTCGACGATGAATGGATCGCGCTTCCACTTCCACCACAATCCGGTCGGGCGGCCGGGAAGGTAAGGGGCGTCGCGGCGCTTGAGCATCACGCCTTCGATCGCGTCCGCGTCGAGGCCGGCGTTCGCCGCGGCCGGATCGGCGCGGGCGGCGATGAGTTCCGGCCACGTTTCGAACGGCACCAGCGGCGAGATGTCGATGCGAGGCTCCGCGAGCGTTGCGATGAAATGCTCGAGCGCCGCGCGCCGCTCCGTGAACGGCTTCTCTCGCAGATCTTCTTCGCCGCCGGAAAGAAGATCATAAGCGCGCAGATGCACCGGGAATTCGGCCGTCAGCTTATCCGTGACCGTCTTGCGGTTGAGCCGCTGCTGCAGAACGTTGAACGATTGCACGCGGCCGTCGCGTACGATCAGCAATTCGCCGTCGATGGCCCCGTCGAAGCGCAAAGCGCCGCAGAGGTCCGGGAAGCTGCCGGAGATTTCCTCACCCGTGCGCGAGTAAAGCCGCGTCACGCGCTGTCCGTCGTCGTCTGTCCCGGATACGGCCTGGACGCGGATGCCGTCCCATTTCCATTCGGCGGTGAAATCGGCCGGATCGAGCGCGGCGAGGTCAGGTTCTTCGATCGCGTGGGCGAGCATCACCGGACGGAACGGCGCGGGGTCGCTGGCGACAGGTTTGTCCGCTCGCCCTTCGAGCCAGGCGAAAAGGTCGAGATAGGGTGGCACCAGTCCGGGCCAGATCAATTCGACCTCATCGGCCTCCTTGCCGCCGAGGGCCGCGGCCGCTGTTTTCGCGAGGCGCGCCGAAACGCCGATCCGCAGGCCGCCGGTGATGAGCTTCAACAGCGCCCAGCGTCCGGTGGCATCGAGCGCGTCGAGCCACCGCGCGAGCTGCGCCGGCAGCTCGGCCTTGCCAAGCGTCGCGAGGGTGTGGACGACGGCGGAAAGCGTGGGGGCCTCGTCTTTTCGTATCGAGCGGGAATCGCGTGGCGATTCTTGCGTTCCCTTCCTCCTTGTGGGGGAGGGAGCGGGCTGTGCCCCGCGAGGAGGCTCGCCGTGCGGAGAGCGTGCCGGCCACATCAGCGCGACGGTTTCCGAAAGGTCGCCGACATAGTCGTAGGACATCGCGAACAGCGTCGGATCGGCGCGCTCGGCGATCAGCGCGCGGATGATGCCGGGCTTGGCGTGGCGGAACGACAGCGCGCCGGTCAGCGCCGCGAGCGCGAAGCCGCGCTCGGGATCCGGGGTCGTGCGGAAATACTCCGTCATCAGCCGCAGCTTGGCGTTGCGGCCGTGCTGATAGGCGAGACGGTCGAGCAGCGCGGCGAAGCGGTTCATCCGTCGGCTCCGCCGTGCGAAGGGGCGCAGGTCTCACGACTCTTGCGTTCCCTCCCCCCTTGTGGGGGAGGGACAGGGAGGGGGGTGAAGCGGCAAGGTAAGGGCAAGACGTTACCCCCCTCCCCAACCCTCCCCCGTAAGGGGGGAGGGAGCAGATTGTCCCGTGTCGCCGCTCTCGTCTTCGATAGCGTTCGTGTTTTCGAGATCGTCGAGGCGCTTTTCGCCAGCCGATGCATCATCCGCACCCAGATCGGCCGCCGTCTCCTCCGTTTCCTCCTCGCCATAGCCGACGAGGCGCAGCGGACGCGCGCGCAACCCTTTCGTCTCGCACCAATGCACCAGCGCGTCCTCCTCGCCGTGCGTCACCCAGATTTCCGAAGCGCCGGTCGCGACGATGCTGGCGCAAAGCCCGTCCCAGTCGGCATGATCGGAGATAACGAGCGGCAGTTCGACGCCGTTTTGCCGCGCGCGCGTGCGCACGCGCATCCAGCCGGACGCAAACGCCGTCACGGGATCGGGAAAGCGGCGCGCCCATAGTTCCTGCAGGGCGGAGGGCGGGCACAGCGTGATCGTTCCGGCAAGTTCCGCCTTCTTCGCGCCCCGCACAGGACGCAGCTCGCCGAGAGGAATGCCGCGCGCGGCATAGTGGTGCGTGATCTTCTCCATCGCCCCGTGCAGATAGATCGGCGCGTCGTGGCCGGCCTCGCGCAGCAGCGCGATGACGCGCTGCGCCTTGCCGAGCGAATACGCGCCGACGAGATGCGCCCGATCGGGAAAGAGCGCGGCCGACTGCAGCAGCTTGGCGATTTCGGCCGCCGCGTCGGGATGGCGAAACACCGGGAGCCCGAAGGTCGCCTCGGTGATGAAGACGTCGCAGGCGATGGGCTCGAACGGCGCGCAGGTCGGGTCGCGGACGTCCTTGTAATCGCCCGAGGCGACGATGCGCAGGCTGTCCCTCTCGACGCAGATTTGCGCGGAGCCGAGGACGTGCCCCGCCGGCTTGAACGTCACCGCGACGCCGTTGATGGACGTCGTCTCACCGTAGGCGGCGGCTTGCGTGCGTCCCGCGAAATTCTCCCCGCAGCGCAGCCGCATGATGTCGAGCGTGTCCTGCGTGGCCATCACCGCGTCATGGCCGGGCCGCGCGTGGTCGGAATGTCCGTGCGTGATCAGCGCCCTTGCCACCGGGCGCAGCGGGTCGATGTAGAAGTCGCCCGGCGGGCAGTAGAGGCCCTTGGGGGTTGGGCAGAGCAGATCCTCGGGACGCATGGGGGATAGATAGTATCCCGGTCGTCGTCTTCGACCCCGCGAGATAATTCCGTCATGCCCGGGCTTGACCCGGGAATGCGCGGACTTGCTTTTCGCAGCGGCAGCCTTGAAGACGTGGGCCGCCGGAACGAGCCCGGTCTTGGCGCCCCATCCATGTCGTTCTCTCCGCATTTCCTTTCGTCCGGCGACGTCGTCGCCGACCGGCGCTATCAGCGCGCTCTCGATTTCCGAATGCGGGGCGATCTTGCCGCCGCCGCCGATCTTCTGGAGCAGGCACTGGAACTCGCCTCCGGCTTTGCGGCGGCCTGGTTCACGCTCGGTGAGGTGCGGGAGGAGAACGGAGAGGCGGACCGCGCCGCCATGGCCTTCGAGCGGGCGCTCGCCGCGGATCCGGCGGACCGGCACGGCGCGGTGCTGCGGCTGGCGCGGCTGCGGGGCGACCGCCCTGGCGCGATGCCGCCGGCCTATGTGACGGCTCTGTTCGACCAATATGCGCCGCTGTTCGACGGCGCGTTGATCGATCAGCTTCGCTATCGCGGCCCCGACCAGCTTCGCGACCTGCTGGCGCGGTTGCAGGCCCCGCGGCCGCTGCATTTCGCCAATATGGCCGATCTCGGCTGCGGCACCGGGCTTGTGGCGCACGCGTTCCGGGGGCTCTACGACAGCATTGCCGGCGTCGACCTGTCACCGAAGATGGTGGCCGAGGCGCGCCGCAAAGGGCTTTACGCGCACCTCGCGGTCGGCGACATGCTGACGTTTCTTGAACGCGCGCCGCCTGTCTCGTTCGACCTCGTGATCGCCGCGGACGCGTTTGTCTATGTCGGCGATCTGACCGCCCTCTGTGCGGCCGCGGCACGGGCGCTTGCGCCGGGTGGGCGAATAGCCTTCACCGTCGAGCGCCACGCCGGCGCCGACTTCGCCCTGGGCGAGAAGCTGCGCTACGCGCATGGCCGCGCGCATATCGAGGCGGCGCTCGCCGCCGCCGGCCTTTCTGTCGCCGCTATCGAGGACGCCTCGACGCGAATGGAGCGGGGCGTTCCGGTGCCGAGCCTTCTCGTCGTCGCCTCGACCTGAACACGGACAGGCATTACCTCTGGGGCGTGAGCATCCTCGACCGCCCGGCGCCGGCTGCCGACCTGCCCGACCGCTTCCTACGCTGGTTCGCGCAGCGTGGATGGGAGGCGCGCGCGCATCAGCTCGAGCTCTTGGCCAGGGCGCGGGAGGGGCGCTCATCGCTCCTCATCGCGCCGACCGGCGCCGGCAAGACGCTGGCGGGGTTCCTGCCGACCTTGGTGGAATTGAGCGAGGCGGGATCGCGCGGCGGCCCATCGGCGGGCCGCCTCGTCTCTACCGGCCGCGGTATCCGACGCGAGGGCGGTCTGCACACGCTCTATATCTCGCCGCTGAAGGCGCTGGCCGTCGACATCGCGCGCAATCTCGAGCGCCCGGTGGCGGAGATGGAGCTGCCGATCCGGCTGGAGACACGCACCGGCGACACGCCCGTCTCGAAGCGGCAGCGCCAGCGTCGCGATCCGCCGGACATCCTGCTCACCACGCCGGAGCAGGTGGCGCTTCTCCTCGCCAGCGCCGACGCGCCTTATCTCTTCGGCTCGCTGCGCCGGGTCATCCTCGACGAGCTGCATTCGCTCGTCCTCTCGAAGCGCGGCGACCTTCTCTCGCTCGACCTCGCGCGGCTGTTCGCGCTGGCGCCGCAACTCGCGACCATCGGTCTCTCGGCGACGGTCGCGGAGCCGGACGATCTCTGCCGCTTCCTCGTTCCGCAGCAGGAAGGGCGCGTCGCGAGCGCCGATCTCATCATCGCGGCCGGCGGCGCGCAGCCGCACGTCACCATGCTCGACACCGCGGAGCACCTGCCGTGGGCGGGTCATACGGCGCGCCACGCGCTGCCGGAAATCTATGCGCTCATCAAGCAGCACAAGACGACGCTCGTCTTCGTCAACACGCGCAGCCAAGCCGAGATGCTGTTCCAGGAACTTTGGCGCATCAACGACGACAACCTTGCGATCGCGCTGCATCACGGCTCGCTCGACGTCACGCAGCGGCGCAAGGTCGAGGACGCGATGGCGGCGGGGCGACTACGCGCGGTCGTTTGCACCTCCTCGCTCGATCTCGGCATCGACTGGGGCGATGTCGACCTCGTCATCAATGTCGGCGCGCCGAAAGGCTCGTCGCGGCTGCTGCAGCGCATCGGCCGCGCCAATCACCGGCTGGACGAGCCTTCGCGCGGCATCCTCGTGCCGGCGAACCGCTTCGAGGTGCTCGAATGTCGCGCCGCCATCGACGCGGTCGCCGAGAATGCGCAGGACACGCCGCCGCTGCGCACCGGGGCGCTCGACGTGCTGGCGCAGCATGTGCTCGGCCGTGCCTGCGGCGAACCGTTTCTCGCGGACGAACTGTTCGACGAGGTGCGCATGGCGGCGCCTTACGCCGGCCTCACGCGCGCGGATTTCGACGCGGTGCTCGATTTCGTCGCCACCGGCGGCTATGCGCTGAAAAGCTACGAGCGCTTCGCGAAGATCCGCCAGGGCGCGGATGGGCGCTGGCGCGTCAGCAATCCGCGCATCGCGCAGCAATACCGGCTCAATGTCGGCACCATCGTCGAGGCCGACATGCTGAAGGTGCGCCTGGTGCGCTCGCGCGGGCCGCGCGGCGGATACGCCGGCGGGGTCATGCGCGGCGGGCGGCTGCTCGGCGAGATCGAGGAATACTTCATCGAGCAACTGACGCATGGCGATACGTTCGTGTTTGCCGGCGAGGTCCTGCGCTACGAGGCGATCGTCGACAACGAGGTCTATGTCTCGCGCTCGAATGCGTCGGAGCCGAAGATTCCGTCCTACGAAGGCGGCAAGTTTCCGCTCTCGACCTATCTCGCCGCGCGCGTGCGCGACATCCTCGCCGAGCCCGCGACATGGGACGGGCTGCCGGATCAGGTGCGCGAGTGGCTCGAAATCCAACGCTGGAAATCGGTGACGCCGGCGGCGCGCGATCTTCTCGTCGAGACCTTCCCGCGCGCGGCGCGCAATTACCTTGTCTGCTATCCGTTCGAGGGGCGTTTGGCGCATCAGACCCTCGGCATGCTGCTCACGCGCCGGCTGGAGCGAGCGCGCATGCGCCCGCTCGGCTTCGTCGCCAACGAATACGCGCTGGCGCTTTGGGCGCATGGCGAGCTTGCGCTGCATATCAGGCGCGGGACGCTCTCGCTCGATGCGCTATTCGACCAGGACATGCTGGGCGACGACCTCGACGCCTGGCTCGCCGAGTCCGCATTGATGAAGCGCACCTTCCGCACCTGCGCGATCATCGCCGGCTTGATCGAGCGCCGGTATCCTGGGAAGGAGAAGTCGCAGAAGCAGATGACGATCTCGACCGACCTCGTCTACGACGTGCTGCGGCGGCATCAGGCCGACCACGTGCTCCTGCGCGCCGCCGCGACCGATGCCGCGACGGGGCTGCTCGACATTCGCCGCCTCGGCGAAATGCTCTCGCGCGTGCGGGGGCGAATCGTTCATAAGGCGCTCGATCGGGTATCGCCCTTGGCGGTGCCGGTGCTGCTGGAGATCGGCCGCGAGCCGGTCCACGGCGAGGTGTCCGACGAGTTGCTGGCGGAATCGGCTGCCGCGCTCGCCAAGGAGGCGATGGGTTGAATCTGACGGCTGCCCCAGCGGAGTGCGCGATCTCGGCGGCGGGAGAGACGGACCGGTGCCTGCGTATCGCCGGCCTCTCGCTCGTTGCGGATGCGGCCGGCGCGCTCTATTGGCCGGAGGAGCGGCTTCTCGCGGTCGCCGATCTGCATCTCGAGAAGGGATCGAGCTTCGCGCGGCGCGGCAGCCTCGTGCCGCCTTATGACACGGCGGACACGCTCTCACGCCTCTCGGCTCTGGTCCGCCGCTACGCGCCGCAGGCGGTCGTCGCGCTCGGCGACAGCTTTCACGATCAGCAAGGGTCGGAGCGGCTGAGCCTCGCCGACCGGATGACGCTCGGACAGTTGATGCGCGGTCGCGACTGGGTCTGGATCACCGGCAATCACGACCCCGAGCCGATGCATGCGCTCGGCGGCCTCTTTACCGCAGCCTTCGCGCGCGGGCCGCTGCTGTTTCGCCATGAGCCGACACATAACGGGCGCGACGGCGAGATCGCGGGGCATCTGCATCCCGTGGCGCAGGTGGACATGGGTGGGCGCTATCTGCGGCGGCGCTGCTTCGCAAGCGACGGCCGGCGCATGGTGATGCCGGCGTTCGGCGCCTATGCCGGCGGACTCAATGTGCGCCACCGCGCCTTCGCGGGGCTCTTCGCGGGGGACGATTTCGTCGCGCATGTGCTCGGCCGCGCCGCCGTGCATGCGTTTGCCGGGGCGCACTGCCTGCCGGATTAGCTCACTTCTTTTCCAGCAGGATTTGGCCGCGCTGGGTGATCATGTCCTTCACCTTGTTCGCCAACATGCCGAGCATGCCGGGCAGCAGGATTTCGAGCTTCACCTGGTCGTCGGTGACATCCATGGTGCCGCTTGCCGTCTGGCCGAGGGCGTTCAGACTGAAATCGAGGTGGTCGTCGCCGATCCAGTCCTGGCGCCCGATGGTCACCACCGCACCGACGGCCGCCACCATCTTCTCGAAGCCGGCCTTGAGTCGGCGGGCCGCCTCCTCCTTGCCGAGACGATGCGGAATGGACACGACGATGGGCTGCGACATGGGGGACAATCTCCGGGACGATGCCGCGCTCATTTGGGGATGCCCAGCGGCTGATGAAACGGGCGGCGCCGCGAAAATCAATCCCGCCGGAAGATGATCGCGCCGAGCCAGCCGGTGAACAGCGCCAGCAACATGGTGGCGAAGCCATAAAGTAGGCCATAGTCGCGCGCGCTGGTGGCGACGAATTGCTCGAAACCCGCTTTGATGATCTCGAATGCGGTGGTTTCCTGCGCGACCATCGTGCCTGCGGCGAACAGCTTCACGTCGACCTCGTATTCGCCGATCGGCACGTTGGCGGGCAGGGGAATGGACGTGCGGAACAGGGTCGGCGTCAGGAAGGTGACGGCGTTCGCCTGCTCCCGGTAGAGGCCCTGCGCGCGCTTGATCCGCAAGAATGCGGCGCGGAACGGATCGTCCGCGTTGACGTCGGCGATATCGCCGCCCACTCGCTGCGGCAGTTGCACCTGCGTGAGGCCCGCTTGCAGCCGGCGCAAGACGTCGGGCGAAGCCATGTCGTCGATCGGCCGGTTGCTGAGGACGGCGAGGTAGCTCGGCGGCTCGACGAAGACGCGCGATTGGGCGTTCACCCAGATGCCCAGCACGCGCTCCTTGCGCCAGGTGATGGTCGGCTGGCGCGGCCCGGTGACCGTCACGACCAACCCGTAACCCCCTGTGCGGCCGACAGACGAGGCGTCGGTTTCGATCGTGCCGAACAAAGTGAGGTCGACGCCGGTGAAGTTCGACGTGATCATGACCCGATGCGCCGACAGCGAGGTCACGAGCTTTTCGGCGCGGGCCGACGGGGGCGCGCACAGAAGCGCCGCCGCCACGGCGATGCCCGTGCCGCGCCTCACCGCATGCCTCCCGGGATTTGCAGCGTGAACAGGTCCTCGGGGCGTACGACGAGATCGAAGGCGAAGCGCAAGCCGACCGCAAGGATCAGGAGCCCCAGCAGCAAGCGAAGCTGCTCGCTGCGGATCTTTAGCCCGGCGCGCGCCCCGAATTGAGCTCCCATGACGCCGCCGACCATGAGGATCAGCGCGAGCACGACGTCGACCGACTTGTTGGTTATCGATTGCAGAATCGTCGCCGATGCCATGGTGACGAGCGTAACCATCATCGACGTGCCGATGACGACGCTGGTGGGGACACGCAGCAGATAGATCAGGGCGGGAACGAGCAAAAAGCCGCCGCCGATGCCCATCAAGCCGCCGAGGAAGCCGATGACGAAGCCGATGACCCAGACGGGAATCACCGAGACATAGATTTTCGACTGCTTGAAGCGAAGCTTCAGCGGCAGGCCATGGAACCAGGAATGGCTGCCGGGGCGGCGGATTTCCGCCGGCTGGCCGCGCCGGGCGCGGCCGATGGCGCGGCCGCTCTCGACCACCATCATCGTGCCGACGATGCCGAGCAGCGTGAGGTAAGAGAGGCCGATCGCAAGGTCGAGTTGGCCGGCGGCGCGCAGCAGGGCGATCAGCCAGACGCCGCCGGCGGTGCCGACGAGAGCTCCCGCGAGCAGCATCGCGGCCAAGGCGAGGTCCAGCGCCTTCCGTCGCCAATAAGCCATGACGCCCGAGAGCGAGGACGCCGTGATGTGGCTTGAGACGGTTGCGACCGCGACCGCGGGCGAAATCCCGATCAGGATCAGGAGCGGTGTGAGCAGGAAACCGCCGCCGATGCCGAACATGCCGGACAGGAATCCGACGACGATCCCCACCATCAAGATGAAGAAGACGTTGACCGGCAGATCGGCGATCGGAAGGTAAATCTGCAAGGCATTATCCGCGGACGTCGCGGACCGCGGCCCGCCGGCGCCAATTGAAAACGGCCGCACACGGAAAATCCGGGTGCGGTCAAAGCATGTACGAGCCTCTCTCTCGGTTACCTTTGCCCGGTTCTCTATGACTCAATCAAGGCATATCACGCGGAATGCTTTCCATGACGTGCCAACGGTCCATGAAAGCAGGAATTCGCGATGAAAGGGGTGCGAGCGCCGACCGTTCGGTCGGCGCAAGCGCGGCGCAGTCTCAGACGCCGGTCTTGCGCCGGCCGTGGCGCGCGGATTTCGCCTTCGCGGGCGGCGTTTGCGGAGCGGCCTGCTCCCATCCGCCGGCCGGAGCCTTGACCGCGATGGCCTCGTCCGGCTGCGGCTGGACGGTGAAGGTCTGGACCGCCAGACGGGCCGCCACCAGTGCCTGCTGGTCGAGGCGTCCGGCGACGTCGTCGCGCTTCTTGGCGGCATCCTTGTCGCCCTGTTGCGCCGCGAGAGCGAACCACTTGTAGGACTCGGCGAGGTTCTGCTCCACGCCGAGGCCCCGCGCGTGCAGGATGCCGAGATTGTACTGGCTGTCGGCCATGCCGTGCGCCGCGGCTTTGCGGAACCAGGCGCCGGCCTTGATGAAGTCGGGCTTGCCCTCGACGCCTTCGGCGTAAAGGACGGCGAGATTGTGCATCGCCTTGGCGTGGCCTTTCGCGGCCGCGCTGGCATAGAGCCGGCGGGCGCGCTCGAGATCCTTCTTCACGCCATAGCCTTTCTCGTAAAGGCTGCCGAGCCGATATTCGGCCGGGGCGAGGTTGGCGCTCGCGGCACGCTCGAGCCACTGCGCCGCCTCTTCGGCGTTGGCGGGGACACCGCGCCCGTCCGCGTAGCGCATTCCGATTTCGTATGCCGCGGCCGGATCGCCCGCCGCAGCGGCCGCCTGCAGGCCGGGGCCGATGCCTTCGTTCGCCGCCGGTACGGCAACCGGCGTGCCTTGCCAGTTCCCCGGCGCCATGTTGAAGCCGCTGCCGTTCGCTGCGCCCGCGGTCGGAATCTGGATCGACGCGATCGTCAGCGGGCTGACGCTTGCCGTGGTTTCCGGCTCCGACGCCGCCGCGCCGGCGGACGGGCCGGACGGGCCGGGATTTGCGTCGCTCGCGGGTTGCGCCGCATGTTTCGCCGGCGCCGGCGCTTCGATGTCCTGCTTGGCCGCTTCCGCCGTCGCGCCGGATTTGGCTTCCGGCGTTGCGGTTGCGGCGTCCGGAATTTCCGGGGCTTTCGCCGGCGCGGGCGCGAGCATCACGGATTTCTTCGCCGTCTCGGCGATCGGCGTCGATTGGCTGCTGATCTTCTGCGCCGGCCGCTGCTTGCCGTCGTGCGTGCCCAGCACGTTGACCACGATGTGCAGCGTGCCCGCGATCGCCAGGATGGCGAGGCCGAGCATGAGCGGCCGTTTGCGGGTCAGATGCTGGGTGAGCGAGCTGAACGCCGACTTTCCGGACTTCTTCTTCTCTTCCGTCTCGCTGCCGGGCGTCGTCGCCATGGTCGCGGCGGCCTGGGCGGCGCGGCGTGCGGCGGCGATGAAGTTCGCCTTGCTCTCGCTTTCGCTGTCGGCGGCGGGTTTCGCGGGGCCGAGGAGGGCTTCGGACGCGGCGATACGCTCCGCCGGGGTCTGCGGCCGCCGGCTCGCCGCCGTGCCGGGTTCGAGCGGGTGGTCCGCGGGCAAGGTCGGGTCGATCGGGCGCCGCTCCGGCTTCACCGGCGGCGCGTTGGATTCTTGGGCCGGCGGCTCGTCGTGCGAAGGCACGAGCTGCGGTGCCGCGCTCAACGGGAGAGTTTGCGGGAGCGGCTCCTGCGGCGCCGGACCGTAGGCCCGTGCTTGAGGCTCCTCGTGGCGGGCCGCCGGCCCCTTGTCGAGCAGTCGCGCCATGGCTTCGCCGCGCATGTCGCTCTCGATCATGGCCAGGCGGTCGACAAGGCGCTCCAGCGTGTCGTGCACCGCTTCGAGAGTATCCTGGGTGCGCCGGTCGCTCAGCGACTGGTCGTGCCGGACCGTTTCGATCGTGTCACGCGTGCGCCGCTCACTGGCGGCACTCTCATGCCGCAGCGTTTCGAATTCTTCCTTCAGCGAATCCAGGCTGGACAATGACGAGTCGCTGGAGCGGGACGCTTGCGAGACCGCGTCGAAAGCCGCCTGGCGCGCGGCGTTCTCCGCCGAGACGGCGGTGGTGATCCGGATGTCGTCGAGGCGGGTAAAAAGGTCGGAAAGGGCCTGCTCGATCGTGTCGAGGTTTTCCAGCCGCGCCGAAGATGCCTCGAATTTCACCGCCAGCCGCGCGAGCTGATTGGTGATCTGGTCGAGAATCGGCGGCGTCATGGACGTACCGTCGCGCTCGAAGCGTTCGGCGAGAGATTCGACGACCTGGATGATCTTGTCGTGCGTTGCCGCGCGCTCCGGCATGTCCGCATTGATCGACGCGGTGAGGTCCTCCAGCCGTGTTTCGAGGCGGGACATCAGGTCGGCGCTGCGCGCCATCGGCGTCATGGCGCGATCGATCTTGTCGCCAAGCGACTGGACTTCCTCGGCGAGCGAGACCAGCGCTTCGTCCGAGGCGGCATGCGCGGTGATCTCGCGCAGTTCGGCGACGGCACGTTCGACTTGCCGCAACGCCCCTTCGTCGGCGGCTCCGCGCTGCGCGATGCTTTCGATCTTGCTGTCGAGCGCGCGCACGTCCTTTTGGAAGTCCGCGAGGCTCTCGGCCGGCGCGACGTGCTGCAAGGTCTGCAAAATATCGCTGAGATTGCCCTCGATCGTGGAGATCGTCGTCGGGTCGACGCCGCGTTCGCGGACCACATCGATACGCTCGCCCAGCGTGCGAACCTCCGCTTCGAGCGCCTCAAGCGCCCGGCGCGGCACCGCTTCGTCGAGCATGCGGGCGATCGACGCGAGTTCCTCGCGCAACGTTTTCACGGTCTCGTCGAACTCTGCCGGATCGCGCATTGCGGCGATATGTTCGGTCAGGTGCTCGAGCTGTGCCTGGAGGCCCGGCAAGGGATCGGGCTTGTCGCTGCGTAGCGATCCGACGCGCGAGGCGCTTTCCCGCTCGTGGCGCTGCGCAAAGACGGCGGCGGCCTGGACCACACGCGGCTGCAGGTCGGCCTGCGGCGCGGCGTTCTTCGCCTCCGGAGGCGCGATTCCGTCGCCGATGGCGGCGGTCGCCCTGTCGCTGCCGTGCTCTTCGTTCCTGGCCGGTGCCGTGTCGCGCCGCGCGCTGAGGCGACGGGACAGCGTTGCCAGCCGCTCGCCCAGCGAGGCCGACTTGGCGGCTTTCGGGCCGGATTCCGCGGGCTCGGATTCCGCCGCCGCGTGCTGCGCATCGAGGACGCGCTGGCGCTCGGCGATTTCCGCGAGCGTCTCGTCCAAACCGGAGAAATGCTCATTCACCGGCGGCGGAGTCGGCCGTGCGGAAGCGGTCGTGTCGCGGGACGAGGCGTTCGGCGCGTCATCCGAACACGGGGGAATCCGCAGCGTCGGCCGCGGGTCGAGATCGGTCTCGTCGGCGGCCGATTCTGCCGCGCGCGACGGGTTCGCGGGCATGAAATCATCGTCGTGCGGAGCCGGCCAGGGCATGCGGCTTTCGACGACGCCGGGAATGGCCGCGCTTTCGATCGGATCGTGGTCGCGGCGGCGGTCCGTAAAGCCGGCGGGCGCAGCGCGCGCGCCACTCGCTTGTTCGATTTGAGCGAGCCGCTCCTCGAGCGACTGCAGGACGCGCGCGATGTCGGAAGGGTTCTGATCGGTCATCGGGTCGCGAGTCTGCGGGATATGGGTATCGCCGGCCGCGCGGGTCATGCGCTCCATGCGGCTGGCAAGTTCGTCGGCTCGGCGGTCCGCTTCCCAGGCCCTGCGGTCGTGCTGTTCCCCAGGATTGAGGCGCGCCTCCTGCCGATCCTGCCGCGCGCGCTGGGCGACGCGAACGCCTTCCTGCGCAGCCGAATCAACAATCACCGATTGTAGCCATTCGGCGACGGAAAGGCCCGAGCGCCGTGCAGCCTCGCGGGCGGTTTCGCGAACTTGCGGGCTTAGGCCCTGCATGTTCCACGGTTGATCTGATGCCATGCTCAGCCCACGTTGTTCTTCCAAGGGGAGAGCGGGTTGCGGCCCGCGAGAGCATGCGCCCACTAAGACAAAGTCACCAAAGCGCTGCCCTGTGCCCTTGCGGCTGACTTTTCAACTTTACGGTAAACAACCCGTTAAGGACCGGCGGAGGGTGTAAAGAATAAATGAGGATTTGAGCCCGCCGTGCCGATTCGGCCGGGTTGTCGGGTTTACGTTTACGTAAGCCCCGGATGCGAAACTGAGGCCCTTGGCGAAGGAGGGGTCGATGGGACCGCAGATTTCAATGGCGGGCGCGCCGCGGCATGACGGGGATGCGAAGGAGGCCGCGGCCGAGGCCGTATTCGGCATCCGCGATTTGGGCCGGGAGTTCCAGGTCAGCGCCCGAACGCTGCGTTTCTATGAAGAGAAAGGCCTGCTCAATCCGCAGCGCGACGGGCAGGATCGCCTGTACAGCCGCCGCGACCGGGTGCGCCTGCAATACGTCCTCATGGGAAAATGCGTCGGATTCTCCCTCGATGAGATCAAGGAGATGCTCGACTTCCACGACAGCGGCGAGCGGCAGGGCGCAAACCTGCGCACCGCGCTCGCCAAGTTCCAGGAGCGCATCGGACGCCTGGAGAAGCAGAAAAGCGAGATCGATCGCGCACTTGCCGAACTCGACCATGCCCGCAAACGGCTTGAAAGCATGATCGTCACGCGCGAGCGTAAACAAGCGTAATTTGTCTCGATTCAGTTCGCACTGCTTGTTCGCATTGCTTGGGCCGGTCGAATTTGGGAGCCGCTCCGCCGCGGCTGAAAGAGGTTTCCATGCCGCAATACAAGGCGCCGGTCGACGACGTCCGCTTTCTGCTCGACGATGTTCTGCAAATCCGCCGCTATGACAATCTGCCGGGGTTCGCCGACCTTTCCGGCGATGTCATGGACGCGATCCTGGCGGAGGCGGCGAAGTTTTGTGAGGAGGTCGTGGCACCACTCAACGCCAGCGGTGACCGGGAGGGCTGCACGCGCCATCCGGACGGGCGGGTGACGACGCCGGCAGGGTTCAAGGACGCTTACGCGCAATACGTCGCCAACGGGTGGATGGGTATTTCCGCACCGTCGGCATTCGGCGGCCAGGGACTGCCGGAGACGATAACCACGATCGTCAACGAGTTCATGGTGTCGGCGAGCCTCGCTTTCGCGATGTATCCGGCACTGACGCAAGGCGCGATCGCGGCGCTCGTGGTTCACGCCAATGACGAACTGAAGCGCCGATTCCTGCCGAAGATGATCGAAGGCCGCTGGACCGGCACGATGAACCTGACGGAGCCGCAGTGCGGCACCGATCTCGGGCTCTTGCGCACCAAGGCGGTGAAACAGGCGGACGGCAGCTACAAGCTCACCGGCACCAAGATCTTCATCTCCGCCGGCGAGCACGACCTGTCCGAGAACATCGTCCATCTCGTGCTGGCGCGCATCGAAGGCGCGCCGGCGGGCATCAAGGGCACCTCGCTGTTCGTGGTGCCGAAGCTCGCCGTCAACGCGGACGGCAGCGCCGGCGGGCCGAACGGCGTCACCTGCGGGTCGATCGAAGAGAAGATGGGCATCCACGGCAACGCCACCTGCGTTCTCAATTACGAGAATGCGACGGGCTGGCTCATCGGCGAGGAAAACCGCGGCATCAATGCGATGTTCGTGATGATGAACGAAGCACGGCTCGCCGTCGGCGTGCAGGGGCTGGCCCTGTCCGAGGTCGCGTATCAAAACGCGGCGGCCTACGCGAAGGAGCGCCTGCAGGGCCGCGCGCTCTCCGGCCCGAAGGCGCCCGACAAGCCGGCCGACCCGATCATCGTGCATCCGGATATTCGTCGCACGCTGCTGACGATCAAGGCGCTCAACGAAGGCGGCCGCGCATTGGCGTTATGGACCGCGCTGCAGGCCGACGTCGCGCACCGCTCCGGCGACGCGGCGGCGCGCCAGGCGGCCGACGATTTCCTTGGCTTGTTGACGCCGGTGATCAAAGGCGTGCTCACCGACCGCGGATTTGCCAATGCGGTGGCGGCGCAGCAAGTGTTCGGCGGCCATGGCTACATCGTGGAAACCGGCGTCGAGCAGTTCGTACGCGACGCGCGCATCGCCATGATCTATGAGGGCGCGAACGGCATCCAGGCGCTCGACCTCGTCGGCCGCAAGCTGCCGCGCGACGGCGGACGCGCGACGATGGCGTTCTTCAACGAGGTCGGCGCGTTTGTGAAGGAGCATGCGGCGGACGAGGCGATGAAGCCGTTCGTCGTGCCGCTGGAGAAGGCCCTCGGCCGCACGCAGGCCGCGACGATGTGGTTCGTGCAGAACGCCATGGGCAATCCCGACAACGGCGCCGCCGGTGCGACCGACTACATGCATCTCTTCGGTCTGACGGCGATCGGCTACATGTGGGCGCGGATGGCGAAGGCGGCGCAAGCGAAACTCGCGGCCGACGCCAATGCGAAGGAAGCGATGCAGGCGAAGCTCGTGACCGCGCGCTTTTTCATGGAGCGCGTGCTGCCCGAGACGGGCACCTTCCTCGCGCGCGTTCAAGCCGGCGCGGAGAGCACGATGGCGCTGCCGGCCGAGGCGTTCTAGTGGTCCGATTCTAACATTTGCATCCCATTGCGGCGGGCGCTTTTGCAAATATTAGAATCAAAGGACCACTAGCAAATATTGGCTGCTAGTGGAGTTTGAATTTGACATTCGCTTGCAAGGAGGCGCTGCGAAGCAGATAGCGAATGTCAAATTCACTCCACTAGCCGGTCGCGACGCGCTCACGGATGCGGCGGCGGTCCGTAAAGTTTTTCCAGGTCTTCCGGCCGCCGGACCGTGACGTCCAGATCTTTCACCAGGCCATTGCCGAGCGAATAGACCCAGCCGTGCACGCTGATTTTCTGGCCGCGCCCCCAGGCGTCCTGCACGAAGACGTCCGAGCCGACGTTGCGCACCTGCCGCATGACATTGAGTTCACACAGCCGGTTGAGACGCTCCCGCTCCTCGGGAATGGCATCGAGTTCGTGCTGATGATCGTGGCAGACTTCGCGGATGGGATGCAGCCAATGGTCGATCAGTCCGCGGCGCTTTCCATCGACCGCAGCGGCGATACCGCCGCAGCCATAATGGCCGACGACAAGGATATGCTTCACCTTCAGCACGTCCACGGCGAATTGAAGGACGGAGAGATAATTCGCGTCCTGCGGCGGCGCCAGGTTCGCTACATTGCGGTGTACGAACATCTCGCCCGGATCGAGGTCGACGATTTCGGTGGATGGGACGCGGCTGTCGGAACAGCCGATCCAAAGATATTCAGGCGCCTGCTGGCCGACGAGGCGCTTGAAGAAGCCGGGATCGGCCGCGACTTTGCGCTCCGCCCATTTGCGATTGTTGGACTTGAGATGATCGAGCATGGCTTTGCTGTAGAGCGAACCGCGGCGGCCTACAAGCGGGAGGATGTTCGACCTTGGAAGGATGCCCGCCGCGCATTCGGAGCCGCCGTCTCTCCATCGTCGTGATTGCGAGCCATACGCCAACGGGGACTTGACCGGGGCATCGAACCTCGGGGCTAAATGGCCGCCGAACCCGCATGACGATGAGAGGAGACTGTCTGGTGAATTCTCCGCAGCGTTCCCTGACCGGCGGCTGCCAGTGCGGCGCGGTTCGTTACGAATTCCTGTCGCCGCCGGAGCAGGCAAGCATCTGCCACTGCCGCATGTGTCAGAAGGCCTCCGGCCAGCCTTTCATGGCCTTCGCCGGCGGCAAAGCCTCGAATATTCGCTGGACGAAAGGCGCGCCGGCAATCTTCCAAAGCTCGGATGTCGCGGAACGCGGCTTCTGCCGCACGTGCGGAACGCCGTTGACCTACGGCCGCAAGGGCAGGCTCAGCGTCACCATCTGCAGCTTGGATGCCCCTTCCGCCGTCCAGCCGACGATGCAGCACGGCATCGAGGGCAAGGTGGCCTGGGTCGACGACATCGTAACGCTCCCCAGCGAGCGCACCGAAGACTGGATGGCGAAGGTCGGCATCGCCGCGATCCATAGCCGCCAGCACGACGGCGCGTGATCGCATGAGCGCCCTCGATATCCCGCGGCCGGCATGGATGGGCGAAGACCTCGTCATGCTCGAGGCGCAGGCCGAGCGCTTCATGGCATCGGAGCTCGCGCCGCAGATCGATCAGTGGCACGAGGCCGGCCTCATGGACCGTTCGGCGTGGACGAAGCTCGGCGAGGCCGGTCTTCTCTGCGCCGGCATTCCGGAGGAATACGGAGGCGCCGGCGGCAGCTTCGCGCATGAAACCGTGATCAATCTCGCCTTCGCGCATTCCGGCCTCGACTCGATCGGCGCGCCGCTGCATTCGGGGATCGTCGCGCCCTACATCCTGCGCTACGGCACCGAGGAGCAGAAGAAGCGCTGGCTGCCGAAGCTCGCGACCGGCGAACTGGTCGGCGCCATCGCGATGAGCGAGCCGGGCGCCGGCTCCGACCTGCAAGGCGTCAAAACGAGCGCGAAGAAATCCGGCAACGGCTATGTGCTGAACGGCTCGAAGACCTTCATCACCAACGGCCAGCACGCCGATCTGATCATCGTCGTTGCCAAGACGGATCCCGCGGCCGGCGCGAAGGGCATCTCTCTCTTGGTCGTCGAAGCGGCCGACGCGCCGGGCTTTCGGCGCGGACGCAAGCTCAAGAAACTTGGCATGGATTGGGCCGACACCTCGGAACTGTTCTTCGAGGATGTGAAGCTTCCCGCCGAGGCGCTGCTCGGCACGCAGGAGGGCCAAGGCTTCATCCAGCTCATGAGCGACCTGCCGCAGGAGCGGCTGATCGTCGCAACGGCCGCCATCGGCATGATCGAGCGCGCGCTCGCGCTGACCGTGGATTACGTCAAGGAACGCAAGGCCTTCGGCAAGGCGATCCTCGATTTTCAGAACACGCAGTTCGCGCTGGCGGAATGCAAGAGCGAGGCGACCATCGGCCGCGTCTTCCACGATCATTGCGTGGAGCGGCACATCGGCGGCGGTCTCGACACCGTCACCGCATCGATGGCGAAATATTGGCTGACCGACCTGCAGAACAAAATCGTCGACGCGTGCCTGCAATTGTTCGGCGGTTATGGCTATATGGACGAATATCCGATCTCGCGCATGTATCGCGACGCGCGGGTGCAGCGGATTTATGCCGGCACCAACGAGATCATGAAGCTGGTGATCGCGCGCAGTCTGTGAGTGTGCGACCGAATGGAGGAAGCGGATGAGCGGTGGCTATGTCGACGGCTTCATCGTCCCTGTTCCGAAGGGCAATCTCGATGAATACCGTAAGATGGCTAACCTTGGGCGCGACGTTTGGATGGAGCATGGTGCCGTCAGTTACGTCGAGGCGATCGCCGACGATGTGAAGCCGGGAAAGCTCACGTCGTTCCCGCAAAGCGTCGACCTCAAGGAGGATGAGACGGTTGTCTTCGCGTGGATCACCTACAAGTCGCGTGAGCATCGCGACGAAGTGAACAAGAAGGTCATGGCGGATCCGCGCATGAAGGATCACGATCCCGCCAAAATGCCGTTCGACGGCAAGCGCATGATCTTCGGCGGGTTCAAGGTTTTCGTGCAGAGTTAAGTTCGGAAGGATTTCGGCATGGCCGACGCATTCATCTACGATCATGTGCGCACGCCGCGCGGGCGCGGCAAGCCGGACGGCGCGCTGCATGAGGTCTCGACGCTGGGGCTCGCGACGACGGCGCTCAAGGCGTTGCGTGAACGTAGCGATCTCGATGTTTCACACGTCGATGACGTCGTGCTTGGCTGCGTCGATCCGGTGGGCGAGGCGGGCAGCGATATCGCCCGCGTCGCCGCGCTCAACGCCGGCTACGGTAACGGCGTCCCCGGTGTGCAAATTCAGCGCTTCTGCGCTTCCGGCCTCGATGCGGTGAACTTCGCGGCGGCACAGGTGATGGCCGGGCAGCACGACATGACCGTCGGCGGCGGCGTCGAATCGATGAGCCGCGTCGGCATCGGCGCGTCGGGCGGCGCCTGGCCGATGGACCCGCAAATCGCGGTGCCTGCTTATTTCATGCCGCAGGGCGTGTCCGCCGACTTGATCGCGACGCGCTACGGCTTCTCCCGGGACGAAGTCGACGCTTATGCCGTCGAAAGCCAGAAGCGCGCCGCGGCGGCATGGGACGACGGGCGCTTCAAGAATTCCGTGGTGCCGGTGCGGGACGTGAACGGCGTCACCATCCTCGACAGGGACGAGCATATGCGCCCGTCGACGACGATGCAGTCGCTGGCGGCGCTCAATCCGTCCTTCGTGCAGATGGGTGAGCTCGCGGGCTTCGATGCGGTCGCGATCCAACGCTATCCCGACGTGGAAACGATCAACCATGTACATCATGCCGGAAACTCGTCCGGCATCGTCGACGGCGCGGCCGCCGTGCTCCTCGGCAACAAGAAGGCCGGCAAGCGTGCGGGCCTGAAGCCGCGCGCGAAGGTGCGCGCTTTCGCCAATGTCGGCTCGGAGCCCGGCATCATGCTCACGGGGCCGATCGCGGTGACGGAGAAGGTGCTGAAGCGCGCCGGCATGAAACGCGACGACATCGACCTTTACGAGTTGAACGAGGCGTTCGCGTCGGTCGTTCTGCGCTACATGCAGGCGCTCGAGATCGATCACGCCAAGCTCAACGTCAATGGCGGCGCCATCGCCATGGGCCATCCGCTCGGCGCGACCGGCGCGATGATCCTCGGCACCGTGCTCGACGAGCTTGAGCGGCGCGACCTCAATACGGCGCTGGTGACATTGTGCATCGGCGCCGGCATGGGCACGGCAACGATCATCGAGCGGGTTTAGACCGTCATCCCGAGGTGCGCGCGCAGCGCGCCGCGAAGGATCGACGGCACGGGCGCTTCCTCCCTTGAGGGCAGCCGCGCGGCCGTCGTCTCAGGATGACGCGATCAAAGTTTGCGGGGAGGCATCTTATGGGCTTTCAGAATTTCACTCTCGACACCGATGCCGACGGCATCGCGCTGATCACCTGGGACATGCCCGGCAAGTCGATGAACGTCATCGATCAGTCGGTGATGGAAGAACTCGGCAAGGTCGTCGAGCAGGTCGCAAATGACGCCGCGATCAAGGGCGCCGTCATCACGTCGGGCAAGGACACGTTTTCCGGCGGCGCAGACCTCACGATGCTCGAGCAGTTCGGCGCGATGGCGGCGAAGCTGGAGCGCGGCGGCGACGAAGCGGCGCGCGCGGCCTTCGTCGAGGCGGCGGGGCAACTCTCCAAGCTCTATCGCCGCATCGAGACGTGCGGCAAGCCGTGGGTCGCGGCGCTCAATGGCACCGCGATGGGCGGCGCGTTCGAGATGGCGCTGGCGTGTCACTACCGCGTCGCCGCGCAGAGTCCGAAAACCAAGCTCGGCCTGCCGGAGATCAAGGTCGGGCTCTTTCCCGGCGGCGGCGGCACGACACGCATCGCGCGCATGCTGCCGACGGCGGACGCGCTGCAATTCCTGCTCAAGGGCGACCAGCTCTCGCCCGATCGCGCGAAGGCGATGAAGCTGATCGACGCGGTGGTGCCGCCGGAGCAACTCGTCGCCAGTGCGAAGGAATGGATCAAGGCGGGCGGCAAGGCGCAGGCGCCGTGGGACGCGCCGGGTTTCAAGCTGCCGGGCGGGCTCGTCTACTCGAAGGCCGGGATGATGACATGGCCGCCGGCGAACGCGATCTATCGGCGCGAGACCTACGACAACTATCCGGCGGCGCGGGCGATCCTGCAGGTGGCGTTCGAAGGCTTGCAGGTGCCGTTCGACACGGCGCTGCGCATCGAGACGCGCTGGTTCGCGAAGATCGTGCGCTCGCCGCAGGCGAAGGCGATGATCCGCAGCCTGTTCGTCTCGATGCAGGATCTCAACAAGGGCGCGCGCCGGCCGAAGGACGTCCCGGCGAAGAAGATCGGCAAGGTCGGCATCATCGGCGCCGGCTTCATGGGCGCGGGAATCGCTTATGTCTCGGCGCTCGCCGGCATCGACGTCGTCTTGATCGACCGCGACCAGGCGTCGGCCGACAAGGGCAAGGGGCACTCGCATGCGCTAATGACGGCGCAGATCAACAAGGGGCGCGCCAAGACCGCGGATCGCGACGCGCTGCTCGCGCATATCACGCCGACCGACGACTACGCCGCGCTCGCCGGCTGCGACCTCGTGATCGAGGCGGTGTTCGAGGACCGTAACGTGAAGGCGGAAGCCTTTGCCAAGGCGGCGAAGGCCGTTCCGGACGACATCGTGTTCGCGTCGAACACCTCGACCTTGCCGATCACATCGCTCGCCAAGGAATACAAGAACGCGAAGAACTTCATCGGCATCCATTTCTTCTCGCCGGTCGAGAAGATGCTCCTCGTCGAGGTCATTCTCGGCAAGCAGACGGGTGACGTGGCGCTCGCGACGGCGCTCGATTTCGTACGCGCGATCCGCAAGACGCCGATCGTCGTCAACGATTCGCGCGGCTTCTACGCCAATCGCTGCGTGCTGAACTACATCGCCGAGGGCCACCAGATGCTGATCGAAGGCATCCCGCCGGCGATGATCGAGAACGCCGGCAAGATGGCCGGTATGCCGGTCGGCCCGCTCTCGCTTAACGAC
>JBDHSU010000010.1:0-52782 GCA_039808325.1 Variibacter sp. | reverse complement strand
GATCCTCGAGCTCGCGACGGCGAAGATTTTCGAGGGCGACAGGCCCTGGGCCAAGGAGCGCCTGCCCCTGGTCCAGGATCGCGTCCGCGCGCGGCTGAAGCAACTGTCCGCGTGGCTAGGCGACACCGAGTGGCTCGACGGCGCGTTCAGCGCGGGCGACCTGATGATGGTGTCGGTGCTGCTCAGGCTGAAGCCCTCGGGCCTTCTCGACGAATTTCCGAACCTCGCCGCCTATGTCGCCCGGGGCGAAGCGCGCCCCGCCTACAAGCGGGCGTTCGCCGCCCAATTGGCGGTCTTCACCGGCAAGCCGTAGAGCGCGGCCGCGGCCCCACGGTCTGATCCGACAGCATTGGATCAGACCCGTCGTTATCGTTTTGCTTGAGCATGATCCCCCGGGTCGAGCCCGGGGCATGCTTTTGCGAAACCCGGTTTCCACTTTTCGGAATCACGCTCTAAATCGGCAGCGAGAGCCCGGCCGGACGGCCGACCCTGACGGCGGCGCGGACCGCCGTGGTGCGAAAGACGATCCAGGCGAACAGCGCGACCGCCGCAAAGACGACGAGCGCGCCGCCGACGGCAAGCATCTCGAAACGCGCGGGCCCAAAGGTCAGGACCGCGGCAATGCCGAGCGGAAAGGTGATCGCCCCGACCACCAACAGCGTCGCCTGCACCTTGGCCAGCGCCCCCTCGCCGGCTGCGGGGACGAGGCGATAGTACAGTCCCGCCGCGAACATCACGACGAAGCCGACGAGGTTGAGGTGGGCGTGCGCGGGCGCAAGCACGAAGTCCTGACGGATGCCCATGACAATGCCGAGAGCGAGTCCGACCAGCAGGAGAATAACGCTGGTGCGCAACAGCAATGTCGAGATCATGGTCGTCCTCGTTGGTTCGCAATGGAATCGCGAGAAATTAGCCGGCGCGTATTCCGCGAACATTTCCTCACTGTTTCGTGCCTGAAACATTTGCCGATTTGTGCGACGGCAAGTCGCTGGCGCCGGAAGGGCCGGGCCGATAAAGGTCATGGGTGCTCGAATCTTATGCCCATCAATTGATCGAATTCGTGCGCGCCCATGAGGTGTGGGCGGCGCCGATCGTCTTTCTGCTCGCCTTCGGCGAGTCGCTGGCGTTCATATCGCTGCTGCTCCCGGCCTGGGCGGCGCTGGTCGGCATCGGCGTCCTTGTCCAATCGGGCGGCATCAATTTCTGGCCGGTCTGGATCGCCGGCGCCATCGGCGCGGCGCTCGGCGATTGGCTGTCGTACTGGCTGGGACAGAAGTTCGAGCACCCGATCCGCAACATGTGGCCGCTTTCGCGCCATCCGGAGCTGATCCCGCTCGGCGAAGCCTTCGTGAAGAAATGGGGGGCGCTCGGCGTCTTCATCGGGCGCTTCTCCGGACCGCTGCGCGCCTCGGTGCCGTTGGTGGCGGGCATCTTCGAAATGCCCTTCTGGCGGTTCCAGATCGCCAATTTCACATCCGCCTTCGTGTGGGCGGCGGTACTGCTGACGCTCGGCGACGGCATCGCCGAGACGATCAAATACATCTGGAAGTAGCTGCATCTGAAAATAGCCGCACCGTCGCCGGGAATATCGGTCATGCGGGGGTGTTGTCTCACCGTCAGTTAAAGAGGGACGGGCTTCTCTCAATGCCCGCGGCGGATGGAATACCGTCGCCGAACGGGCAGATTCAGCGGAACAATCGCATCCGGGAGGTCTTTATGACGCAAGTCTCGCGCCGTACCGTGTTAAAGGCTGGCGCCGTCCTCAGCGCCACACCGATAGGAATGGGAATGACAACACCTCTGCAAGCCGCCGCCCCCGCCGCCGACAAGCAAGCGCCGGGCTACTATCGCTACAAGGTCGGCGATATCGGCGTTACCGTCGTCACCGACGGGGCCCGAACCTTCCCGCTCCCCGACAACTTCGTCGTCAACGCCACGAAGGACGAATTGAACAAGGCTCTGGAGGCCGCGTTCATGCCGAAGGACACGATGACGATCGTGTTCAATCCGCTGGTCATCAATACCGGCGGCAAGGTCGTGGTCTTCGACACCGGCAACGGCGAGGCCGCGCATGCGCAAAGCAAAGGCGCCGTCGGCCAGTTTCATACCAACTTTGTCGCCGCCGGTTTCGACCGCAATGCCGTCGACATGGTGGTGATCTCGCACTTCCACGGCGACCATGTGAACGGCCTCTTGACCGCGGATGGAAAGCCATCCTTCCCGAACGCCGAGATCAAGGTTCCGGCAGTCGAATGGAAATACTGGATGGACGACGGCGAGATGAGCCGCGCGCCCGCCGGCCGCATGGCCGATCTCTTCAAGGCCAACCGCAAGATCTTCGACGCGCTCGGCCGCAAGGTGACGCCGTATGAATGGTCGAAGGAGGTCGCGCCCGGCATCACCGCCGTCGAAAGCGTCGGCCACACGCCGGGGCATACGTCGTTCGTCGTATCGTCCGGCAACGGCAAGGTCTTCATCCAGTCGGACGTCACCAACCATCCGGCGCTGTTCGCGCGCAATCCGAATTGGCATGCGGGCTTCGACCAGGACGGCGCCAAGGCGGAGGAAACCCGGCGGCGCATCTACGACATGGTCGTCGCCGAGAAGCTGCCGATGCAGGGCTTCCACTATCCCTTCCCGTCGCTCGGCCACGTCGAGAGGGACGGCACCGGCTATCGCGTCGTTCCGGCAATGTGGAATCCGACACTCTGAACGACAGGACGATGCGGACCTGCCTCTTCGGCTGAATGAGGAGGCAGCCGCTCCCGTCCCGTCTATCCCGCCCCGTGCCGCAGGGCGCGGCCGGCAACCAAATTCGCTGCGATCACCAGCGCCACGGCGATCAGCGTCGCCACCAGCCGATCGATGAGGACACCTGCGTCGGGCTGCGCGTTGAAGTCCATGATCAGGATGATCAGCGGCGTCATCAGGATCGAATAGGCGAAGTAGTTGCGCGCGCGCAGTAGCGGACGAGCACCGGCGAACGCGCCGATCACGATGACGATCGCCCAGGCCGGCGGCCGATAGTTGATGATCAAGCCGGCGAGTGCGACGCCGATGGTGGTTCCGAGCGCGCGCTGCGTGGTCTTTACCGGCACCGCCTCCAACGGCCGCTCGGTGAGGAGCGCGACCGTCAGTGTCACCCAATAGAGGTGATGATCCGGCCACAGCAATGAAAGCGCCTCGCCGACGGCAAGGCACGCGGTCAGGCGAACGGGGTATTGCCAGCCCGATGCTTCCCGCAACGATTGCCGCCACCTGGCGCGCTTCTGCGCAACGGTTGGCTGTACCGTTTCGGCTAAGGCCGCCGTGACGCGGATGAGTCCGAGGGAGCGCATCGCGACGCCGAGTCCGAGATTGAGCACGAACGCCCAGAGCGCGCCCGCCGCCATCAGGCCGACGGCGGCGGCGTGATACGGCGTCGTCTGCACGAAATTGATGGCGATCAGCAGGAAGAGAACGAAGCGCGTCGCCGCCACCGCCATTGGGCGGCTGTAGCCGCCGACCGTCGCCGCGACGGCCGCGAGGACGACAATGGCTGTACTTGTGAACGCGCCCAGTCCGGCGAGAGCGATCGCAGCCAGGCCCGCGAGCGCCGGCGGGACGACGGAGACGATCAGGCCGCGAAACTGCTTGGGAAGCGCCTGCGCCGCGCTAACCCCGCCGATCGCGAAACTCCCGATCGCCGCGACCGCACCGAGCGACAGATGTCCCGCCAGCGCCGCGAAGGCGAGCGGCCCCGCCATCCCAAGCCCGGCGGAAAGAACCTCGATCGCCTCCACCTCGGTTTCGGTCGACCACCGCAGCGAGTCCGTGAGATGGCGCCACCCGCTCATCGCCAAGCCTCAGCCGGCCGGCGTCGCGCCGCAGTGAGCGCTCGCCTCAGGCGTTTTCCTTCATCGCCTCGTCGAGAATGCGCTTGCATTCGCCAAGCTCGCGGAGCGCGGTCTGCAACTTTTCAAGCTCGCTGGCCGCCAGACGCGCGCGCGGAGCGGGCGTGGACGGTTCGGACTTCACCGCGGTGGGCGTCACGTGGGGTTCGGTCGATCCGCGCGACATCACGGCTTCCGCCGTATCCCGCCCCTCGCCGAGCGGCAGCGTCGCGGGTGTCGCGCGGGCATAGCGCAGCGGCGAGGGCTCGGGACGGAGCGAGGGCGCGGCGGGAGCCGAAGCGTCCTCCTCCGCATCCGCGTCGACCTCAGATGTGTCGAAAGAATTCGCCGTCTCGTCCGCGTCTGTCTCGTCGTCGCTCTGCGGCGGGCCGGGTTGCGGCGCCCCCGACTTCCAGACCGACTGGACGAACTTGACGCCATTATCCTTGAGGATGCGCTGGACGCCGCGGATCGTGTAGCCCTCGCCGTACAGCAAGTGACGGATACCGCGCAGGAGATCGACGTCGTCGGGGCGGTAATAACGCCGGCCACCGCCACGCTTCATCGGCTTGATCTGTCCGAAGCGTGTTTCCCAGAAACGCAGGACGTGCTGCGGAAGATCGAGATCCTCCGCCACCTCGCTGATTGTGCGGAAGGCGTCCGGTGCCTTGTCCATGAGGCAACCTCCTGACGGCTGGTTACGCTCCGATCAGCTTAAACTGATTCGACGGGTATGTGGTGCAAACCCTTGATGAAGCCACGCTTCCAGCCGTCAGAGCGCCGCCGTCTCCGGCTCGTCTTCGACAGTGACGCCGTTAATACGCTGCTTGAGGATCGCGGATGGCTTGAACACCATCACCCGCCGGGGCGAAATCGGCACTTCCTTGCCGGTCTTGGGGTTACGGCCGATCCGCTGCCCCTTCTTGCGCACGACGAAGGAACCGAACGAGGAGAGCTTCACGGTCTCCCCACGCTCCAGGCAATCCGTGATTTGCTTGAGAACGGCCTCAACCAGAGAAGCGGATTCCGTCCGCGACAGGCCGACCTTCTGGTAAACCGCCTCGCACAAATCCGCGCGCGTTATCGTCTTCCCCGCCATTGCCGCGCCCCACGATCTCAGACCCTATCACCTTGAAAATCAAAGACATCATGCCGCAGCCTCACAACGGCCGCAAGGGACCGGGCGCGAGATTCGGCTACCAGCGGATCAGGACCGCGCCCCAGGTAAAGCCTCCCCCCATCGCCTCCAGCAGAACGAGGTCGCCCTTGCCGATACGCCCGTCCGCCCGCGCCACCGCCAGCGCCAGCGGTATCGAGGCGGCCGACGTGTTGCCGTGCTTATCCACGGTGGTGACGACCTTCGAGGCGTCGACGCCCAGCTTGTGCGCCGAACCGTCGATGATGCGCTTGTTGGCTTGGTGCGGGACGAACCAGTCGACATCCGCCGCCTGTATGCCGGCGACCTTCAATGTCTCCTCCACCACCTCGGTGATGTTCGTGACGGCATGGCGGAAAACCTCGCGGCCCTCCATGCGCAGATGCCCGACCGTTCCGGTCGATGACGGTCCGCCGTCGACATACAGCTTGTCTTTGTATCGCCCGTCCGAGCGCAACCGCGCCGTGAGAATGCCGCGGTCGCCGGCCTGCGCGGCATCCTGCGCCTCGAGCACCAACGCCCCGCCGCCGTCGCCGAACAGCACGCAAGTGCCGCGATCGTTCCAGTCGAGGATGCGCGAGAACGTCTCGGCACCGATGACGAGCGCACGCTTGAACGCACCGGACTTGAGCAGGCCGTCGACCGTCGCCAGCGCATAGACGAAACCGGAGCACACGGCCTGCAGGTCGAAGGCGGCGCCGTGATGGATGCCGAGCGCAGCCTGCACCGACACGGCGGTCGCGGGAAAGGTCTGGTCCGGCGTCGAGGTCGCAAGCACGATGAGGTCGATGCTGTCCGCTTCGACACCGGCGTCTTTGAGCGCCGCGCGCGCGGCGGCGATGGCGATATCGGACGTAAGTTCGCCATCGGCCGCGATATGGCGCTCGCGGATACCGGTGCGCTGCGCGATCCATTCGTCCGACGTATCGACCTTTTGCGCGAGTTCCTGATTGGTCAATACGCGTTTTGGCAGATAGCTGCCGCAGCCAAGCACAACGGACCGCACTTCCTTCACGACGCAACCTCGATCGCGGATGTTCGCCGATGGTGCGACAAAGTCTCGGAGATCTTCGTCATCAGCCCATAGCGGACCATGTCGTAACCGAGATCGACCGCGGCGGCGAATCCTTCCGCGTCCGTCCCGCCATGGCTTTTGATCACCACACCGTTGAGGCCGAGGAAAATACCGCCATTGGCGCGCCGCGGATCGACCTTCTCGCGCAGGGCATCGAACGCGGGCTTCGCCAACAGGTAGCCGAGGCGCGCGCGCCAGGTGCGGCTCATGGCGCTGCGCAGATACTGGCCGATCTGCTTGGCGGTGCCTTCCGCCGTCTTGAGCGCGATATTGCCGGCAAAACCCTCGGTGACGACGACATCGACGGTTCCCTTGCCGATGTCCGTTCCCTCGACGAAGCCGCGATAGTCCATCCCGGGAAACTGCGCCTCGCGCAGCGTCTGCCCGGCCTCGCGAATCTCCTCCAGTCCCTTCATCTCCTCGACGCCGACATTGAGCAGACCGACCGTGGGGCGCTCCATGTCGAAGAGGATACGGGCCATGGCGCTGCCCATCACCGCCATGTCGACGAGCGCCGCCGCGTCGGCTCCGATGGTCGCCCCCATGTCGAGGACGACCGATTCTCCGCGCAGGGTCGGCCACAGCGCCGCGATCGCCGGGCGGTCGATGCCGGCCATGGTGCGCAGATTGAACTTGGCCATCGCCATCAGCGCCCCGGTATTGCCGGCCGAGACGGCGACGTCGCAAAGCTCCTTCTTCACCGCGTCGAGCGTGAGCCACATGGACGACTTCCAGCGGCCGTGGCGCAACGCCTGGCTCGGCTTCTCGTCCATCGCGATCGCCACGTCCGTGTGGTCAACGCTGCTCACGGCTTTCAGTTTCGGCTGCGCCTCGAGCAGCGGCGCGATCACCGCACTGTCGCCGTGGAAGACGAACGTGGTGTCGGGATGGCGCGCGTGCGACAGCGCCGCCCCCGCCACGACAACCGATGGCCCATGGTCGCCCCCCATGGCATCAAGTGAAATACGAACCGGCTGCGGCATATGATCCTTGTCGGCAATCCTCAGCCGGAGCGGCTAGCTGAATGCGATGATTGGGGCAATCGTCATCGACAATACCCACTCGGAGGCCGTTCACAAGACGTCCGGCACGCCCCCTCCGTGCATCGGGGGCCGGGCGAAGCGTCTCGGCCACAGGTGGCGCGGCGCGCGATCAGCGCTTGTTTCCCGCCTTGAACGCCTTCAAGGCGGCGAAGGGGTGGTCGATGGGGTCCCCATCGACCCGCGGAGGCTCGAAACGGGCATCCGGCCGGCGCGGATACGGATCGATGCCCAGCAGCAGAAATTCCGTCGCGATGGCACCGAGGTCCACCTGGCCGCCGATCAAGGGTTCCGGCGGGTCCGCCGCGTCACCCGCGAACGGTTCAGCCTCCTCGCCGGCATCGGGCACGTCGCCGGGCGGCTCGAACAGAAGATCGACCGGCTCGCTGACGGCGCTGATCATCGGTTCCAGCGACACCACGCAGGTCTGCCGCACGGCCGCCTCCACTTGCCCGGTGACGCGCAGTCCGTCCCGGCCGTGGCGGGCGAGGTCGAAAGTGGCGTCGAACTCCGACACTTCGAGCACGTCGGCAAGCCCGGCCAGCGCCGCTCGCACCCTGTCGTCGGCATGAAGGACGACGCGCCGCCCTTCCTCCGGCACATCGGCGACGGCGATCGGAACGCTCCAGGGCCGCGTCTCTTTGTGCTCGCTCATCATCGCCTCCACGTCCGCCGGCTCAATATGCCTCGATCGCGCGCGGGTCGGGAAAGCTTACGGCACCCGCCGCAATCGCGTCGGACGCCTGCCCGCTTAAATCCTCAGCCGCCGCCCGGACATAATGCGCCAGCCGCCGGACCGCCGGCGCTTCATGCGGCGCCGTCTGGACGCCGAAGACGTTGCGCCCGAGCGCGGCGGCGAGCATGGCGCCGTCCGCCTGGCCGAGCGCTTTATCGTAAGCCGCCGCGCGGCCGTAGAAAGCCTCACCGATCTTCTGCATCTTCTTCGCCAGCGACGTGTCGCTGATGCCGATTTCGCGCAGGCCGTGGTCCATATCCAGGCAGAACCGGTCGAACACTCCTTGCCCCACCGCGCGCAGCGATTCGCCCTCCTCCCGCGCGCGCCGAAAGAACAAGGCGACGTGCAGGATCAGCAGGTCGAAGCGGCCCTCGACTGTGTCCGGAACGCCATAGTCGGCATAGAACGCCGGCGCACGCGCCTGCGCCACGATGGCGCCATAGAGCGCCCCAATGGTGTCCGGCATGGCTTTTCGCCGAAACGACAGGATCATGCGGTTTCCGTCACATTACGGTCGATACGACGCATTGCGGGCGGCATAGGGATTTTGAGACAAAGTTGCAAAGCTCCCATACGCGCGCTAGTGAGCGCGCCTTCTACCCTTCAATGACGAAACCTGGAAGCCGGCTGCAGCATGCTTGACCTTCCCCGCCCCTCTCTGCGTGTCCTTGCGCTCGCCGGCGTGCTGGCCGTCGGACCGCTGCTCGGGAGCTGCGGCGGCACCGGCCTCACCAAGACCTATTCGCGCGGCTACATCGTCCCGGACGGCGCGCTGGAGCAGGTTCCGATCGGCGCCTCGCAGGAGCAGGTGCTGATCATTCTGGGAACGCCCTCGACCGTCGCCACGGTCAACGGCGAGGTGTTCTACTACATCTCGCAGAAGACCGAGCAGACCTCGTTCCTCCCGCAAAAGGTCGTCGATCAGCAGGTCATCGCCGTCTATTTCGACAAGGACCGCCGCGTCCGCCGCCTCGCCCACTACGGCAAGAAGGACGGCCGCATCTTCGACTTCATCAGCCGCACCACGGTCGCGGGCGGCGACGAGCTGTCGTATCTCACCTACGTCTTCAAGATCCTCGGCGCGGATTAAGCCGCCCCGCACCCAACGAATGTCGTCCCCGCGAAGGCGGGGACCCAGTACGCACCGTCCTCACGAAATGGAACTCCCATCGTGTACTGCATGCCCGCCTGCGCGGGCATGACACCTTCGTTTTGCCGGAACGTTTGTGCCCCACCACAGAAACAAAAAGGGCCGCATCGCTGCGGCCCTTTTCTCTTCGTCGTGTCGGCGCGGCTCAGTGCGCGAGGATCGCGATCAGCAGCAGGGCGACGATGTTGGTGATCTTGATCGCCGGGTTCACCGCGGGGCCCGCCGTGTCCTTATAGGGATCGCCGACGGTGTCGCCGGTGACGGACGCCTTATGCGCCTCGCCGCCCTTCTGATGCGTCACGCCGTCCTTGTCGGTAAAACCGTCCTCGAACGACTTCTTGGCGTTGTCCCAGGCACCCCCGCCTGACGTCATCGACACGGCGACGAACAGGCCGTTGACGATCACGCCGAGGAGCGAGGCGCCGAGCGCCGCGAAGGCGTTGGCCTTCGAGCCGGAGATCGCCAGCACGCCGAAGTAGACGACGATCGGCGCCAGCACCGGAAGGAGCGAAGGGATGATCATCTCCTTGATCGCCGCCTTGGTGAGAAGGTCGACGGCGCGGGCATAGTTCGGGCGCGACGTTCCCTGCATGATGCCCGGGTTCTCGCGGAACTGCTTGCGCACCTCCTGCACCACCGAACCGGCGGCGCGGCCGACGGCGGTCATCGCGATGCCGCCGAACAGGTACGGGATCAGGCCGCCGAAAATCAGGCCGGCGACGACGTAGGGATTCGACAGGTCGAAGGAGACCGCGCCGACGTCCTTGAAGTACGGCGCGCCGCTCTTGATGAAGGCGTTGATGTCGTTCGTATAGGCCGCGAACAGCACCAGTGCGCCGAGACCGGCGGAGCCGATGGCGTAGCCCTTGGTCACCGCCTTGGTGGTGTTGCCGACGGCGTCCAGCGCGTCGGTCGAGTGGCGCACTTCCTTCGGCAGGCCCGACATCTCGGCGATGCCGCCGGCATTGTCGGTCACCGGGCCGAAAGCGTCGAGCGCGACGATGATGCCGGCGAGGCCGAGCATGGTCGTCACCGCGATCGCGGTGCCGAACAGGCCGCCGAGCTGATAGGTCACGATGATGCCGCCGACGATCACCAGGGCTGGCAGCGCCGTCGATTCAAGCGACACCGCGAGTCCCTGGATGACGTTGGTGCCATGGCCGGTCACCGATGCCTGCGCGATCGAAACGACCGGGCGCTTGCCCGTGCCGGTATAGTACTCGGTGATCCACACGATCAGACCGGTGACGACAAGACCGATCACGCCGCAGATGAAGAGATTCTTGCCGGTGATGGTGACGCCGTTGGCGGTGCCGATCGCTTCCCAGCCGATCAGGGTGTGAGTGGCGATGGCGAGGCCGACGACCGACAGCAGGCCGCCGACGATGAGGCCCTTGTAGAGCGCGCCCATGATCGAGCCGTTGGCGCCGAGCTTCACGAAGAAGGTGCCGATGATCGAAGTGACGATGCAGGCACCGCAGATGCCGAGCGGATAGAGCATCGCCGAATGCAGGATCGGCTGGCCGGCGAAGAAGATGGCGGCAAGCACCATGGTCGCGACGACCGTCACGGCGTAGGTCTCGAACAGGTCGGCGGCCATGCCGGCACAGTCCCCGACATTGTCGCCCACGTTGTCGGCGATGGTCGCCGGATTGCGCGGATCGTCCTCCGGGATGCCGGCCTCGACCTTGCCGACGAGGTCGGCGCCGACGTCGGCGCCTTTGGTGAAGATGCCGCCGCCCAAGCGCGCGAAGATCGAGATCAGCGAGGCGCCGAAGCCGAGCGCAACGAGCGCGTCGATCACGGTGCGGCTTTCCGGCGCGAATTTCATCACGCCCGTGAGGATCATGTAATAGACGGCGACGCCAAGCAGCGCGAGGCCGGCGACCAGCATGCCGGTCACGGCGCCGGCTTTGAACGAGATGTCGAGGCCGGCGGCAAGCGACTTCGAGGCGGCCTGCGCGGTGCGCACATTGGCGCGCACCGACACGTTCATGCCGATGAAGCCGGCGGCGCCCGAGAGCACCGCGCCGATCAGGAAGCCGACGGCCACGGGCGCGCCGAGCAGAAACCAGATGGCGACGAAGATGACCGCGCCGACGACGGCGATGGTCATGTATTGGCGCTTCAGATAGGCCTGCGCGCCCTCAGCGATGGCGGCGGCGATTTCCTGCATGCGTTGCGAACCGGCGTCCGACGACATCACGGATTGAATGGCCCAGATGCCGTATACGATCGAAAGCGCGCCACACGCGATGATGGCCCACAAAGCTGTCATTGAAGCCCCTTAAGTCTGTTCTCGGCGACCCATATGGGATGGTCGCGCGCCCGGATAGTTGCGTGTTCCGGCCGCCGCCGTCGGTCCCTGCGCCCCTGTCGGAAGCGCGCGGACATTGCCAAAAAGCCCTTCGCAGCGCAACGAGGGATTTTGCCACGTTTCCGGCGTTTTTCGGCCCGCGTGCGCGGATTTTCTACGCCGAAAGTCTCAGGCGGCGCGAATCGGCTGGCGGATCGCCAAGAGGAGCAGCAAGCCGCCCGCGATCACCATCGTCGGCAGGACCACGAGATTCACCGCCGCCCAGCCGAAATGCGCAAGCAGCGAGCCGGACGAGAACGAGGCGATCGCCATCGTCCCGAACACCAGGAAGTCGTTGAAGGACTGGACCGTCGCGCGCTCGTGCGGACGATGGCACTGCGTGACCATGGCGGTCGCACCGATGAAGCCGAAGTTCCAGCCGACGCCGAGAAGAGTGAGCGCGACCCAGAAATGCCCGACGGTGATGCCGGCAAGGCCAACGATTCCCGACGCGAAAATGAGCACAAGCCCGACGCCGATCACCCGCTCGACGCCGAAGCGCACGATCAGCGAGCCGGTGATGAAGCTCGGCGCGTACATCCCGATCACATGCCATTGGATGCCCAGTGCCGCATCCGACACCGAATGTTGGCACATCACCATCGCGAGCGGCGCCGCCGTCATCATGAAATTCATGATGCCGAAGCTCGCGACACCGCAAACCACCGCGACGAGGAAGCGCGGCTGGCGCAGGATCGCCGTGATCGGACGGCCGGGCGGCGGCGGCGCGGCCGACGCCCTCGCCGGGGCGTCGCGAAAACGCATCAAGACGATCGCCGAAAGAAGGGCGAGCGCCGCCTGGCCGAGATAGCTGGCGGCGAAGAGATACGGCGCCCACAGCTCTTTGGTGACGATCACGAGCTGCGGGCCGATCAGGCCGGCGAAGACGCCGCCGGTCAGCACCCAAGAGATCGCCTTGGGACGAAAGGCGTCACTCGCCGTATCCGCCGCGCCGAAGCGATAGGCCTGGTGCGCGGCCGCATAGAGACCGGAAAAGAAAGCACCGAGGCAGAGCAGCATGAACGAGCCCTGCAGCGTTGCGACACAGCAGACGAGGCCGGTCAGGATGCCCCAGACCGTACCGGTCTGATACGCCGCGCGGCGGCCAAAGCGCCGCGTCAGCATGCCGTTCGGCAAGGTGCCGCTCCACAGTCCGACGACGTAGACGCTGATCGGCAATGTCGCGAGCGAAGCGTCGGGCGCGAGCGTCGCCCCGAGGATGCTCGCCGTCGCGAAGAGGACCGTGCTGTTGCCGCCCGCCAGGGCCTGCGCCACGGCGAGCACCACCGCGTTGCGGCGCGCGAGGCGGTCATCGGCAACGTGGCCGCTCATGGGTTCGGCAATGGAGGACATGGGAATCCGGCAAAGAGAGCGCGGACCAATACGCCCTGCGGGGCGGCAAGGCCAGAGGGGCCGCCGCGGGACAGGAATGCGCGGCTACTGCGTATTCCGGCGCAAGCGCTCGAAGGCGAACGCGCCGGGATGGCGGACTGTAAGCCCTGGCGCATCGGCGAGCGTGGCGATGCCGCACTGGCGCAGCGCCACTTTGATCTCGTCCTCGAAGAAGGCGACCGTGTAGTCCGCGCCCTCGCCGCCGAGCGCCCCCAATCCGTACATGAAGGCGCGGCCGGCGAAGCTCATCTTGGCGCCGAGCGCCGCCGCGCGCAGCGCGTCCATGCCGCTGCGGATGCCGCCGTCGAACAGAAGCTCGGCCTTGCCGCCGACCGCGTCGCGGATCGCGGGAAAGACGTCGATCGAGGCGGGCGCCGCCTCGAACTGGCGGCCACCGTGGTTCGACACCTGGATGCCGTCAACGCCGAGCGACACCGCCGTCTCCGCGTCTTCCGGATGCATGATGCCCTTGACGACGAGCGGGCCGCGCCACGTCTCGCGCATGCGCGCGACCTCTTCCCAAGAGAATGCGCCCTCGATCGACTGGCGCACATAGAGGGAGACATCGTCCTTGCTGGCGCCGGGGGCCGCGTATGGCGGCCAGTTGGCGAAATTCGGTTGTCCGTGCTGCACCAGGCCGGCAAGCCAGCCGGGAGACGTCAGAACGCTGAAGACCGTGCCGAGCGTCGGCCGGAAGGGGATGACCATGCTGTTGCGCAACTCGCGCGGCCGCTTGCTGCGTGAGGGAACGTCGAGCGTGAGCACCAGCACTTTCGCGCCAGCGTCGGCGGCGCGGCGCGCCATGTCGAAATTGATGCGCAGATCGTCGCGCGGAATGCGGTAGAGCTGGAACCAGAAGACGTCGGGGGCGAACTTCGCGACGTCCTCGATCGACATGCCGGCGGAGGTGCTGAGCGTAAATGGCACGCGGCCTTTTTGCGCCGCGCGGGCGAAATGCGCCTCGCCGCCCGGCCACATCAAACTCGGCAGTCCCATCGGGGCGATGCCGACCGGCGCATTGTAGCGCTGGCCGAAAATCTCGACGGCCGACGACACCGGCGTGTTGGAGCCGCCGTAGCGCGGCACGATTTCGATCGCGTCGAGCGCCGAGGCGTTGAGCTTGGCGCCGATCTCCTCCGCACCGACGCCGCCGTCGACATAATCGAAGGCGAAGCGAGGAACGCGCCGCCGCGCCGCGCGGCGCAAGTCCGCGAGCGTCGGGAACTTGCGCTTAAGCACGTCCGGCCGCGCGCGGCTCGCGCTGCCCCAGGAGATCGTTTCTTTTTTCGTATCGGCCATGGGCCCCTTCCCTCACCGCGTCAGAAATGGCTGAACGACGCGGACTGCAAATCGGCGGCCTCACCGCGCGCGTCGAGGAAACGCGGCGCCGCCGTTCCTTTCACGATACGTCCGATGGCGCTGACGCGCACCCCGACTTTTCGCGCCTGCGCGACAAATGCCGCCACGCGCCGCGGCGGCACGGCGCAGACGATCTCGTAGTCGTCGCCGCCGCCGAGAATACGCGATTGCAATAACGGCTCGTGACGCAGCGCGACCTTGGCGGCGGACGACAGCGGCACATCGGCGATCGCGATATCCGCCGAGACGCTCGAGACGCGGCACAGCTTGGCGAGATCGCCGGCCAAACCGTCGGAGACATCCATCGCCGCGCTCGCGAAGCGGCGCACGGCATCGGCTACGGCATTGCGCGGCTGCGGCAGCAGATAGCGCTGCGTGAGGTGCCTCGCCTGCGCCCGCGACAGGCCCCACGGCAGGCGCTTCGCCTGGCGCACGACAAGGCCGAGCGCGCCGTCGCCGATCGTTCCCGTCACCATAACCACGTCGCCCGGCTTGGCGCCGCGCCGCCGCACCATGCCGCCGCGCGGCAACGTGCCAAGCGCCGTCACCGAGATCATGATCGCGTCTGGCGAGCGCACGCTGTCTCCGCCGAGCAGCGGACAGCGGAACGTCTTCGCATCCGCCGCCAGCCCTTTGGTAAATCGGGCGAGCCAGGCGTCGCCGGTTCCTTTCGTCAGCGCCAAAGTGAGCAGAAAGCCGAGCGGCTCCGCCCCTTTTGCCGCCAAGTCGGAGAGGTTCACGCGCAGCGCCTTGCGCGCCACGAGATCGGGCGGATCGTCGGGAAGGAAATGCACGCCGCCGATCACGGCGTCCGCGGTCACGACGAGTTCATGCCCGGCTGGAACGGCGACGAAGGCGGCATCGTCCGTCAAACCGAGCGCGCCGCGATGCGTCGCCAGCGGCGCGAAGTGCCGCGCGATGAGCCGGTCCTCGCCCGACATGGCAGCGCCGGCGCGGCGCTTCACGGGGCCTTGCCTCGCCGCTCGTCGGCCTCGTCGGCGCGCAGGCGACGCCCGAGCAGATCGAGCACCGCGTTGACCATGCCGGTCTCTTCCTTGTCGAGGAAGGCATGCGCGACATCGACATATTCGGAAATGACGACGCGCATCGGTACGTCGGCGCGATGCTTGAGTTCATAGACGCCGGCCCGCAGGAGCGCGCGCATCAGCGCCTCGATCCGCTTGAGTGGCCAGCCGCCCGCAAGCGCGGCATCGATCATCGGATCGAGCGTGCGCTGCTCGCGCACCACGCCGCCGACGATATCGCGAAAGAACGCGGCCTCGGCCGGGCGGTATTGCGAACCGTCGACCTCCTGCCCCATCCAGTGACTCTCGAACTCGGCGAAGATCTCGTTCAAGCCCTTCGCCGCGACGTCCATCTGATAGAGCGCTTGCACGGCCGCGAGCCGGGCCGCGCCGCGCTTGTTCGCCTTGCGCTCGCCGTCGGCTTTCGCAGGCGCGCTCATTTCGCGCTCTTGGCGAGACGGCGTCTCAAGCGCACCAAGGATAACGCCGCCTCAACGGCGCCGCCGCCCTTGTTGCCGCGCGTCGGGCGCGCGCGCTCGAGTGCCTGCGCGTCGGTGTCGACGGTGAGAATGGCGTTGCCGACCGGAAACGAATAGGCGACCGAGATATCCATCAGCGCCCGCGCGGACTCGCCGGCGACGATGTCGTAGTGGCTCGTCTCGCCGCGGATGACGCAGCCGAGCGCCACGACGCCGTCGTAAGGCTCGCCGCGCTCCGCCGCCGCGTTCTGCGCGATGACGATGGCGGCGGGGATTTCGAGGGCGCCCGGCACCGTGACGATGTCGGCGGTAACACCATGCTCGCGCAACGCGCGCTTGGCGCCCGTCAGCAAATGATCCGCGATGTCGTCGTAGTAGCGCGCCTCGACAACAAGGAGACGCGCGCCTTTGACGCTCGTGCGATCGGTCGTTGCGCCTCTGCGCGCCTTCGCCATGGCCCTGCTTTCCGTTGAATGCCGCGCGTCAGTAGCAAGCGTATCGGCTTATACGCAAGGGCGTGGGGACATCCTGCCTATGAGCAACCCTCATCCTGAAGAGTCGCGCCCGCGGCGTCTCGAAGGATGGCGTCAAACCCGGGCCATCCTTCGAGACGCCGTTTCTCACGAAACGGCCCCTCAGGATGAGGGCTGTGGCCCGGGTCGATCGCTAATCGCGCGTCTCCAGCCAGCGGATCGCATAGCGGGCCATCTGATCGACTTCGAGGTTGATCCGGTCGCCGGCCATCAATGCGCCGAAGGTCGTTACCGCGAGCGTGTGCGGGATGATCAGAACCGAGAACCGGTCGCCATCGACGGTATTCACCGTCAGCGACACACCGTCGAGCGCCACCGAGCCTTTCGGGGCGATGAAGCGGGCAAGCGCCGCCGGCACGCGGAAGGTCAGCTTTGCCATGTCCGGCAGATTCTCGCGCGTCACCAGTTCGGCGATTCCGTCGACATGGCCGCTGACCATGTGACCGCCGAGTTCGTCGCCCATCTTGAGGGCGCGCTCGAGGTTCAGCCGCGTTCCGGCCTTCCAATCCTTCGCCGTCGTCACCGCCAGGGTTTCCGCCGCGGCGTCAACGGAGAACCAGGCGCGGTTGCCGCGCATACCGCGCTCGACGACCGTCAGACACGGCCCGGAGCACGCGATCGATGCGCCGATCGCGATCGTGTCCGGATCGAATTTGCAGCCGATGGTGAAGCGGCGCAGCCCCTCGGCGCGGTCCTCGACGCCGATCAGCTCGCCGACATCGGTGACGATCCCCGTGAACATCTATCTCACCCGCCTGAACGTCTCGATCGTATCGTCGCCGACCGCTTCGCCGCCATCGGACGTAAACGCCGGCGCGCCGATATTGGAAAGCGGCATTCCCTGCAGCGCATCGATGCCGTCACCGCCGATGCGGCCCGGCCCGCGCAGAAGTATCGCCTCATCGACAAGATCGGCGGCAAGGAAGGACGCGGCGACGATCGGCCCCCCCTCGACCAGCAGCCGCGTGATGCCGCGCGCGGCGAGACTTTTCAGGGTCGCCGATATGTCGATCCTACCATCCGCCGCCGGCAGACGCAGGACTTCGATGCCGCGCTCCCGCATCGCCGCCTCTTGCTCGCGCGGCGCGCCCGCGCCAGCGATCATCCACAGCGGTGTCGCACGCGGGCTCTGCGCGAGCCTGCCTGTCAGCGGCAGCCGCAAATGCGCGTCGAGCACGACGCGCACCGGAGAGCGATCCGCCATTCCCGGCAGGCGGCAGTCGAGCAAAGGATCATCCGCCAATGCGGTTCCGATGCCGACGAGGATCGCGTCGTTCATCGCACGCAGGCGGTGCACGCGAAGGCGCGACTCCTCGCCGGTGATGACGGCGGGAAGCCGCCCGGCAAAGCCGGCTTTGCCGTCGGCGGAGACCGCGAGCTTGAGCGTGACGTGCGGACGGCCATCGACGATGCGGCGGATGTGCCCGGCGTGGTCGCGGCGCGCCTCATCGGCCCCCTCCCCGACATCGACAAGGACGCCGGCGGCGCGCAGGCGCGCATGCCCCTCCCCCGCAACCTTCGGGTTCGGGTCTTCCAGCGCCGACACGACGCGTGCGATACCCGCGTCGACAATAGCATCGGCGCAAGGGGGCGTCTTGCCATGATGCGAGCAGGGCTCGAGCGTCACGTACAGCGTCGCGCCACGCGCGGCCGCGGCGGCGCGCCACAACGCTTCGACCTCCGCGTGCGGACGCCCGCCCGGCTGGGTCCATCCGCGCCCGACGACGATTCCGTCCTTCACGATCACGGCGCCGACAGCGGGATTGGGCCACGTGCATCCGAGACCACGGCGGCCCAGCGCCAAGGCCAGCGCCATGAAGCGTGCGTCGTCGCGGGAAGCTGGCGTGCTCAAAGCGGGCTTCACGCTCACACTACTTGCGCGGCTCCGTCACCGGCACCGCATCGGGATCGCGCGACAGCTCGCCAAGGACGGCGCGGAAATCCTTCGCCTCGCGGAAATTGCGGTAGACCGAAGCGAAGCGGACATAGGCGACGTCGTCGAGGTCGCGCAGATGCTCCATGATCGACTCGCCGATCGTCTCGGTGGTGATCTCGTTTTCACCGAGATTTTCGAGATCGCGCACGATCTTGGAGACCTCGCGCTCGACGTGGTCGGGATCGACGGGGCGCTTGCGCAGCGCGATCTGCAACGAGCGCATGAGTTTGTCGCGGTCGAAAGGAACGCGGCGGCCGTTGCGCTTGATCACGGTAAGTTCGCGCAACTGCACGCGTTCGAACGTGGTGAAGCGGAAATTGCACGACAGGCACACGCGCCGGCGCCGGATGGCGGAGGAATCCTCCGTTGGCCGGGAATCCTTCACCTGAGTGTCGAGACTGGCGCAACTCGGACAACGCATGAGGGGCCGTCAGCCGTTGTAGATCGGGAAACGCGCGACCAGCTTCTTCACCTTCTCGCGCACGGCGCTTTCGGTGAGTGAATCCTCGGCGACACCCTTCTGCGAGAGAACGTCGAGCACTTCCGCGATCAGTTCGCCGACGTGCTGGAACTCAGCGACGCCGAAGCCGCGCGTCGTGCCGGCGGGGGTGCCGAGACGAACGCCCGAGGTGATGCCGGGCTTCTCCGGATCGAAGGGAATGCCGTTCTTATTGCAGGTGATGTGCGCGCGGCCGAGCGCCAGTTCCGCGACCTTGCCGGTGAGCCGCTTCGGCCGCAGATCGACCAGCATCAGATGCGTGTCGGTGCCGCCGGAGACGATGTCGAGGCCTTTCGACTTCAGCGTCTCGGCGAGCGCCTTGGCATTGGCGACGACGTTCTGCGCGTAGACCTTGAACGCGGGACGCAGCGCTTCGCCGAAGCCAACCGCCTTGGCGGCGACGATGTGCATCAGCGGTCCACCCTGCAGGCCCGGGAACACCGCCGAATTGATCTTCTTCGCGAGCGCCTCGTCGTTGGTCAGCACGAAGCCGCCGCGCGGACCGCGCAACGTCTTGTGCGTCGTCGAGGTGACGACATGCGCGTGCGGGAACGGGCTCGGATGCGCGCCACCGGCGACGAGCCCGGCAAAGTGCGCCATGTCGACCATAAGGTAGGCGCCAACCTCGTCGGCGATGGCGCGGAAGCGGGCGAAGTCCAGAACGCGCGGATAGGCGGAGCCGCCGGCGATGATCACCTTCGGCTTATGCTCGCGCGCGAGCTTCTCGACCTCGTCGAAATCGACGCGGTGGTCGTCCTGGCGCACGCCGTAAGGCACGACTTTGAACCACTTGCCGGACATGCTCACCGGCGCGCCGTGCGTGAGGTGCCCGCCCGCGGCGAGATTGAGACCCATGAAGGTGTCGCCGGGCTGCATCAGCGCCATGAACACGGCTTCGTTCGCCGACGCGCCGGAATGCGGCTGCACGTTCGCGAACTGGCAGCCGAACAGCTCGGTGGCGCGCTCGATCGCCAGCGTCTCCGCGATGTCGACATACTGGCAGCCGCCGTAGTAGCGCCGGCCGGGATAACCTTCGGCGTATTTGTTGGTCAGGACCGAGCCTTGCGCTTCGAGCACGGCGCGGCTGACGATGTTCTCGGACGCGATCAGCTCGATCTCGTCGCGCTGACGGCCAAGTTCCAGCCCGATCGCCTCGGCGATTTGCGGATCGGCGGCGGCAAGATCGGCCGAAAAGAGCGCATCGGATCGCGCGGCGGGCGAAAGGTCGGTCACGGCAGAAATCCTCGGAAACAGGCGACGGCGGAGCATCTGATCCGCCCACATCCGCAAGCCCAAGCCGATACCATATCGGCCGGGTTACGCCAACTCTTGGCGCCGAAATCGCGGCGGCGCGCTATATATAGGGAGGCGAGCGCGGCAATACCGCATCGGCCCCGTCCCCACACAGGTCAGATTTTGTCGAAGCCACCACCCACAGCGACGAAACCGCCGGTCACGCGCAAGGATTCGATCGCCCCATGCTGTTCGATGGGCGAGACGCCGGCGCCATTGGTCTTGATGCCGCCAGAAATCTCGATCTCCCGCGCCGAGCCGCCCGGCTTGATGCTCAGCCCGATAGCGGAGAGCGAGATGACCACACCCTTGACCAAGGACGGTCCCGTCCCGCCGAACGTCTCGATGCCGCGCCGGACAAGTAGCTTGCCGATCGGCTGACTGATCTGGATTCCGACCGCACCGTCCGCGTGCGTGACCACGCGATCGAACTCCGCGAGGCCCACGGTGCCGGTATAGACATTGAAGCCACGCGCGCCTTGCCCGAACGTCTCGATCGGAGCATTGACCTTCAGTTCCTGGACGATCCCGAAATTGACGAAGCCGATACCGCTCGGGCCATAGGAGGTAATTTTCGCGTCCGCCGTCCAGCGGTCGACGACGCCCCAATTGTCGAGCACCATATCGTTGACGCCGTAGGTGACGACGGGGCCGCGATTGCGCACGACGTCGACATGCGCGCCGTGGACGGTGAAGACGCCGCCGGTGATCTGGTCGGGGGTTCCGGGCTTGATGCCGCCGTCGCTATAGACCGCGTCGGTTTCAAGCCGCCTGATCACCAGCTTGCCGGCCTTGTCGCCGCCGCCGCTGACGAAGATCCCGCTGCCGCGCACCGGCGCGCCATCCCGGCCGGCCGAAAGGCCGGCAAGATCGGCGCTGACGGTCACCGCCGTGTCTTGCTGCATATTCCAGAGCGTGAAGGCGCCTTGCAACACGTAAACGCCATAGCCTCGCGGGCGGTCCTTCTCAGCACGCGCATCCGCCGCGATGATGTCGAGGCCGTTCACCACGACATGCCCGCCGCGAACCTTGTCGCGTACCAAGATCTGCACGCGCCCGATCGTCGTCACATGGCGCAATTCGATGCGGCCGAGACCGGCCGCCGACGTATCGTTGAAGACCGCGCGATTTTGCGGCGCGGTCTCAAGACGAATGTTATCAACACGGTTGTCCGAGGAGAGCCGCACCCCGTCGGCATCCGCCTTGAAGACGATCACGGCCTCGCCGCTGTCGCCACGCAGCGTCTGGCCGGGCAAAAGGCCGATGGACGGCGCATCGGTCAACTTGCCACGGACGACGATATGCCGAACGCTTTGGTTCTTTGCCGCCGCGACCAGAGCATTGACCGTGGAGAAACCTCAAACGACGGATCACACGCCGCACGCACCTTCGCCGTGCGATGTTGAAATCGGCCATCCCGCACGCCGCGTTCGTTCTCTCTCCTGCCGGGTCACGTCCGTTGCGCGTAAGCGCCGAGCCCGTCCTTGTTGTAGATGTCGTCGCGGAATTGGACGATCCCGTCCGGCGTCGCCCAAGCGGTGATGTAGACCCAGTTGAGCGGCACCGGCTTGGCAAGCCGGGCGTCCTTGCGCTCGCCGCTCTGCAGCACGCGATCGACTTCCTCGCGCGGCCAGGCCGGCGTCTCGGACAGCAGCCAGTAGACCAACTCGCGCACGTTCTGCACGCGCACGCAGCCCGACGAGTGGAAGCGGAAGTCCTCGCCGAACAGGTTCTTCAGCGGCGTGTCATGCATATAGACGCCGTGCGCGCTCGGGAAGTTGATGCGGATCGAGCCGAGCGAGTTGAAGCTGCCGGGGTCCTGCTTGAAGCGGTAATTCACCGCCTCCTGCGAGTACCAGTTGATCTGCGAGGGCTCGAGCTCCGCGCCCTTCGGGTCGAAGATGCGGATATGGTTCTGGCTGAGATATTCCGGATTGTCCTGCATCAGCCGGATCAGATCCTTGCGGACGATCGAGACCGGGACGGTCCAATATGGGTTGAAGTTGATCTCGACGATCTTGCTGTTGATCTCCGGCGAGGCACGGTCCGGCTTGCCGACCACGGCGGCGTGGCGCGTCACCACCACCCCGCTTTGAATCGCCTCGATCTGCGCGGCGGGAATGTTGCAGACGACAAGGCGCGGCGGCAGCGACGAGCCCATCGCGCGCAAGCGGACCAGATTGACCTTGAGTTGATTGGCGCGCGCGGCTGCCGGGATGTTCATCGCCTCCACGGTCGTATCGTGCGCGACACCGTCGATGCCGAGGCCATGACGCGCCTGGAAGCGGCGCACGGCGCGCTCGACATAGGTGTCGTAGACGTCGGATTCGCCCGCCGTCACGTCGAGGTCGCCGCCCGCCATCAAGCGCTGGCGCAAGGCCGGCACGCTTTTGTGGCGCAGGCCGACACGCAGCCGGTCGCTCGGCGGCACGTTCGGCCACCCGCCTTGCGCCGCGATCGTCTCGTACTTACCGATCGCCTGCTCGGTCGTCGCGACCGTCTCGGGCGAGAGGGTGGGAAGCGAGGACTTCGGCATCTTGACCGTGCGGGAGCCGGCATCGAAGCCCTGCCCGTACTGGTCGCGCTGCGTCTGCTCCATCAATGTATCGAGCAGATTGTCCTGCGCCGCCGCCCCGCGAAGCGCCGCGCCGGTCGCCGCCAGGCCCGCAAGCGTGCCGCCTGCGCGCCGCAAAAAATTTCGTCGATGCACGATTGTCCCGCCGCGTCCCTTGGCCATTCCGTCGTTCCACCTCGACAGAGACACACCCGACCCAGCCCCGATTTGCGCTAGCACGCTCATGGTTAAGCGACAATGGCGAACGCATCACGACGTCGCGCTCGCGGCGTGATCGCGCCCGTGCGCGACATTCCGGGCACAGGCTCGGCGGATCAACGCGCACCTTCACCCTCCCCTCCAGGGGAGCGTAAACAAAAACGAAAACCCCGGCGCTGGCGCCGGGGCTTCGTTTGACGTCCCTGCTATCTCGCCTGTTATCTGGCAGCCCTGTTTTCAGGGTCCGCCGTATCCGCCTCTCAGAGGCGATAGAGGATCTGGTCGGTCCAGAAGCGCTCCAACCGGTGCAGCGCCTTGTTGAGCCCGGCGAACTCATCCGCCGAGATACCGCCGACCTGCTCCACCGTGCGGACATGCTTCTTGTAAAGCTCGTCCACGATGGTGCGGATTTCAGCGCCCTTGTCGGTCAGCTTAATGCGGACCGAGCGGCGATCCACCCGCGAGCGCTGATGGTCCAAGAAGCCCATCTCGACGAGCTTCTTGAGATTGTAGGAGACATTCGACCCCAAGTAGTAGCCGCGCGTGCGCAGCTCGCCCGCCGTGAGTTCCTTGTCACCGATATTGAACAGCAGAAGCGCCTGCACCGCGTTGATGTCGGCGCGCCCCCGACGGTCGAATTCATCCTTGATCACGTCGAGCAGCCGGCGATGCAGCCTCTCCACAAGCGTCAAAGCTTCAAGATAGTGAGGCTGAATATGGTCGAAACGTGCCTGGCGATCGGCCGGTTCGACCATCTTTGCTACAGTCTTCATGAATGACGCCCTTTTCTACTGTGTTCTTTTATCGACGACTGGGCCCTGTTCCCCCGTCATCTGCGAGCACATTAGCGTCAAACGATCTAAGATCGGCTTAAATTGTACAATAAAGATTGGGTTTATCTGTAATAGTGAACGTCTAGTGACGGATGAAGGTGAATAAAATTTACGATCCTAACGAACTGTACGCTTTCGGGGCTCCTTAAGACGCGTTAACGACTCTCCAAATGCCAACGAATCCTTGCGGAAATGCATCGAATTGGCTATTTCGGGCACTGCGGCCTGAAAACGGCTGTCAAAGCCTCCCATCGTGGTTGCAAAATGCAAGCGGTCGTGACATGGGGGATATCTGGTTGCGATTTGCAATCTGTTAGGACTGTCCGCGGCTGCCGAGGGACACCACCCCATGTCGAAGCTTCGCGTGAACTGCTTCTCCATTTCCCTCGACGGCTTCGGCGCCGGCCCCAACCAGCGCCTCGACAATCCCTTGGGCGACGGCGGCGAAACCCTGCATGAATGGTTCGTTCCGACCCGCACATTCCGGCAGATGGTGCTCGGAACGGAGGGCGGCAAGACCGGTGTCGACGACGACTTCGCGGCACGCAGCTTCGCGAATGTCGGCGCGTGGATCATGGGTCGAAATATGTTCGGTCCCGTCCGCGGACCGTGGCCCGGCGACGATTGGAAGGGATGGTGGGGGGACAACCCGCCTTACCACTGCCCCGTCTTCGTCCTGACGCACCATGAACGTGCACCGGTCACCATGGCGGGCGGCACGGTCTTTCATTTCGTGACGGACGGCATCGAAGCCGCGCTGGAGCGCGCCCTGGAGGCCGCGAACGGCAAGGATGTGCGGATCGGCGGAGGCACGGAGACGATCCGGCAATATCTACGCGCCGGGTTGATTGACGAGATGCACGTTGCGATCTCCCCGGTGCTCCTCGGAGCCGGCGAACATCTCTTCGCCGACATCAATACGACCGCGCTCGGTTACCGCTGCACTGAACATCATCCGACGCCGAACGCCATGCATGTCATTTTGAAGAAGCTAAGGATAGGCAAGGTCGGGAGGGGAGCGCCCTCTTCGATCGTACCTGGCGGCGGTCACGTGTGACGCTCACCCGCCCCGCAGGAAGCGGATGACGCCGGAGAAGTCGTAAGGGCCTCCGCCCTCCTCCACGAACTGGCCGAACACGGCGGCGGCGCCCGCCCCCATCGGCGACGTCGCGCCGGACGAGCGGGCCGCTTCCTGCGCCAGCTTCAGGTCCTTGAGCATCATCGCGGCGGTAAACCCCGGCTGATAGTCGCGATTGGCCGGCGAAGTCGGCACCGGGCCCGGCACCGGGCAATACGTCGTGATGGACCAGCACTGCCCGGAGGATTTCGAGGTAATGTCGAACAGCTTCTGCGCGTCGAGGCCGAGCTTCTCGGCGAGCACGAAAGCCTCCGACGTGACCAGCATCGACACGCCGAGGATCATGTTGTTGCAAATCTTGGCGGCCTGGCCGTTGCCGGCGCCGCCGGCATGGACAATCGTTTTGCCCATCAACTCGAGGAACGGCTTCGCGCGCGCGAAGGCGGCCTCCGGGCCGCCGACCATGAAGGTCAAGGTTCCCGCCTGCGCGCCGCCGACACCGCCGGACACCGGCGCGTCGATCATCGGCAATTTCTTGGCTTCGGCCGCCGCAGCGACCGCGCGGGCGCTAGCGACGTCGATGGTCGAGGAATCGATCAGCAGCGTGCCGGGATCGACGCTGGCGAGCACGCCGCCCGCTGCGAGATAGACGTCGCGCACATGCTGCCCAGCCGGCAGCATCGTGATCACGACCTCGACGCCGGACGAGGCGGCGTGCACCGAGCCCGTAGACTTGCCGCCCGCCGCGACCAGCTTCGACAGCGCCTCGGCGTTGACATCGAAGCCCTGCACCTCATGCCCGGCCTTGACGAGGTTGAGCGCCATCGGCAGTCCCATATTGCCGAGGCCGATGAATCCGATGCGTGCCATGTCACTCCCCCTTCATTGTCATTCGGGCCGATCGCCCCCGGCCATCAACGCCAGCCATAGATAAACGCCGACCGCGGCCATCTCGAGCACCACCACAGCGAGGTTCCCGCCGAAGACCTGCGGGAAGAAAATCTCGACCGCCGCCATCGAGATCGCGGCTGTGAGCCATACCACGCCGCCCCAGGCCGCCGCGAGCCAGAGGCCGACCGCCGCGACGAGGTCGATCACCGCAAAGAAGATCGTGGCGGACTTCCACGCCACCGGCGCCATGTCGAAGGTCGATTCCGCCCCGTCCATGAGCCCGCAGATCACTGCCCAGTGGAACAGCCCCTTGATCATCGAAATCACGGCGAGCGTGCGCACGTAGACGACAAGCCACCACGTCCAGTCGGTGTCTGGGCGTGCCGCCGCCTGTTCGAGGCCCTGCATCGGATCGGTCATCGAAGGCCCGTCATGGCAGCTCGAGTTCGCCGGATTCCAGGGGCGTGAAATATTGCGCGATCTCCGCGTCGTTGACTTCAGCCAGCGTCTCCGGCCGCCACCGCGGCTGGCGATCCTTGTCGATGATCAACGCGCGCACGCCCTCGTAGAAATCGTGGCCGCGCACGACGCGCGACACGATGCGGAATTCCAACTTCATGCAGTCCGTAAAGGACGCTTTCTTGCCGAAGCGCATCTGCGCCAGGGCGATCTTCAAACTGGTCGGCGATTTCGACCGCATCAGGGCAGCCGTCGCTCCCGCGAAGCCGGCGCTCTCGCTACCGGAAATCGCCTCATCGTCGAGCGTCGCCACCAGGTCCTCGACATGGTCGAGCGCGAACAGCGTGTCGACCGCCTTGCGCCTCACCGTCAGCGGCCCGAGGCCGAGCGGCTCGTGGAACGCGGACAGCACGGCGTCGACGGGCGTCGTGCCGCACAGCGCCTCGGTGAGATCGCGCCAGCGCTCCGAGGCGACGTGATGCGTGACGATGCCGGTCGCGAGCGCATCCGCCGCCTTCAGCCGCTCACCGGTAAGCGCGCAATAGGTGCCGGTCTGGCCCGGCATGCGTGGCAGGAACCAGGTGGCGCCGACGTCGGGAAAGAAGCCGATGCCGACCTCGGGCATCGCGAACTGGAACCGGTCGCCGGCGACGCGGTGCGAGCCGTGGATGGAAACGCCCACGCCGCCGCCCATGACGATGCCGTCGATGAGGGCGATATACGGCTTCGGATAGCGCTTGATCAGCGTGTTGAGCGTGTATTCCTCGCGCCAGAAGCGCAGCGCGTCCGCATGCTTGCCGCCGCGGCCGAGATCGTAGAGGACGCGGATGTCGCCGCCCGCCGAGAACGCCCGCTCGCCCGCCGCCTTGACAATGACGCGCGTCACCGCCGGGTCCTTCGCCCATTCGGCGAGCTTGGTCGCGAGCGCCCGCACCATCGGGTGCGTAACCGCGTTCAGCGCCTGCGGCCGGTTGAGCGTCACCAGGCCGGCAGCGCCACGGCGTTCGAACAGGATTTCGGGCGCAAGCGTCATTCGGGGCGATAGCCGGAGGTAAAAAAGGACAGGCGTCCTCTTTAGTGGGCCAAATGCGTCAGGTCCGTCAATCGCTTCGGGACAGGAATAAAGACTGACGCCGGCGTCGCCACAATCCGTACGCGTCTGGCAGATGCGAGCTGGAATCGCTAAAAGAAGCGGGAACGGAGACTCCCATGGCGATTAAATTCGGCCGCCCGCTCGAAAGCCGCGTCCGCTTCAGCCCCACCGAAGCGCCGGCGCCCGCGGAAAAGCTTGATCTCACGGTGCGCATGCGGCGCAACCGCCGCGCGGAGTGGTCGCGCCGCCTGATGCGCGAAAACGTCCTCACGACCGACGACCTGATCTGGCCGCTGTTCGTGACGGAGGGCGAGAATACGCGCGCTCCGGTGCCATCGATGCCGGGGGTCGAGCGGCTCTCCGTTGACTTGATCGCCCGCGCGGCCGAGCGCGCCGCCGCGCTCGCGATCCCGTGCATCGCGCTGTTTCCCTATACCGATCCCGACCTGCGCGACGCCGGCGGCTCGGAGGCGCTCAATCCCGACAACCTCGTCTGCCGCGCCGTGCGCGCCGTCAAGGCGGCCGCGCCGGAGATCGGCATCCTGTGCGACGTGGCGCTCGACCCTTATACCAGCCACGGGCATGACGGGCTTCTGCGCGGCGAGACGATCCTCAACGACGAGACGGTGGCGGTGCTGGTGAAGCAGGCGCTCGTCCAGGCGGACGCCGGCTGCGACATCATCGCGCCCTCCGACATGATGGACGGGCGCGTCGGCGCCATCCGCGAAGCGCTTGACGACGCCGGCTACGAGCATGTGCAGATCATGGCCTATGCGGCGAAATACGCCTCGGCCTTCTACGGTCCGTTCCGCGACGCGGTCGGCTCCAACGCAACGCTGATCGGCGACAAGCGCACATATCAGATGGACCCCGCGAACGGCGACGAGGCGCTGCGCGAAGTCGAACTCGACATCGCCGAGGGCGCCGACATGGTGATGGTGAAGCCGGGTCTGCCCTATCTCGACGTCGTGCGCCGCGTGAAAGACGCGTTCGGGATGCCGACCTTCGCGTATCAAGTCTCCGGCGAATACGCGATGATCATGGCCGCGGCGCAGAACGGCTGGCTCGACGGCGAGAAGGCGATGATGGAAAGCCTCGTCGCGTTCAAGCGCGCCGGGGCCGACGGCGTGCTCAGCTATTTTGCTCCGCGCGTCGCGGAGACGCTGCGCGCGCGCTGACGGCTTTGCCGCGGCGCTCGGTTCGCCTCTCCCCTGGGGAGATGTCGGCGCGAAGCGCCGGATAGGGTTGGGACCTACGAGAGTCCGCCCCCCTCGGCCCAACCCTCTTCCCGACGGGAGAGGGAGTTCCGCTTCGTCGCGTCGTTTCGTCGGAGCTTCAATCGCAACGCGCGGGACATCGGCGCGTGCTTTACGTTTCTTTACACTCGCGACAATCCGGCGAAACGGCTGGCCCCTAGGTTCCTCGCATCGGGCTCGACGCCCAACGCAATCGAGGAACCGCCATGAGCAATACCGAAACTGCCGCAACGCCGCCGTCGCAACCGCCGGCCGCTGCGTCCAACGGACCGCGCGGCTGCCGCGGACGCGGCGGCGCGCTGCGGCGTGTGGTCTTCATCACCGCGCTGCTGCTGATCGGCGGCTTCATCGGCGCCGTCATCACCAAAAGCTCGTACGGCTTCGGCCCCGGCCCTGGCTGGCGTCACGGACCGCATGCCTGGATGGAGGGAGGCCCCGGCGGGCCGCCGGCGTTTGCCTCACGCATCTTCTTCCCCGGCCACATCGAGCGCGGCGTCGATCGGGTGCTCAATTCCGTCGAGGCGAGCAGCGAGCAGCGCAAGAAGGTGACCGCCGTGGTGCAGAAGGCGGCGGACGATCTCTATGCGCTGCGCGCGCAGCATCTCGACGGCCGCAAGCAACTGCGCGAAGCGTTGTCGGCGCCGACGATCGATCACGCCCGCGTGGAGGAATTGCGCGCGGCGCAATTGAAGCTCGCGGACACCGCCTCGCAGCGCCTCACCGAGGCGCTCATCGCCGCCGCCGAGGTGCTGACCCCGGCGCAGCGGGCGGAACTTGCACAGCAGGTCGAACGCCACGAGCGCTGGTTCCGCGGCTAACCGTCCCTTTCTCCGCTCCGTGTCCCCGGGAGACGGAGATTGCGAGCGGCTCTCCGCAATGCCCCGCCCGCGGAGAGCCGCTCGTCGCCATTTCATCCCGAGGAGCATCGCAAAGCGACGCGTCTCGAAGGACGACATGGGGCCCTTGGCCGCCGCGTCCTTCGAGACGTCGCCGTCGGCGGCCCCTCAGGATGAGGCGGATGGATGCTATAAGCCCGTCATGACCTCGCGCCTCCTCATCATCGACGACGACAAGCGCCTCGCGGAAATGGTCGCCGACTATCTCGGCGAAGCGGGGCTGCGCGTCACCGCTGCGGCGACCGCGCGCGAGGGCGAAGGGCTGCTCAAGCGCGAAGCCTTCGACGCGCTGATCCTCGATCTGATGCTGCCCGACGCCGACGGGCTGGAAGTGTGCCGCCGCATCCGCCAGGCGTCGGACCTTCCGATCCTGATGCTGACCGCGCGCGGCGACGCCATGGACCGTGTCGTCGGCCTGGAGATCGGCGCGGACGACTACCTGCCGAAGCCGTTCGAGCCGCGCGAACTCTTGGCGCGCGTGCGGGCGCTGCTGCGGCGCGGACGCGCGAGCGCGCCGCGCGACGCGCTGCGCTTCGGGCGGCTGGAGATCGACCGCGGCTCGCGCCGCGTCACCGTCGACGGCGACGAGCGCACGCTCACCTCGTATCAGTTCTCGCTGCTCGTCGCGCTCGCCGAACATGCCGGCCGGGTGATGTCGCGCGACGCGCTGATGGACTTGATGAAGGGCGAAGCGCTGGAAGCCTTCGACCGCTCGATCGACATCCATATCTCGCGCATCCGCGCCGCCATTGAGGACGATCCGAAGAACCCGCGCCGCATCATCACCGTGCGCGGCGCCGGCTACGTCTTCGCGCGTGAGCAGGATCGCTGACGCGATGCGGCGGCTTTATCTCCAGTTCTACCTCACCATCGTCGCCATCCTGCTGCTGATCGTCTTCACGATGGGCGCGCTGTGGCGCTTCGGATCCGACGAGCAGCGCTTCGAGGAAGCGTTCTCCGTCGCCGGCGAACTCGCGACCAGCGCCCTCCCCGGCCCGCAAGCGCCGCGTGCGGAGCAACAGCAGGCACTCGCGCATCTGCACGAGCGGCTGCACTCCGATCTCTCGCTCTATACGCGCGACGGCGCGCTCATCGCGCAGGCCGGACGCCCGATGCCGCCGCATGTGCGGCTCGACCGCGAGCCCGGCTGGATGCGCGGCCCGGGCGGACCGGCGTGGCTGCTCAAACTCAACGACGGTCGCACGCTCGTCGTCGCGCTGCCGCATGGCGGGCCATGGCGGCCGGGCGCGTATCTTCTCATCGGCCTCGCCGCCATCGCGTTCGCGGTCGGCCTCGGCGCCTACCCGATCGCGCGGCGGCTGACGCGGCGGCTCGAGCGGCTGAAAACGAGCGTCGATCAGTTCGGCGGCGGCGACTTGAGCGTGCGCGCGCCGGTACAGGGCAAGGACGAGGTCGCCGCGCTCGCCACGAGCTTCAATCAATCGGCGGCGCGCATCGAGGAACTCGTGCGCTCGCACAAGCTTCTGCTCGCCAACTGCTCGCACGAACTGCGCACGCCGCTGACGCGCATCAACATGGCGCTCGCCCTGCTCGGCGAGAACGCCGATCCAAAACTGCGCGCGCACCTCAAGGTCGACATCGGCGAGCTCGACCAGCTCATCGAGGAGATTTTGCTCGCGAGCCGCCTCGAAGCCGTCGGCGCCCCGGAGCGGGCGGAAACCTTCGACCTGCTGGCGCTCGCCGCCGAGGAAGCCGCGCGCGAGGGTGTCGCCGTCGAAGGCGAAAGCGTCACGATGCGCGGCGACCGCGTGCTCCTGCGCCGCCTCGTGCGCAACCTCGTCGAGAATGCGCAGCGCCACGCCGGCGACGAAAGCCCGGAGATGACCATCCGGCGCGACGGCGCGCAGGCGGTGCTCACCGTACGCGACCACGGCAAGGGCGTCCCGGCCGAGGAGCGCGAACGCATCTTCGAGCCGTTCTACCGGCCGGCGGGTTTCGCCGAGAGCGGCCGCGGCGCCGGCCTCGGCCTCGCGCTGGTGCGCCAGATCGCACGCAGCCACGGCGGCGACATCGCCTGCGAGGCGGCCGACGGCGGCGGCACCTGCTTCGTCGTGCGGCTACCGGCGGCAAGCGGGGGGAAAGGCGGTCAAACAAAGGACGCCAGCGGCACTGCGCTGGGTTAGCGCAGGTCCCACTGGTTACCGCAGTTAGTCCGCTTGAAATGCTGTCTACGGCGACGCTCTCACTGGGCAAAAACGGCGCATCCCAACCAAATGGGAAATCTTTTTGGTGAGCGCGCTGGGACTCGAACCCAGGACCTACTGATTAAAAGTCAGTTGCTCTACCAACTGAGCTACGCGCTCCCCGGGGTGGGCGTTGTGTAGGGGGCCATTTCCGCAGGGTCAATAGTGGGGAGTTTCCCCCAGCCCTATAGCGCGTGATTCGTCACCGCCAGGTAGACGATGCGGCCGAGCGCGCCGAGCAGCAGGATGAACGCCGCAGTCGATTGGATGAAGAAGCCGGGGAAGCGCCTGTTCGGCTCGGAGACATAGCCCACGAAGTAGATGACCCGGCCGATGATCCACACGAGGCCGAGGAGCGCCGCGACCGTCGCGCTCCAATAGATCGCGAACAGCCACATGGACGGCAGGAAGATCGGCATCCATTCGAGCATATTCGCATGCGCGCGGATGGTGCGCTCCAGCGCCGGATCGCCCGTCATCGCCGGCGCCAATATGCCGGTCCTGTGATGCGTGCGCGCGACCTGCAACGCCATGCCGAAGTAAGCGAGACTGGTCAGCAAGGTGACGATGGCGACAGAATAGTAGGCTTGCATTCGTCCGTACTCCGCTTTTGCGCTCAGCCTGCCCGACTTTCCGAAGGTCGGTTATAAAAGGCTTCGCACACGGACGCGAAGGGGACGCTTGCCCGGCGTGACGGATTTGTGGCGGCGGCGCTGTTTATGGCGATTGCAGGGCAGTGCTAAAAATTCCGCCAGATGACGCCTCTTGCGGCGTGCGGTAAAATCCTCTCCGCCGATTCACGGCGTTCACTCGGGAGATTTCAATGAAGGCCCTCGTCATTGCTCTCTTCGCCGCGTCGATGACGTTCGCAAGCGTCGCCGCCAACGCCGCCAGTTGCGCGGCGCAGGCGCAAGAGAAGAAGCTCGCCGGCGCCGCCAAGACCAGCTTCATGACGAAATGCGAGCGCGACGCCGGCACCGCCTGCGACGCGCAGGCGGCGGAAAAGAAGCTCAACGGCGCCGCCAAGACGAGCTTCACCAAGAAGTGCAAGACCGACGCCGTCGGACACTGAACGTCCGGCTATCGACGCAGCGCACGGGGGTGGGCGCATCTCGCCCGCCCCCGTGCGGTTTACGATGGCGCCGCGCTGCATGGTGCAGGCGCCGATCAGCGCGATCACAGCACCACGATGCCGGCGTGTTTTGCCTTGTCGTCAGGCTCGACGTGCACGGAAATCAGCGCATCCGGGTATTCCTCGCGGATGGCGCGCTCCAGGCGATCGCAAATGCCGTGCGCCTGCGACACCGTCATCGTGCTCGTCACCACGAGATGGAAATCGATGAACATCATGCGCCCGGCGTGGCGTGTGCGCAGATCGTGCGCTTCGATCGCGCCCTCCGCATTGGTGGCGATCAGCTCGCGGATGCGTGCCAGCGTTTCAGGGGGCACAGCCTCGTCCATGAGCCCGCCCAGCGATTCCTTCATCATGCTCCATCCCGCCCATAGGATCTGAAGCGCCACGAGAGCGGCGAGCACAGGATCGAGCAGCGGCCATCCCGTTATCGCCGCCAGCGTTACGCCGGCCAGCACGCCGACCGACGAGATGACGTCGGTGAGGAGATGTCGGCCGTCCGCCACGAGCGCCGGCGACCTGTGCGCCCGTCCCTGCCGGATCAGCACCCACGACCAGCCGGCATTGAGGACACTCGCTATGCCGTTCACCGCCAGTCCCGGCCACGAGAGGTCGAGCAGCTTTGGCGCGCGGAAGGCAAGATAAGCCTCGTGCAGGATGGTAACGGCGGCGACGATGATGAGAACGCCCGCAAAGACCGCCGAGAAATATTCCGCCTTCTGGTGGCCGTAAGGATGCCCGGCGTCGGCCGGCTTGGCGCTTAGGCGGACGGCGAGAAGCGCGACGATGCCGGTCGCGACATTGACGACGCTCTCGACAGCGTCCGACCATAGCGCGACGCTGCCGGTCAGCACATAGGCGGCGTATTTGAGGGCCAGGACGGCGATCCCGACGACGATGCTGCCCAGCGCCAGCCTTTGAATGCGGTCCATGGCGCCGCTCTATCCTGCCGTTCCTCGGTGCGATGGCGCCTGTCTAGGCGGCCGCGCCGACCAAGGCAAGCCTCTGATTCTAAAATGCAAATCAGTCGCAACTGCAGGTGCGGGACGGCGCGCCCGGCGTCTCTGCGCACGCACCTGACGGAACGGCTATACTACCGCGATGGCGCGGAGTGACGACGGCGGGAGTCTGCGGTGCCCAACTGGCTGATCGGTGCGATCATCGGTTTCGTGATCGCGTTCACGCTGTTCTATTTCAAGCCATGGTGAGGCTTTGCGCGTAAGCCGCATTAACCATTGCGCGCTTGCGGCCTTGCATGGCGCAGGCATCGGCCCTCCTATCTTGGTTAAAGGAAACGGGCGTTTGCGCCCGCCTCTTCTGTCGTGCTGTTGCGTGCGTCATCGATGATCGAGCGTGAGAAAGTCGGCCGTAGCGCCGCCCCTGCCAAGAGCGCCAAGGCCGCCGAGCCATCGGAAGCGGAGGTCGTGGCGGCGGCGCGCGCGCTGTGGCGTTTCGATCTCTGCGGCGTGCTGCTCGATAGCGGCGAGCACGTCCTGTGCGACGACGCGCGCGTGCCGGCGCGCAAGCGGCACGCGCGCTGCCCCTGCCGCGACAAGAGCCGCGCGCTGTTGAGGGCCGCCGCGGCGAAACGGCCGAAGCCGCCGATCGAAAAACACATCGTCGACAAAGCGATTGCCGGCCAGCCGGCCACGGACCAGGCCGTTGCGCAAAGCGCCGCGCCCAGCGAGCCCGCGGCGGACGGCCCGGCCGTCGAGATTCCAACGCCGGAAAAACCCGCGGCGGCGGAGCCGGCGACTGAAAAGCCGGCCCTGACGCCGGCCCCTACCGTTTCGCCGGACATGGAAGCGCCATCGCTGCCGCAAGCGCCCAGCGTTGTCCCGCCACACGGCGAAGCCATGCGCGAGCCCCTCGCCTGGCAGCCGATCGCGACGGCGCCGCGCCCGCGGCCGGAGGATGAAGGCAAGCGCGTGCTGCACTTGCTGTTCGATCCCAAGGTCGGCGTCACGCCCGGTTATTGGGTCGCGGATCCGTGGGGAGGCGGCGACTGGTTCGGCACCTCGGCCTCGATCGACACCCTGCATCCGACGCACTGGATGCCCCTGCCCGAGCCCCCCTGACCCTCTCGGAGAGGCATCCGCGCCACGATCTTAGGGTGCAGGGCCGCCGTGCCGCACCGGCCGGAAAGAATACGGCAACCATACACAAAGAGTGTACGGTGTACGTGACCGGATTCACTCTTCATTGGGGTGGCGCGGCTTAAGTTCGCCTGGGCAGCTTGGGCGGCGGAGTTGCAGCTCCGGTCATGGACGTCAACACGCTTTTCATCCTCACGATGCACGTCGAGGCGATGCTCGGCATTCTGCTGCTGCTCGTCTGGCTGCAGAACAAGAACACGCATGGCGTCGCCTGGTGGGGCAGCGCGCATTTGATGCGCAGCGTTTCCGTCGTGCTCTACGGCACCTACGGCTGGGTGCCCAACCTGGTCTCCATCGATCTCGCGAGCGCGCTGCTTTTCACCTCGTTCGGCGTGACTTGGACCGGCGCGCGCGTCTTCGACGGGCGCAAGCCGCTTCCCGGCTCGCTCTGCGCCGGCGCGATCCTTTGGCTCATCGTTTGCCAGGTCCCAGGATTCACCGACGCGCTCTATCTGCGCGGCCTGATGGGCGTGAGCATCATCGCGGCCTTCAGTTGGGCGACGGCTTACGAGTTCTGGCGCGGTCGCGGCGAGAGCCTGGTGTCGCGCTGGCCGGCCATCGTCCTGCTGTTCAGCAATGGCGTACTGTTCCTGGTGCGCACGCCGCTGGTGACGGCCATCTCGCGGCCGATCAACAGCCACGGCATTCTTTCCAGCGCATGGCTGACGGTGATGAGCGCGGAAGCGCTGCTGTTCACCATCGCCATCGCTTTCGTGCTGCTGGCGATGGCAAAGGAACGCGCGGAACTGCGTCAGCGAACGGCCGCGATGGTCGATCCGCTCACCGGCCTCGCCAACCGCCGCGCCTTCCTCCAGCTCGGGGAGGAAACGATCCGCATGCAGGTCAAGCGCGGGCGGCCGGTCGCCGTCTTCCTCCTCGACTTCGATCACTTCAAGGCCGTCAACGATCAGTACGGGCACCTGGTCGGCGATATCGCATTGCGCACGTTCGCCGAGATCGCGGGGCGCAGCCTGCGCCCCTCCGACGTCGTCGGCCGCATCGGCGGCGAGGAATTCGCCGTGCTGCTGACGGACGCCGACCGTGACAACGCCTATCTCGTCGCCGAGCGTCTGCGCACGAATTTTGAATCGGCCGCCGTGGCGCTCGGCGCGCACAACAAGGTCCACGCGACCTTGAGCATCGGCGTCTCGATCATCCAGGAGCCGACCGACGATCTCGCGCTGCTGTTGGAGCGCGCCGATCAGGCGCTCTACCGCGCCAAGGCGAAGGGACGAAACCGCGTCGAGCTTTCGGACCCGCCGAGCGATCCGAGCCTGCCCGAAACGCCGGACATGCCGGAGCGGCTCAGCACAGCGGCTTAAGTCATCAAGCAGCCAAATCCGTCATCCTCCCCTTGAGAGGAAGGACACGGACCTGCCTCGCCGAATGCCCGGTCAGCCTCGGATAGCGGTGAAAGGTGATGCCGCGTCGCCTACAACGACGCAAACGGCGCGATATCGCCTGCTTCCCAACCTTCGCGCGTCGCCGCGCGGAACGCTTCGAAAGAACGGTTCGCGATCGCCGCGCGCATCCCCGCCATCAGATCTTGATAGTAAGCGAGATTGATCGTCGAGAGCAGGATGGCGCCGAGCATCTCGTTCGCCTTGACGAGGTGATGCAGATAGGCACGGCTGTAGTCGCGCGCGGCGGCGCACGGGCTCTCTCCATCGAGCGGACGCGGATCGGCGGCGTGGCGCGCGTTCTTAAGGTTCACCGGGCCGCGCCGTGTGAATGCGAGGCCATGGCGGCCATTGCGCGTCGGCATCACGCAGTCGAACATGTCGATGCCGCGCGCCACCGCCTCGAGAATATCCTCCGGCGTGCCAACGCCCATGAGATAACGCGGGCGGGCGGCAGGCAGCGCCGGCGCCACGATCTCGATCATGCGCAGCATCACATCCTGCGGCTCGCCGACCGCGAGGCCGCCGATCGCATAGCCGGGAAAGCCGATATCGACAAGGCGGCGCGCGCTTTCAACGCGTAGTTCCGGGTCGTCGCCGCCTTGCACGATGCCGAACAGCGCACGGCCGGGCGATGCGCCTTCGAAGACACGTTTGCAGCGCTCCGCCCAAGCAAGCGAGAGCTCCATCGCGCGCGCGATCTCATCGCGTTCCGCCGGCAGGCGAATGCATTCGTCGAGCTGCATGACGATATCGGAACCGAGCAGTGTCTGCATCTCGACCGCGCGCTCGGGCGTCAGCCGATGCGTCGAGCCGTCGAGATGCGAACGGAAGGTCACGCCGTCGCTATCGACCTTGCGCAAGGTCGCGAGCGACATCACCTGGAAACCGCCGGAGTCGGTGAGGATCGGGTGCGGCCAGTTCATGAAACGATGCAGGCCGCCGAGCGCGGCGACCTGCTCGGCACCGGGGCGCAGCATCAGGTGATAGGTGTTGCCGAGCAGGATATCGGCGCCGGTCGCCCGCACGGCTTCCGGCAGGATTCCCTTCACCGTCGCTTGCGTGCCCACCGGCATGAACGCCGGCGTGCGGACGACGCCATGCGGCGTGACCAGCTCGCCGGTGCGCGCGGCGCCGTCGACGGCAGAAAGGCGAAAGGTGAAGGGTTCGGACATTCAACTCGTCGTGTGTCGCCATCCTTCGAGACGCCGCCCGCGGCGGCTCCTCAGGACGAGGTCTCAGCGGGCGCCGCAGAAAAGTCCTCATGGTGAGGAGCGACCCGGAGGGACGCGTCTCGAACCATGGCCGCGAAGCACCGTCAAGTGGACGCGCGGTGCAACAAGCATGCGTCGCCATAGGAATAGAACCGATACTCGCTCGCGATGGCATGCGCGTAAGCGCGCTGCATCGTGTCGAGCCCGCTGAACGCCGCGACCAGCATGAACAGCGTCGAACGCGGCAGATGGAAATTCGTCACCATCAGGTCGGCGGCTTTGAAGCGGTAGCCGGGCGTGATGAAGATGTCCGTCTCGCCGGAGAACGGCCGCACCCGGCCCTGCGCATCCGCCGCGCTTTCAAGAAGCCGCAGCGCGGTGCTGCCGACGGCGACGATGCGCCCGCCTTGATCGCGCACGGCGTTGAGCGCTGCCGCGGTGTCGGCGCCGATCTCGCCCCATTCGGAATGCATGGCGTGATCTGCCGTGTCGTCAGCTTTCACCGGCAGGAACGTGCCGGCGCCGACATGCAGCGTGACGAAATGCACGCCGATGCCGCGCGCGCGCAAGGCGTCGAGCATCGCGTCGGTGAAATGCAGGCCGGCGGTGGGCGCCGCGACCGAGCCTTCCTCGCGCGCGAACACCGTCTGATAATCGACACTGTCGCGCTCGTCGGGCGCGCGGCGCGAGGCGATGTAGGGCGGCAGCGGCATCGCGCCGCGCTCGGCGATCGCCTGATCCAGAACCGGACCGTGAAACGCGAAGGAGAGCGTCACTTCGCCGCCCTCGCCTTTCGCTTCGACGCTGGCGTCGAGTTGGCCGAGAAAGCAGACTTTCCCTTCCTCGCCGAAGCGCAGCGCGTCGCCGGCGGCGAGCTTCTTCGCCGGCTTGGCGAAGGCTAGCCAGCGCGAGCCGTCGAGGCGCTTATGCAGCGTCACCTCGATGCGCGGACCAGTGCCGTCCGGCCCGAGGCGGCGGCCGGTCAGCCGCGCGGGAATGACGCGCGTCTCGTTGAGCACCAGCGCGTCGCCCGGCTGCAAAAGCGCGGTGAGGTCGCCGAAGCGGCGGTCCTCCCACTGCGGGTTTTCGCCGGGGCATACGACCAGGAGCCTAGCCGCGTCGCGCGGCTCGGCCGGACGCAACGCGATGCGTTCGGGGGGAAGGTCGAAGTCGAAAAGATCGGTGCGCATGTCCACTCACGTCATCGCCGGGATAGCCCGTCGCGAAGGACGGGCGTGAACGCCTTATTGTCCCGGCGATCTCGCTTAGGTTCGTTCAGTGCCTATTGAATCGTGATGGCCGGGACAAGCCCGGCCATGACGAGTCTTTCGGATTATGCCGTGCTCCAGCGGCACGCCCACAGCGCGGCTGGTCACTCCGTCCCCCTGAGGGTCACCTTGAAGTGCTCGCAAAGCGAGCCTCGAGGGGTGACGGCCCGGTGTCTACGGCCCGGCAGCTTACGCCGCCATCGAGGCCTTGATGATCTTGTCGGGATCGCGCACCGGCTCGCCCCGCTTGATCTTGTCGACATTCTCCATGCCCTCGATGACGTTGCCCCAGGCGGTGTATTGCCCGTCGAGGAAGGTCGCGTCGTCGAAGCAGATAAAAAACTGGCTGTCGCCGGAATCGGGGTTCTGCGCGCGTGCCATGGAGACGGTGCCGCGCACATGCGGCTCGGCGTTGAACTCGGCCTTGAGCTTCTTGCCCGAGCCGCCGGTGCCGGTGCCCTCCGGGCAGCCCGTCTGCGCCATGAAGCCGTCGATGACGCGATGGAAGACGACGCCGTCGTAGAAGCCGAGCTTCACCAGTTCCTTGATGCGCTCGACATGATTGGGGGCGAGATCGGGACGCATCGCGATCTTCACCGTCCCTTTCGTGGTCTCGAGGATTAAAGTGTCTTCGGGGTTCGCCATGAGATTGTCCTTTTTGCTTGGCCCGCCGCTTATGCGGGCAACGGAATGGGCCGCGCGAAGCAGCCCGTGAAACGGGCGCCTATTTGTCGGCGGCGATGCGCGCGGTCTTGATACGGTCGGGGTTGACGACGGGTTCGCCGGGCTTGAGCTTGTCGACCACGTCCATGCCGCTCACGACCTGGCCGACGACGGTATACTGGCCGTTGAGATGCGGCGCGTCGGCATAAGTGATGAAGAACTGGCTGTTCGCCGAATTCGGGTCGCGCGCGCGCGCCATGCCCACGATGCCGCGCTTGAACGGCGTCTTGGTGAACTCGGCCTGCAGGTTCGGATGCTTCGAACCGCCGGTGCCGTCGCCTTTGGCGCCGTCGCCGGTCTGCGCCATGAAGCCGGGAATGACGCGATGGAACGGCGCGTTGTCGTAGAATTTCTCGCGCGCCAGGAGCTTGATGCGCTCGACATGCTTCGGCGCGAGGTCCGGGCGCAACTGGATCGTCACCATGCCCTTGGTGGTGTCGAGCTTGAGCGTGTTCTGCGGGTCCGACTGGGCGGAGGCCGGCGCTGCACTCATCAGGATGGCAGCGAAGGCGGCGAGGACGAAAAAGCGTTTCATTGAATGTCCTGTTTCAAATTCGGGTTTGGAATCTTCAATCAGATACACGGGCGGAATTCGACGCACTCCCAACCCGTCATCCTGAGGTGCTCGCCGAAGGCGAGCCTCGAAGGACGACGGCCCGTGTCTTGGCCATCCTTCGAGGCGAGCTTCGCTCGCACCTCAGGATGACGGCTTCTGGGTTTGGCACGCCATTTCCATCTCACGCCTTCGCTTTGAACTTGGCCGCAAGCCGCTTCGCAACCGTAGCCGGAACAAAGGACGCCACGTCGCCGCCCATCCCCGCGATCTGGCGCACCAATGTGGCGGTGATCGGGCGCACCGGCGGCGTCGCCGGCAGGAACACCGTCTGCACCTGTGGCGCCATGACCCCGTTCATACCCGCCATCTGCATCTCGTAGTCGAAATCGGTGGCGTCGCGCAGGCCCCGGATCAGCACCGTCGCCCCGTGCTCCTTCGCCGCGCCCACGACAAGCCCCTTGAAGGTCGTGCAGACGAGTTCGCACTTCGCCGCGCGGGCGAGAGGCCCGCAGACCTCCTCCAGCATCGCGGCACGCTCCTCGGCCGAGAAGATCGGCGTCTTGCCGGGATGGACGCCGATCGCCAACACGAGCTTGTCGGCGAGCCGCATCGACTGGCGCACGACATCGACGTGGCCATTGGTGATCGGATCGAACGATCCGGCGTAAAGGGCGATGCGCGGCATGGGGCGGGACTATCCTGCTGGCTGCTGAGCAGCAACAACGACACGAAAAACGGCTCCTGAGAAGAGCGACCCGGGCCTGTCATTCCGGGACGCGGCCCAAGGCCGCGAGCCCGCAATCCATATCCCCAGCGCCGCGGCGTATGGATTCCGGACCGGCCGCTTCGCGGCCATCCGGAATGACGCGCTAGGTTGACGGCTCATCGGCGCTATCCCCACCGTCGCCATCTCCACTCTCGCCGTTCGCGTCCTCGCTGAGGCGTTCGACAGAAACGACGCGCTCGCCCTCGGCCGTCGCAAACACGCGCACGCCCTTCGACGCGCGGCTGGTCATGCGGATGCCTTCGACCGGCACGCGGATCAACTGCCCGCCGTCGCTCACCAGCATGATCTGGTCAGCCATCTCCACCGGGAAGGCGGCGACGAGGTGGCCGATCTCGTCAATCTTGCCGATGTCGGTCGCACGGATGCCCTTGCCGCCGCGTCCGGAGATGCGGAACTCGAACGAGGACGAACGCTTGCCGTATCCGAGTTCGGTGATGGTGAGCACAAACTGCTCCGCCGCGCCCATTTCGGCGTAGCGTTCCGACGAGATCGACGCGCCGGCATCCGCCGCCTGCGTTTCCGGCGTCGGCTCGCTCGGCTCCACGCCTTCGCCCGCGTCCGCTTCCTCGCCCGTCGCCGCGCGGCGGATGGCGCCCGACTGCTTGAGATAGACGGAGCGCTCCTCCGGCGTCGCTTCGAAGTGATGCAGGATGGTGAGCGAGATCACCTTGTCGCTCTCGCCCTGCAGCGCGATGCCGCGCACACCCATCGAGGTGCGTCCCTGGAACACGCGCACATCGGTGGTCGGGAAGCGGATGCACTGCCCAGCCGAGGTGGTGAGCAGCACGTCGTCCGCCTCGGTGCAGATCTGCACGTCGACGATCTCGTCGCCTTCGTCGAGCTTCATGGCGATGATGCCGGAACGGCGCACATCGGAGAAATCGGAAAGCTTGTTGCGCCGCACGGTGCCGCGCGTCGTCGCGAACATCACGTCGAGGCTCGCCCAGGTGCTCTCGTCCTCCGGCAGCGGCATGATCGTGGTGATGCGCTCGCCCTGCTGCATCGGCAGGATGTTGATCATCGCCTTGCCGCGCGCCTGCGGCGCCGCGACCGGCAGGCGCCAGACTTTCTCCTTGTAGACTTGGCCGCGCGAGGAGAAGAACAGCACTGGCGTGTGCGTATTAGCGACGAACAGTCGCGTGACGAAGTCCTCGTCGCGCGTCTGCATGCCGGAGCGTCCCTTGCCGCCGCGCTTCTGCGCGCGATAGGTCGAGAGCGGCACGCGCTTGACGTAGCCGTGATGCGAGACGGTGACGACCATGTCCTCGCGCTGGATCAGGTCCTCGTCCTCGACCTCGCCTTCCTGCTCGAGAATTTCGGTGCGGCGCGGCGTCGCGAACTGGTCGCGCACCGCGGCGAGCTCGTCCTTGACGATGCCGAGGATGCGGGCGCGCGAGCGCAGGATATCGAGATAGTCGGTGATCTCCACCGCGAGCTTGTCGAGTTCCTCGGCGATCTCGTCGCGGCCGAGCGCCGTGAGGCGCTGCAGGCGCAGGTCGAGAATGGCGCGCGCCTGCTCGTTCGACAGCCGGTAGGTTTGCTCGTCCGAAAGACGGTGGCGCGGATCGTCGATCAGCGCCACGAGATCGGCGACGGCCTGCGCCGGCCAGTCGCGCGCCATCAGCGCCTCGCGCGCCTCGTTCGGGTCGCGCGCGCCGCGGATGATGCGGATCACCTCGTCGATATTGGCGACGGCAATGGCGAGGCCGACCAAGGTGTGCGCGCGGTCGCGCGCCTTGCCGAGCAGATATTTGGTGCGCCGGGAGACGACCTCCTCGCGGAACGCCACGAACGCGCGCAGCATGTCCTTGAGGTTCATCACCAGCGGGCGGCCGCCATCGAGCGCCACCATGTTGGCGCCGAACGTCGTCTGCAGCGGGGTGAAGCGGTAGAGCTGGTTGAGCACGACGTCCGCCACGGCGTCGCGCTTGATCTCGACGACGACGCGGAAGCCGTCGCGATCGGATTCGTCGCGCAGTTCGGCGATGCCTTCGATCTTCTTCTCGCGCACCAGTTCGCCGATGCGCTCCACCATCGAGGCCTTGTTCACCTGATACGGAATTTCCGAAATGATGATGGCTTCGCGATCCTTGCGGATCTCCTCGATCTCGACCTTGCCGCGCATGACGATCGAGCCGCGGCCGAGGTGATAGGCGCCGCGAATGCCAGCGCGGCCGAGGATAACGCCGCCGGTCGGGAAGTCGGGGCCGGGAACGATCTTGATGAGGTCGTCGATGCCGAGTTCGGGATCGTCGATCAGCGCCAGGCACGCGTCGATCACCTCGCCGAGATTGTGCGGCGGGATGTTCGTCGCCATGCCGACGGCGATGCCGCCGGCGCCGTTGACAAGCAGATTCGGGAAGCGCGCCGGCAGAACCACCGGCTCCTTCTCGTTGCCGTCGTAGTTCGGCTGGAAGTCGACGGTCGCCTTGTCGATGTCGTCGAGAAGCGCGAGCGCCGGCCTTGCCAGACGCGATTCCGTGTAGCGCATCGCCGCGGCGGGATCGCCGTCGACCGAGCCGAAATTGCCCTGCCCGTCCACCAGCGGCAGGCGCATGGAGAAGTCCTGCGCCATGCGCACCAGCGCGTCGTAGATGGCGCTGTCGCCGTGCGGATGGTACTTGCCCATCACGTCGCCGACGATGCGCGCGGACTTAACGTACTTCTTGTCGGGCGTGTGCCCCTGCTCGTACATCGAATAGAGAATGCGCCGGTGCACCGGCTTGAGGCCGTCGCGCACATCCGGCAGCGCCCGCGCCACGATCACGCTCATCGCGTAATCGAGGTACGAGCGGCGCATCTCGTCGGTAATGGAAACAGGACGAATGTCCGAGGGACCAGGGCCCCCCGGGCGCGTATCTTCAGTGTCGGGCAAAGGCGAATCTCAAGTCGTTAAGCGTGGGCTGGAATTTACCCCAACCGGCCTCGAAAGACCACGGAAAAGCGTGCGCAATAGATAGGTTTTTCTTTTCGTTTTTCAATGAGTTGCAAGAGCTGCATCCAACCCGCTGCCTTCGTCGGCGCCCGCGCCCGTCACCAAGCCGAAAAGACACCCCTGAAACCAGCCGCGCGATGGGGGATGCAACCGGAAACAGACCGGCCAAGATTGCATTAAAACGTCGGCAAAAACGCGCATGCAATTAAACGCTTCGCCAAATACCAGGCACGCTTGATGGAAATATTTCAAGCTTCCTGAAATATTTCCCGCCTCGACAAACTCCACCACTCAATGAAGGCTGCAGCGCCATGGCCCGCCCACCCCTTCGTAAAGCCGTTCGCAAAACCGTCGCAAAGCACGCCGCCCCGGTCTCGACAAAGGCGAGAACCGAAGTGAAAGCAAAGCCCGGCAAGGCGCCGCGACAATTGAAGGGCGTCGCGCTCGAAAAGGCGCTGAAGCTCGCCCGCGTGTCGCACGACACGTTCACGCAATACGCCACGCCCGCCCCGGCGTTGCGCGGTCTCGAGATCGACAAAGGCCTCGCACAGGGCCTGACCGAGGCGTTACGCCCACGCAAGCTTGCCCGCGCATTCTCGGCGACACGCTTCGCTGACCTCCTCGCGCATTCATTGACCGCCGACGGCGTCGGCTTCGCGCTGCAGATCAATCGGGATGGCAAGCCGATCGCCGCGCGCGCCAACGGATATGCTCGTTCGGTCGCCGATGGCGGCGTGCGGTGGGACAGCGACACGCGCATGCACATTGCCAGTGTCAGCAAGTTTTTCAGCGCCGTCGGCTTGGTGAAACTCCTTTACAAAAAAGGGATCTCGTTCGACCGCAAGGTGCGCGACTTCCTGCCGTCATATTGGACGATCGGCCCCAAGGCCTACTTTCTGACCTTCCATAACATTTTGAGCCACGAGCACGGCCTCTGGACGGTCGATTGCGCCTATGCCGATGTGAAGCGCGAGATCGCAAACGCCCCGTCGGCCATCGGAGAGGGCAACCATTATGCCAACTCCAATTACGCCCTGATGCGCATCCTCATCCCGATCATCAACGGCGATCTGCAACGCGACGTCGATTACGGCAAAGCCATCGGCTTCGGAATCTCGAACGACACGGCCTGGGATGCGCTCACCCGCAAGCATTTCAACGACTATATGCAGGAGAACGTCTGGCGTCCCTCCGGCGTCTCCTTCGCAAGCCTGAAGTCGACCACGGCTCTGTGGAATCTTCCGCCGTTCTCCGGCATGAAGTCCTACACCGACGCCGCGATTGGCTACGGCTATCCGCCGGTCAGCACCGGCACGCATGGCGTCGACATCAGTTCTGATCTGACAATCTACGCCGGCGCCGTGGGCTGGCACGTCTCATGCAACGAGATCTTGCAGGTCGCTGATAAAGTGCGCCGCCGTGGCGGCATCATCAGCAATCGCACGCTCAATCAGATGTTCCGGCTCGGCTACGGATTTTTCGGAACTCACCGCAACGGAAATACCGCGATCCACTACCATGACGGCATCTGGGCCGCGAGCGACGTCGGCGAGACGGCCTATCTCGGCTTCATCGACAGCCGCTATGAGTTTGCGGTTCTCAACAACCACGAGCGCGACATCAAGGTTCGCTCGCTCGGCCTGCTGCGCGACCGGGTTCACGCGATCTACGATGAGTCGATGAAATAGTCGGATAAAATAACGCTTGTGAGCGGTCACGAAACCTGACTTGAAAGACGGCACGAGCAGGAGAATAGCCGCGTGCCGCCCGGCCTCGCCGAATATCTGATCTCCGCACTGACGACGCTGGTGGTCGTGGTCGATCCGATCGGCCTGGCGCCAATCTTCGCTGGGCTGACGCAGGGGCTGCCGGCGGTCGTGAAACGCGGCATCGCCTTTCGCGCCAGCGCCATCGCGGTCGGCATCCTCGCCGCCTCGGCGCTGGTCGGCCAATGGCTGCTGACGAAACTCGGCATCGGCCTACCCGCCTTCCGTATCGCCGGCGGGCTGTTCCTGTTCGCCATCGCCTTCGAGATGGTCTACGGCAAGCGCACCGACCGTCAGTCCAATACGGCGCAGGACGCGGCCGAGAAGGAGCACGCGACGCATATCGCCGCCTTCCCGCTCGGCATTCCGCTGCTGGCCGGTCCCGGCGCCATCGCCGCGACGCTCCTCCTCGCGGGCCGCGCGGCGGGCGATCCGTCGCGCCTCGCGGGCCTGATCGGGGTGATCGTGCTGGTCGGGCTTATCGCCGCGGCGTCCTTCTGTGTGGCGGCGGCGATCACACGGCTGCTCGGCGTCGTCGGGAACCTGGTGTTGACACGCCTCCTCGGCGTCATCCTCGCGGCGCTGGCGGTGCAGTTCGTCATCGACGGCGTACGCGCGGCAGCGGGAATGTGAGTCCGCGGCTGCACAACACATATCCCAGCGCTTGCGCCGCCAACGCGCCTGCGCCACTGTCCGCCGCCATGCTTCTCAAGTTCATCGCCTTCGTCGCCGCGGCCCTGCCGGTCATCATGTTCCTGCGCCGCCTGAGCGCGGGTACGCAGCGCCGGCCGACGCGCTTCGGCGAGGGCGTGAAGGAGTTCAAGAAGCAGTTCGATCTCGCGGTATGGATCTTTCTCGCGTTGGTCGGCGCGATCTTCGTCTTCGCCGCGGCGAAGCTCGCCTGGACCTGGTGGAATGCGTAACGGGCGAGCCTGCGCATAATGGCCATGCGCCGCGACCGCACGGCTTGCATATCGCTGCGAGATCGGATCGAAAGACGCCCCCGTTCTTTGGCAAAGGTCCTGTCATGACCCTCCTCCCCGCCATTCTCATCGCCGCGCTCATCGGCACGATGCTGCCGCTGCAGGGCCTCTTGAACGCGCGGCTCGGCACGAATATCGGCGGTCCGGTCGCGGCCGCGTTCGTGTCTTTCCTCGTCGGCACGGTGCTGCTCGGCCTCTATCTCATCGCCGCGCGCACCTCGCTGATGCCGCGGCCGGGCGCACGCTTTCCAATCTGGATCTGGGCGGGCGGCGCACTCGGCGCGGTCTATGTCGCCTGCTTCACTCTGCTGGTGCCACGGCTCGGCACGGCGGCGATCATCTGCCTCGCGGTGTTCGGGCAGATCGTCGCCTCGCTCCTGCTTGACCATTTTGGCGTGCTGCAAACGCCGCGCCCTGCCGACCTCATGCGCGTCCTCGGCGCCTTGCTCGTCCTCGCGGGCGTCACGCTCGTGGTCGCGCCCTGGCGCGCGCCACAGGCGAACAGCGCCGCGAGCGCGCCGCAGGCCGGGGCACTCGATAAGCCGAAATAAGTTCGCCGCTCGGCGCACGGCAAAAGCCCCGCCGCCCGACGTCACGCAAGGTGGAGGCGGGCGGCTTGCGCCCTCAGCGTCCACGCGTCGCGTCAACGCTCCACGGGCCAGCGCCGGCCGCGGCGATGTAGAGGAACACGAAGCAGAAGAGCACGGCGGCCTCGCCGCCATTGGTCAGCGGATAGAAGCCCTTCGGGGCGTGACCGATGAAATAGGCGAACGCCATCTCGCCGGAAAGGATGAAGGCCGCCACCCGCGTGAACAAACCGATCAACACGAGGATACCGCCGACAAGCTCGATCGCGCCCGCCCACCAGATCAGCGAGAACGTCGCCGGCGTCGGCATCGTGCCGGGAAAGCCAAAGAACTTGGTGAAGCAATGCTGCAGCAACAATAGCGCCGTGACGATGCGCAGGATGCTCAAAATCTCAGGCGCAAAGCGTGACAGTTGGCGCTCGCAAGTTTGCAGACTCATGGTCGTCCCCCTTTTCGACTCGTGGCCGAAAGCTAGCAGGGGCTACCGCAGGGCGCATTCACGTTATCGCCAACTGCGGCAAACCGGCGCGGGACGGCGCCTTGCTTTGAGTTGATCCAAATTTCGATCCGCTGACGCACAGGTCGCGTGAACCTCGTTGCGCCGGCGCGCGACAAACGGATGTTATGTTTGTCTCCATCCTCCACGCCGTTCCTTATGTGCTCGACGCCGCGCTGGTCGCCACGCTCCTCTATGGCTTCTGGCAGGGCCTTACCCTGCCGTCGCACAAGCAGGGACACCGGCCGAACCGGCGGCTGCATTGGTGGTGGGGACCGGATCGCTGAAGCGCCGGCTTGGCCTACTCCTCGGGCTCCGTCGTGAAGAACAGCGGATAGCCCTTCGACTTTCCGAGCTCCGTCGCTTCCTTGGCCTTGGTTTCGGCGACGTCGCGCGTAAAAACCGCAATGACGCAGGCGCCGCGCCGATGCGCGGTAAGCATCACGCGCTGCGCCGTCTCCGCACCCATGCGAAACACAGCCTTGAGCACCAGCACGACGAATTCACGCGGCGTGTAATCGTCGTTGAGCAGAATGACCTTATAGAGCGGCGGCCGCGCCGGCTTCGTCGCGGTCCCCGTCTTCGGCGTCGTGCGCGGCTTGGTGACGGTGTTGGTCATGCCGGCCCTCCGGCGTTTCGCGTCCCGCTTTCGATCGCGCGGCCTACGCCGCGCGTCCGACCGGAATGACGAGGAAGGGGCCGCAGATCAGGCCGGCTTGAAGTTCATCGCCACGCCGTTGATGCAATAGCGCAGTCCTGTCGGCGGCGGGCCGTCCGGGAAGACGTGGCCGAGATGGCTGCCGCAACGGCTGCAATGCACCTCGACACGCTGCATGCCATGACTGAAGTCCTCGTCTTCCTCGACCGCACCGGGGAGCGGATCGTTGAAACTCGGCCACCCGGTGCCGCTCTCAAATTTGAGTTTCGATTCAAACAGCGGCTGATCGCAGCCGGCGCACTCGAAAATGCCCGCGCGCTTTTCATGGTTGAGTGCGCAACTCCCCGGCGGCTCGGTGTGATGGCCCCGCATTACGGCGTACTGCTCGGGGTTGAGAAGCCGGCGCCACTCCGCGTCGGTGCGAACGACCGGAAAGGTCTTTGACGAGGTTGTCGTGTTCATGGTCATGGCCGCTATATGGTGATCCTGGCGTGGGGTCACCATAGGCCGAACCGACCGAGGGCGAAAGACAACGGCGCCCTTTTACGATCACACCATCGCATCGGCCAGTTCCGTCATCGACTTCACCAGGATATCCGGCTGATACGGCGTTTCGCCGAACGGGCGCCCGCGGCGATCGATGAATGCGGCGCGCATTCCCGCGGCTTTCGCGCCGACGCAGTCGAACGCGTGGTTGGCGACGAACAGCACCTCCTCCATGCGCACGCCCGCGATCTCAGCCGCCTTGGTGTACGTCGCGACATGCGGCTTGAAGCTCGCCGCCTCGGCGACGGAAATCACTTTGTCGAACGGCACCTTGTGATGGCGCTTCGCAGCCTCCAGCATGTCCGGATCGCCGTTCGAAAGCACCACGAGTTTGTAGCGCGTCCGCAGGCGCGCCAGCGCTTCCGGCACTTCCGGGAACGGCTTCAGTTCCTCGATCGCGGCGACAAGCGCCCTCACCTCGTCCTTGGTGTGCGCGATGCCCGCGCGCTCGAGCACGAAGGCGACGGCCCGCTCGCCGATCTCACGGTACGGCGTGTGCTCCTTGTGCAGCAGCGCATCGATCATCGAATTCTCAAAATGCGTCCGCCGCCACCAGGTGACGAAGGAGTTCGGGTTGCCGCTCCAGCCCTTCGCCTTGAGATACGGTGTCGCGACCGCGACCAGCCCCGACTGCATGTCGACGACGGTTCCGTACTGGTCGAACATGCAGACCTTGACGGTGCGCTTCAGCCCTTCGGTGTCGGTCACGCGGCCTCTCCTCTCAATCCATCACCATTGTCTTAAACCGTCGAAACCGCGGCTGGCAGCGCACACGGCGCATGTGTGTCTCGCGTCACGGCTGTGGATGGCTCGCAACCGGCCGGAACCATCGCCCGATAGGAGACTTATGCAACGGGAGCGCGCGCCGCGTCCGGCGCCGCAGGGGAGAATACGCCTCATGACGTCATCCGTGCTCATCAGCATTCTGATCACTTTCCTGGTGATCGTGCTCGTCCTCTATCTCATCGGCATGCTGCCGGTGGACGGACGCGCCAAGCAGATCGCCCGCGTCGTGGTGATCGTGATCGGCATCATCTCCCTGTTGCGCTATCTCGCCGTGTTCTGACGCGGGGTGAGGATGTTATGAGCCGCAATGTCCTCTATCTCTTGCTGGGTGCGGCGATCGTCGCGATCGGCGTGCTCGCCTACTCCCTGCACCAGGAACAGCAGAAGTCGGGACTGAATATCAGCGTCGGCGGCAAGGACGGACTGAAGATCGAAGGAAAATAGCCGCGCGCTTTTGGCGGCAACGCCATGCTTAAAACGACTTCGGCCTCCCCTATAGGGGAGGCCGTTTGCGTCAACGCAACAGCCGTCCTTGCTCAGTAAGTGCGCCAATTGTGCTTCTTGCGATAGATCGCGCGCGACGTACGGTTGAGCCGCTTGTTGATGACGTGGCGCTGATGCCGTGAAAGATAGCCGCCGTTGCGCCAGCGCATGCGCCGCTCCTGCCGCGCGATCGAACGCTCGCGGCGATGCAGCCGATGCGCCTCGCGCGGCGTCAACGTGCCGGAGCGCACGCCCTGCTCGATGCGATGATGCTGACGCTCCTGCCGCGCATTCACTTGCGCGAACGCCGGCGCCGCAACCAGCATGCTGAGCGTGAGCCCCGCAAGGATCTTCGAAACCGACAATCTCAAACCCATCGTCATCTCCTCGCTTTGTTTTTCGCCGGCGATAATGCCGACGGATAGTCAACGTTCGAGGTTCGACATCGAGGCGACGAAAAGCTGACGATTTTGCGGATGACAGAAGTTTAATGCGCAAGAAAGCTGTATTTCACGTAGATTTACAAATGTTCATGACAGCATAAACATTCATTCATCGGCGCATTGCTTATGCAGAAGAAGTCACCGGAATGCGTGTCGCACGAAGGCGGCGAAGCGAACAAAAACACCGATCGCTTGTCGCCGTGAAAGCCTCGCTACGACAATTCTCCTCTCGGCCGTGACCGAGAGGAGAACAATCATCAATCGATCGGGCGATCAGCTTTCGCCGCGCTTGCATTTGCTGCGAAACGCCTTGCGCTCTTTGCCGTGCAGCCCTTGCTTGTCCGCAAGCGCCGAGCATTCCTTCGACTTCGCCTTTTTTTCGTCGAGGCTCATCGTCTTCTTCGTTTCAGTCTTCCTCGTCTCACTCTTCGTCTGTGTCTGTGTCTGAGCGAAACTCGGTAACGGCACGGCGAATGAAACGCCCGCACCGACAAGAATGGCAAAGCAGAGGTTAGGAATCAGACGCGTCATGGTCGTTTCCTTCTCAATACGACGGGACGCTCTTATATCATGGCGCCCATCGCCGCAGACAATGCCCGGGTCGAGCCATCAACGGCGGTCGCTGAAGAAGACGCCGCCTTTCGCCTTGTTGACAGGGTCGCTTTCGACGATCTCGACCATGACGGCCTCGATCGGAACGTTGAAATGCTTGACCACGGCATCGCTGATGTCGCGCACCAGCGCACGCTTTTGCTCCTGCGTTCGGCCCTTGACAGCGTGAACATAGATTTCCGGCATGTGTCGTCTCCAATGTCGCAATGCCGTAACTATAAGTGACGCACGGTTCCCTTCGCTATAGGTCAAACAAAAGCGCCCGACCAAAGTCGGGCGCCAAGGGCATATTCGTCGTTATTCGTTCTTTTTCTCACCAGCCTGCGAGGACCTCGACCATCTCGACGGCCGCTCGTCTGTTCCTCCTTCTCAACCGCGTAGGCAACGCATTGTTCCCGGCATCGCGTTCGTGGCGTTGTCTCCGCGTTCGCATACGATGGCCTCACCAGACTGTGCGTTGAAGCGGTTGGACGCCGGGCTTATTGCTATCGCCCGGCGCTAGGGAAGCGACAGACAACGGGGAGCGACAGACAATGCCCGCACAAGCGAAATTGATGTCCGACATCGAAGGCATGGGCAACAACGCGCCCGACCTCTCGCGGCGCGGTTTCTTCATGACGGCAACAGCCGCGACGGCGGCCGGCTATACGCTCGCCGCGGGCCCGGTCCGCGCCGAGGTCATCAAGACCGATACGGCCGGCCTCTCCGTGGGGGACGCCAAGATCAAGGTCTCTGACGGCGAGATGCCCGGCTATTTCGCGAAGCCGGCGAACGTCGCCCATCCGCCGGTCATTCTCGTCGCAATGGAGATTTTCGGCCTGCACGAATACATCAAGGATGTCGTGCGCCGTCTCGGCAAGCTCGGCGCCTTCGCCGTCGCGCCCGACTATTACTTCCGCAAAGGCGACCTCACGAAGATCACCGACATCAAGGCATTGATGCCGCAGGTCAACGCAAAGCCGGACAGCGAGCTCCTCTCCGATCTCGATGCGACCGTGGCATGGGCCAAGAGCCAGGGCGGCGACACCAATCGGCTCGGCATCATCGGATTCTGCCGTGGCGGCCGCACCGTATGGGAATATGCCGCGCATAGCCCGGCGCTGAAAGCGGGCGTCGCCTTCTACGGGCCCGTCGCGGACAAGCCGACCGCTGCGATGCCGAAGAATGCGACCATGCTCGCCGCGGAAATGAAGGCGCCCGTCCTTGGCCTCTACGGCGAGGCCGATACCGGCATCTCGCAGGAGTCGCTGAAAGCCTTCGAGGCTGCGCTGAAAGCCGCCGGCAAGACCGCGGAGTTCCACGTCTATCCCGGTGCGCCGCACGGCTTCCATGCCGATTATCGCCCGAGCTATCGTAAGGATGCGGCCGAGGATGCCTGGAAGCGAATGCAGGCCTGGTTCAAGAAGCACGGCGTCTTGAGCTGAATAAAAAAAGAAAACGGCGCCCCATGGCGCCGTTTTCCTCTTCATACATCCCGTCCGGTTCGCCTCGGCTCAATCGGTCACGCCGAACAATCCGAGAAGTCCGCTGATCGGATTCGTAGCACGAGAGGCGTAGCGATCCTGCGGCGGCAACCGCGGGTCCCGCCGATACACGCGCACCATGCGCCCGTCGCTGATGCGATAAGCCTGCGGCGCCGGATAGTTCTCAGCGTGCATCGTCCGCTCGTCGCGCGCCCGCGCGATACGCTTTTTCTCTGCGGCCGCCGCACGGCGCGCCGCCTGCATGCGCGCCATATCAGCTGTGGAGGGGCGCGGGGCCGGCATCGGCACGGCCACTCCGGCATCCGCAACCTGCGCCGCGACAGCAGCCGGCTCTTGCGCCTGTTCCGTCTGAGATCGCGCCGCCTGCGTTTGCGCCGCCTGCG
>JBDHSU010000009.1:0-55563 GCA_039808325.1 Variibacter sp. | reverse complement strand
GCATGGCGGCGCACCTCTACCCGGAGCACGACTCCATCGCTGGCTGCCCCAAGCAAATTTAAAAAAGCCCCCGGTTATACGCCGGGGGTCACGGTTTCATGGCCGTCAGTCTGAAGAACTGCCGAGATCAAGAGACCTTGAGATTTTCCGCGGATGTTTTTCCGCGATTGCTGACAAGCTCATACTCGACGGTCTGCCCTTCGTTGAGCGTGCTGAGGCCGGCCTTCTCGACAGCCGAGATATGAACGAATACATCGCGCTCGCCGGTGCTCGGCTGGATGAAGCCGTAACCTTTAGTCGGATTGAACCATTTGACGGTGCCCTTTTGCATCGTCGGTCTCCCAAATCATTCGTCCAAGTTGGCGCGGCGCCGTGCTGCGTCCGTGCCACAACCCGCCTTATGGTGAAGATCCGTAACGATGGCGCCCTGGCGGACGTGCAGCGACCCGGAGCGGCCAAAGTCAGATTGTACCGATAGGGAACACGAAAAACGCGTTTTTTGCAAGATGGCGCACAAACGGGAGGCCCTCGGCATTCCTTCGCCGCCGGCAAAACCGGCGCCGTCACGCGGCCGGCAAAGGCTTTATCCAGACCCGATTGTCGTGGAACGCGGCGCCGCCATAAGGCGCGATCGCGTCGGCGCCAGTCAGCGTATTGATGCCCCTGCCATCCTCGTAAGCGTCATTCGGCCAGATCGATTCCGCGATCAGGACGCCGCGCCGCACGCCATCGAACACGCGCGCATGAATGCGCACCTCGCCCCGGTGATTGCCGAGCAGAACCTTGTCGCCGCTATTCACGCCATACGCCGCTGCGTCGTCCGGATGGATCATCACCTCCGGGCGCTTCTCGCGCGCGAGCGACGTCGGCGTCTCGTTGAACGTCGAGTTGAGAAAATTTCGCGACGGCGACGTCGCCAGACGGAACGGATGCTCATCCGTCGCCTCCTCGATGACGCTCCAGTGATCCGGAAGCGTCGGCATCTGCACGACCGGCCCGCAAAGATAGGGACTGCGGAACGGCACCTTCGGCCATTCCGGCTTGAAGCGGAATTTTCCGTCCGGCCACGCGAACCCCTTCGTATAGTGCGCCGTCTCGAAGTCGGGCTGACAATCGATCCAGCGTTCGGCTTCGAGATCGTCGATCGTGCCCCAACCGGAATTGCGCAGCGTCCAGTCGATCAGTTCGCGCGCGGACATGTCGAAGCCGGGATGCTGCGCGCCGAGACGCCGCGCCAGACCGCAGATCACGTCGTGATTGGATCCGCACGCCCCCGGCGGTTCAATCAGCTTCGGGCCGAGAATGATGTATTGATGCCCGCCGCCTTGATAGACGTCGTCGTGCTCCATGAACATCGTCGCCGGCAACACGATGTCGGCCATCACCGCCGTCTCGGTCATGAAATGCTCGTGCACGCAGACGAACAGATCGTCGCGCGCGAAACCGCGCTTCACCTTCTCCTGCTCCGGGCAGACCGAAACCGGATTGGTGTTCTGGATGAGCAGCGCGCTCACCGGTGGCCCATCCATCAGCGCATCGCGTTCGCCGACGAGGATCGGCCCCATGCGCGATTGATCGAGTGCGCGGATCGAACGGTCGACCACGTCGCTCCCCTCGATCATGGTCTTGTTCCAATGATAGATCGCGCCGTTGTTGTGGAAGGCGCCGCCGCCCTCGTAGCGCCAGGAGCCGCGCACCGCCGCGATGCAGCTTGCCGCGTGCATGTTGGCGGCGCCGTTGCGCGAGCGTGAAAAGCCGTAACCGAGGCGCAGATAAGTCCGCGGATTGGCGCCGATGAGCGCCGCGAATTCCTCGATCGTCGCGACGTCGCAGCCGGCGATGCGCGAGGCCCATTCCGGGCCGCGCGTCTTGAGATGCGCCTCGAGCTCGTCCGGCGCGTCGGTGAATTCCTGCAGGAAAGCACGGTCCGCTTTCCCATCGCGAAACAGGCAATGCATCACCGCGCAGGCGAGCGCGCCGTCGGTGCCGGGGCGGATGAGCACCGGCAAATCCGCCTGCGCCATCGTGCCGTTCATATAGACGTCGACGGCGACGATCTTGGCGCCGCGCTCTTTGCGGGCGCGCGTCGCGTGCGTCATGACGTTGACCTGGGTGTTCACCGCGTTGGTGCCCCAGATCACGACGACGTCGGCGCGCGCCATCTCGCGCGGGTCTGGGCCGGCGAGCTTGCCGGTGCCGGCAATAAATCCGGTCCAGGCCGGATTGACGCAGATCGTAGAATGGTAGCTCGAATATTTCTTCACATGGCGCAGCCGATTGATGCCGTCGCGCATGACCAGCCCCATCGTGCCGGCGTAGTAGTAAGGCCACACGGCTTCGCTGCCGAGGCGCTGTTCGACGCGCAGGAAATTCTCCGCGACGATGTCGAGCGCGTCCTCCCAGCCGATCGGCTCGAAAGTCCGCGCGCCTTTCTCGCCCACCCGGCGCAGCGGCTGCGTCAACCGGTCGGGATGATGCACGCGCTCGGCATAGCGGGCGACTTTCGCACAGACGACTCCGGCCGTGTAACCATTGTCGGCGGCGCCGCGGACGCGGCCGATCGTACGGCCGTCGATGACTTCGATCTCCAACGCGCAGGTCGAGGGGCAATCGTGCGGGCACGCCGAGGCCCGAATGTCGATGTGAACGGGCTTATTCATGCCGCTGCTCCTTGTGCGCCGGAAGGCATCAGGCAGTCTCCGCCGAGCGCCTCCCCAGGAGATATCCCAAACCTACCACCAACGCGGCGCCGCAGGCAGCAGCCCAGTAGACAAACTTGTGCTCGACCACGAGGCCGAACCAACTCGACACGGCGGGATCCTCGATCATGATCTCGCCGGCAATCCACCCCAGAAGCGCGGCGCCGGCCCAGACGAGAATCGGAAAGCGGTTCAGCACCGCCGTCAGCAACGCCGCGCCCGCGACGATCATCGGAACGCTGACGATCAGGCCGAAGACGATCAGAACCATGTCGCCATTCGCCGCGGCGGCGATGGCGATGACATTGTCGAGGCTCATGATGACGTCGGCGATGGCGACAATGCGCACCGCGCGCCACAGGTTGTGCGCAGCTTCGACCGAATCCTCGCTCGCCTCGTCCTCCGGCACCACCAGCTTGATGGCGATCCAGAGGAGCGCGATTCCTCCGATCAGCTTGAGGAAGGGAAACGTCATGACTTGCGTCACGACGACCGTGAATATGATGCGCAGAAACACCGCGGCCGCGGCGCCGAGAATAATGCCCCACCGGCGTTCGCGCGGCGCCAACGTCCGGCACGCGAGCGCGATGACGACCGCGTTGTCGCCGGACAGCAGGATATTGATCCAGATGATCTTGGCGGCGGCCAGCCAGAAGGCCGGCTGCATCATTTCCTGAAAATCGAGGCTAAAGCTCAGGTCCAACGGCAGCCTCCCCGACGCAACCCACCTCCGCGTCGGGACGTGGCACGCCTACTCTGCTCCCATGCATCGCCGCGCCGCGCGACGGCGCATTGTCGAGTCGAGCCTAGCTGGCCGCCGGCGAGATGCAAAGACAGACATTCGACAAAGGCCGTCCGCGCAGCGGCGGAGCGGGTTTGGCATTCGAACCGGTTTTCGGAAAAGCATGCCCTCGGGCTCGACCCGGGAGATCATGCTCAAACAAAACGATAACGACGGGCCCGATTCAATGCCGTTGGATCGGACCCTAGCCGACGATCTCGTTGGCGGAAAAGAACTGCGCGATCTCGACTGCGGCGGTGTCCGTCGCGTCGGAGCCGTGCACGGAATTCTCGCCCATCGAGCGGGCATGAAGCTTGCGGATCGTCCCCTCGGCGGCCTTTGCCGGATCGGTCGCGCCCATCACCTCACGATACTTGGCAACCGCCCCCTCGCCCTCCAGCACCTGCACGACCACCGGTCCGGAAATCATAAACTCCACGAGCTCGCCGAAGAACGGCCGCTCGCGGTGCACGGCATAGAAGGTCTCGGCCTGGTCGCGCGTCATGCGCACGCGCTTCTGCGCCACGATCCGCAGGCCCGCTTTCTCGATGAGAGCGTTGACGGCGCCGGTCAGGTTGCGTGCCGTCGCATCGGGCTTGATGATCGAAAAGGTCCGCTCGACGGCCATGCGTCGCTCCTTCGCTTCAATGGCGTGAAAGTCGTGCGCTTATAGCCGCACGGCCGCAGAAATCAAGCAGGGGACGCGACGGGAAGCCAGGTCAAACGCACTATTTATCGCGCTTTTTCGACCCTGCGCTTGCGCGGCGGCAACGCTCCGGCCAAAAGACCACCATGCTCGTCTTCAACAACCTCTCTCTCCGGATCGCAGGCCGCCTGCTGATCGACGAAGCGTCCGCGCAAATTCCGGCCGGCGCGCGCGTCGGCCTTGTCGGGCGCAACGGCACCGGCAAGACGACCCTGTTTCGCGCCATCATGGGAGAGACGGCGATCGAATCCGGTGCCATCGAATTGCCGAAGCGCTTCAGCCTGGGCCGCATGGCGCAAGAGGCGCCGGGCGGCGCGGAGAGCCTGTTGGACGTCGTTCTCGCCGCCGACACCGAGCGGACGAAACTGCTCGCCGAGGCCGAACGCGAAACCGACCCGCAACGCATCGCCGAAATCCAGACGCGGCTCACCGATATCGCGGCGCACTCGGCGCCGGCGCGCGCCGCCGCGATCCTCGCCGGGCTCGGCTTCGATGCGTCAGCGCAGCAACGGCCCTGCAGCGAATTCTCCGGCGGCTGGCGCATGCGCGTGGCGCTCGCGGCCGCGCTCTTCGCCGAGCCGGACGTCCTCCTTCTCGACGAGCCGACCAACTATCTCGACCTCGAAGGCGCGCTCTGGCTGGAGGCGCATCTCGCGCGCTATCCGCGCACCGTCATTATCATCAGCCACGACCGCGACCTGCTCGATCGAGCCGTCGACTGGATCATGCATCTCGACCGCGGCAAGCTCACGATGTATCGCGGCAACTATACGAACTTCGAGCGCCAGCGCCGCGAGCGCCAGATCCTCGACGAGAAGCAGGCGCGCCAGCGCGATCTGCAGCGCAAGCATCTGCAATCCTTTGTCGACCGGTTCCGCGCCAAGGCGTCGAAAGCGAAGCAGGCGCAGTCACGCATCAAGATGCTGGCGAAGCTCGAGCCGTCCTCCGCGCATATCGCGGACGACGTTCCGCCGATCAGCATGCCCGATCCCGAGCGCATGCTGTCGCCGCCGATCATCGCGCTGGACGGTGTCGCTATCGGCTATGAGCCCGGTCGCCCTATTCTCAGCCGTCTGTCGCTGCGCATCGACGACGACGACCGCATCGCGCTTCTCGGCGCGAACGGCAACGGGAAATCGACGTTCGCAAAACTCATCGCGGACCGCTTGACGCCGATGCAGGGTCGCGTGACCCGCGCGGAAAAGCTCGCCGTCGGCTATTTCGCGCAGCATCAACTCGACGAGCTCAATCCGCACGAGAGTGCCTACGATCATTTCCGTCACTTGCTCCCCGATGCCGGCGTTTCCGCCGTTCGCGCCCGCGTCGGCGCGATCGGATTTCCCGGCGCGCGGGCGGACACACCGGCGGGCGAGCTTTCCGGCGGCGAGAAGGCGCGGCTGCTTCTCGGCCTGGCGACCATCGCGAAGCCGCACCTGATCATTCTCGACGAACCGACCAACCATCTCGATATCGACAGTCGCACGGCCCTGATCGAGGCGCTTAACGATTATGCCGGCGCCGTCATCCTCATCTCGCACGACCGCCACCTGCTCGAAGCCTGCGTCGACCGCCTCTGGATCGTCAGGGATGGCACGCTCACCCCTTTCGAGGGCGACATGGAGGAGTACAGCCGCCTGATCGTCGGAGGGCGCAAGGCGCCGGAGCCGCCCGCGAACAGCGCGGCGCCGATGCCGCGTGAATCGCGTGGCGTGGCGCGGCGCGCCGCCGCCGACAAGCGCGCGGAACTCGCGCCATTGCGCAAACGTATCGCGAGTTTCGAAGCTGAAATCGCCCGTCTCTCGGCCGCCGTCGAGCACATCGACGCGACGCTCGGCGCCGGCGACCTTTACGCGAGCGATCCGCAAAAGGCGGCGCGGTTGTCAAAACAGCGCGCCGAAGCGACCGCGGCCTTGCAGAAGGCCGAAGAGGCTTGGCTCGATGCGAGCACGCAATACGAAACCGAAATGGCCGGGGCTGCCGTCACGCTGAACTCATGACCGCGGCAGCGGCTTCGGCTTGTGTCTGCGCGGCGAAGATTTCGTCGGCTTCGGCGGCGCCGGCGCCGCCTCGATTGAAACGAGCGTGCCGGACGTGAAGCGGTAAATACCCGCTCGATCTCCCGTCGGATAAGTGATGACGGCCGTGCGTTCACCGCGCTCGTTCGTTCCGATCTCGATCTGGTTTGTCGGCCCGGCGAGTTGAACGAGCTGACATTCGCTCATGCCAAGCGAAACGCCGTAGACACCTTCGCCCGTTGGGGCCGCGCAGGCCCCGTCCGCCGATACGAAAGCCTCGGGACCCACGGTCTGTGCCGCCGCCGGTGGCGGCGTCGAGTCCGTCTTGGACCACCAGTTCCAATCCGCCTTGAACATTGCAAGATCGGCCGAACATCCCCCGATGAGGAGGACCAGGGCGCAAATACCGATCCTGGAAATGTTCACCGGAACGAACCGACGCCTCATGCGCACACAACTCCATTGCCGGTTTCAAATCGCGGAGCAAGGCCGATCAAACCCGCGCCGCATCCAGCATTTTCACCCACCCAAGGCCGCCGCGAGCCTCGGCGTCGTTACGACGACAGTTTGCAATTTGCTTCACGATCTCGGCGGCATCAAGTCCGATCGTGCGATCGGACGGGATGGCGAGCCTAAGCCGTTTCGGAGTCTAGGCCTTGCGCTCCCACCGGCCGTGCGTGTCTTGCTGGAGATATGTGACGGCGAATCCGCGGGCCTTGGCGTCCTGCCAGTAATGACGGGCGCGCGCGACGGCATCCGGATCGTCTCCATCGAAGAGCAGTACGATGCGCTCGTAGTCGGCCGCATCGGCCGGCGGGGCAACGCCGTCGATCAGGAACCGAACCTTGGCACCGTGCGGATTGTGATCGTCGACGGTCAGCAGAATCGGCTGTTCGCCGGCCGCGCTGTCCTTGGCGGTGCCATGCGGCAGAAAACTGTTCTCGCGATACGTCCATAGATGCGCGTCGAGCGCATCGACACGCTCGCTGGAGGCGGCCTGCACGACGACGCGCCAGCCGCGCTCCAACGACTTTTCCAAAAGCTGCGGCAGAGCCCGTTCGAGCGGCTGACGCTGCAAGTGGTAGAAATAAAGCTCCGTCATTTCTTCTCGGCCGCGCGCCCTCGCTCGTAGTTTTGCGCCACGAGCGCGTCCAGCAAACGCACGCCCCAGCCGGACGCCCAGCTCTTGTTGATGTCCGTCTGCGGCGACGCCATGCCGGTACCCGCGATATCGAGGTGCGCCCACGGCGTCTTATCGACGAAACGCTGCAGGAATTGCGCGGCGGTGATGGAGCCGCCGGGCCGTCCGCCCGTATTCTTCATGTCGGCGAATTTGGAGTCGATCTGTTTGTCGTATTCCGGGCCGAGCGGCATGCGCCATACGCGCTCGCCCGTCCCCTCGCCCGCTTTTGAAAGCCGCTCCGCCAGCGTGTCATCGTTGGAGAACATGCCGGCATATTCGTGCCCGAGCGCAATGATGATCGCGCCCGTCAGCGTTGCCAGATTCACCATGAACTGCGGCTTGAAACGCTCCTTCACGTACCAAAGTACGTCGCCGAGCACGAGCCGGCCTTCCGCATCCGTGTTGATGATCTCGATCGTCTGTCCAGACATCGAGGTCACGATATCGCCCGGCCGCTGCGCATTGCCATCGGGCATGTTCTCGACAAGACCGATGGCGCCGACGGCATTGACCGGCGCCTTGCGCGCCGCGAGCGCATGCATCAAGCCGACAACGCAGGCCGCTCCGGCCATATCACCCTTCATGTCCTCCATGCCGCCGGCGGGCTTGATCGAAATACCGCCGGTGTCGAACGTCACGCCCTTGCCGACGAACGCGACCGGCGGCTGATTGCGACGGCCGCCATTCCAGCGCATGACGACGACGCGCGGCGCGCGGCGCGAGCCTTGCGCGACACCGAGCAATGCGCCCATGCCGAGTTTCCGCAAGGCGCGCTCGTCCAGAACCTCGACCGCAACGCCGACCTTCTTGAGGCCCTGCGCCCGCCGCGCGAACTCTTCCGGATAGAGCACATTGGCCGGCTCGTTGACAAAGTCGCGGGCCATGACGACGCCGCTCGCAATTGCCTCCCCACGCCGCCACGCCTTGCGCGCATCGCTCACGTCTTCGACGCAGAGCGATGCTTTGGCCTTGGCGGCATGGTCGTCGTCCTCGTTCTTCTTCGTCTTATAACGATCGAAGCGGTAAGCACGCAGGACCATTCCCTGCGCCACGCCAGCCACCTGCTCGGCGTCCATGCCGCTCTCCGGCAATTCGCAAAAAATAGCCGCCTCGCTCGATCCCAATTTGCCCGCCGCGACACCTCCGAGCCGGAGGAAGTCCTTTGACTTGAGGTCGGCGACCTTACCGACACCGACGACGACAAGGCGGGACACCTTGAGAGAGGCCGGCGCCACGATGTCGAGCACGGAACCGAGCTTGCCTTTAAATCCTGCCGTGTCGGCGGCCCGCTTCAACAGATCGCCGGCGGGCTTCAACGCGGCGCGGCTCTCGCGGCCGAGCCGCAATTCGTCGTCCGTGAACAAGATCAAGACCCCTTTGGCGGGGGCCGAGAAAGGAGCAAATACGAGCTTCAGGCCGTCGGACATCGTGACCGAATCCTTGCAATATGGCAGTGAGTGTTTGGAGCTAGGGAGCGGCGTTCATCGACGATGTCTATACCATCCCCTTTCCGGCACATGAAATCGCTGCCGTGGTCCCGCCACGGTGTCACCCTAAAGAGCTATTCGGGTAACGGCGTAGCGTGGGCGGTCCGCGGAAAGCGTGGAACCGGATATTAGCAGCAGGGCATGAATTCGATCAGCCGGTATGTCGTTCGGACGACCCTGGGCGCCTTCGCTCTCATCCTGATCAGCCTCACCGCCGTGATCTGGGTCACCCACGCCCTGCGCGACATGGACATCGTCACCAGCCAAGGGCAGACGATTCTCACATTCATCGGAATCACAAGCCTGTTGGTCCCCGCGCTCGTCCTGGTGATCGCTCCGCTCGCTTTCGCGATCGCGGTTACCTATGCGCTGAACAAATTCAATGCCGATTCCGAGATCGTCGTCATGAACGCGGCCGGCATGTCGCCGTGGCGCATCTTCCGGCCGTTCGCTTTTTCGGCAATGGTCGTATCTATTTTCGTCGGCCTCATCAGCACCTACATCGCGCCGAAATGCCTTCGCGAATTGCGCACGCTGATCACGCGCGTGCGCGCGGACCTGATCGGCAATATCGTTCAGCCCGGTCACTTTACGCCGATGGACGGCGGCGCGCTGACGTTCCACATTCGCGAACGCAGGTCGAACGGCGAGTTGGTCGGCGTCTTCATCGACGACCGCCGCGACCCCACGGAGCGCGCGACGTTCCTGGCCGAAAGCGGGCAATTAACGGAAAATGAAGTCGGAACATTTCTGATTCTCGATCGCGGCAGCATCCAAAGGCAGCCTGTCAAAGAGCGTGACCCGACGATGGTGCAATTCCAGCGCTATGCTTTCGACCTCACCCAATTTTCCGGAAGCGGAGTGACGCCGACTTTCAACGTGACCGAACGTTACCTGTGGAACTTGTTCAATCCGGACCCCGAAGATCCCTACTACAAGGCCAACAAGCCACGCTTTCGAACCGAACTGCACGACCGCCTGCTTGCTCCGATCTATCCGCTCGCCTTCGCGGTTCTGGCTTTCGCCATCCTCGGCGCCCCGCGCACGACGCGGCAAAGCCGCGCGCTTTCGGTGCTGCTCATGGTGGAGATGGCGGCCCTGGTGAGGTTGGGCGGGTTCGCATCGATCGTCTTCGCCACCAAGACGCCGGCCCTGCTTTCGCTGGTCTATATCCTGCTCGCGGCAACGTTCGGGGGCGGGCTGATTCTCATCGGGCGCGGCGCGATCCTTGAGCAGCCGGCATGGTTCGTGAACGGAATCAATGCCCTTCAGGCGCGCTACGCGCGCCCCGCGGTGCAAAGCTAACCCATGCGCCTCCTCGTCACCGGCACTTTCGCGCGCTACGTCGGCCGCCGCTTCCTGGCCGCCGTGGCCGCCGTCTTCCTAGGTATTTTCGTACTGATCGTGCTCCTCGACTACATCGAGATGACACGCCGCACCGCCAGCATCCCCAACATCCCGGCCTGGATGGTCGCCGCGACCTCCCTTTACCGCGTCCCGCAGATCACCGAACGCCTCCTTCCCTTCTCCGTGCTGATCGGCGCGATGACCGCCTATCTCAACCTGTCGCGGCGCAATGAATTGGTGATCGCGCGCGCCGCCGGCATGTCGGCATGGCAGTTCATTGCGCCCACCGTGGCGATAGCCTTTGTCTTGGGAATTGTAGCGGCCGTCGTCTACAACCCCTTGGCGGCGACGTTCGGCGAGCGTGCCAAGCGCTATGAAGCGCTCATCTTCGGCTCCCAGTCCGCCCCCACGACGGGAACGAAATATTGGATCAGGCAACGCAGCGGTGACGGCCAATCGATCCTGCATGCCGCGACGAGCCGGGAGCAAGGGGCCGTCCTCGCGGGAATCACGGTCTTCACTTTCGATCCGGAGGGGCGATTCTCGGAGCGGATCGAGGCCGAAACGGCCCGCCTCGAACCCGGCCATTGGCGCCTTGAGGGCGCGCGAATCTACAACCCGAATGCGCCCCCCCAAGAGGTGCCCGTCTATCTCCTGGCGACGAACCTCAATAGCGAACAGGTCCGGGAAAGCTTTGCCACCCCCGAAACGGTGTCGTTTTGGCAACTTCCCCAGTATATTCAACTCGCTGAGCGCGCTGGCCTTGTCGCTTCCGGCTATAGGCTTCAGTATCAGAGTCTCTTGGCGCGGCCGTTCATGCTGGCTGCAATGGTTTTGCTTGCCGCGGCTGTCAGCTTGCGGTTCTTCCGGTTCGGCGGCGTGCAGCGCATGGTTTTGAGTGGAATAGCGGGCGGTTTTTTGCTCTACGTGCTCGCTAAGGTGACGGAAGATTTGGGGAAGGCTGAGCTGATCCATCCGATCGCTGCAGCTTGGTTGCCAGCGCTTGTGGGGTCCGTAACTGGTATTATGGCACTACTTTTTCAAGAGGACGGCTGATGGCTCGGTTGGCCGCCGCCCTTCACCTGAAACGTATGCCCGCGCGGAGCTGGAATTCAGCTTTTTCCGCCGCGTTTTTGGCCGCCTTCATGGCGGCGGTAGGGTCTGTCTCGGCTTACGCACAAACCCCTCAGGTCAATTGGGTCGGCGTTCCGCAGAAGCCGCCCTCGCAGGCCGGCACTGCATCCGGGGAATTGGCCGCCGGCCGAAAAGACCCGACGGCGCAGATGCTCGTTCAAGCGAACGAGATTCAATACGACTACGCGAACGAAAAGGTCGCCGCCGTCGGGCGCGTCCAGATTCACTACCGCGGTTCGGTGCTCGAGGCCGACCGCGTCAATTATGATCAGCGCAGCAAGCGCCTCTATGCCGAAGGCAATGTCCGGCTGACGGAGTCGGATGGCAAGATCATCAATGCCGAGCGCCTCGAATTGGGCGAGGACTTCCGCGACGGCTTCGTCGATTCGCTGCAGGTGGAGACGGGCGACAAAACGCACATCGCCGCGACGCGCGCCGACCGCCGCGAAGACAAGCTCACCGTCTTCCAGAGCGGCATCTACACGGCCTGCGAGCCCTGTAAGGACGACCCCAAGAAGCCGCCGAAATGGCAGGTGAAGGCGGCGCGCATCCTGCACGACGAAAACGAGAAGACGATCTACTTCGAGGACGCGCGGCTCGAGTTCTTCGGGTTTCCGGTCGCCTACTTCCCGTATTTCTGGACGCCGGACCCGACGGTGAAGAAGAAAACCGGCTTCCTCGTCCCAAGCATCGTCAGCGGCAACAAGTTCGGCTTCGGCGCACAGGTCCCCTTCTTCTGGAACATCGCGCCCGACTACGACCTCACCCTCGCGCCGATGTACACCTCGAAGCAGGGCCTGTTGATGTATGGCGAGTGGCGCCAGCATCTCATCAACGGCGCCTACAACATCCGCGCCGCCGGCATCTTCCAGCAGGACCGGCAGGAATTCGCCGGCACCGCGGGAGACCGCGACTTCCGCGGCGGCATCGAGAGCAAGGGCGACTTTCGGCTGTCCGAGAAATGGTCGTACGGCTGGAGCGGCGCCGTCGTCACCGACAACATGTTCGTCCAGGACTATCGGGTCATCAATCCGGGCGACACCGCGATCGTTTCGCAGGCCTACCTCTTCGGCCGCGGTGACAAGAGCTACTTCGACGCGCGGCTGCTCAACTTTTACGGTCTGAGCCCCATCGACATTCAGAAGCAGTTGCCGGTCGTGCATCCGAAGATTGACTACCGGTATGTCTTCAAGGATCCGGTTTTCGGCGGCGAGCTCAGTTACAACTTCAACATGATCAGCCTGTCGCGTCAGCAGGCCGACTTCGACCCGGTCACGCAGGCCGCGCTGAATGGCGATCTCTGCAATTCCAACAATCCCGCGGCGATTCTCAATCGCGCAAACTGTCTGCTGCGCGGTATTCCCGGCACCTATACGCGCGCTTCCGCGGAGGTGAATTGGCGGCGGACGTTCATCGACTCCTATGGCCAGATATTCACGCCGTTCGTGTCCGTGCGCGGCGACATCGCGCAAGCCGACATCAACAACCAGCCGGGCGTCTCGAACTTCATTCAGACAGGGGATTCGTCGCTCGCGCGTGTGATGCCGGCAGTCGGCGTCGAGTATCGCTACCCGTTCATCAGCTCCCATTCGTGGGGCACGCAGACGATCGAGCCGATCGCGCAATTCATCGCCCGGCCAGACGAGACCCAGATCGGCCGCTTCCCGAATGAAACCGCGCAGAGCCTCGTTTTCGACGACGCGAACCTGTTCCAGATCAGCAAGTACTCGGGATGGGACCGCGTCGAGGGCGGCGGGCGCGCCAATGTCGGCGTGCAGTACACGGCACAGTTCGACAAGTACGGCTACTTCAACGCCCTGTTCGGGCAGTCCTACCATCTCTTCGGCACCAACTCTTACGCCGTCGCCGATATGGCGAATGTCGGCATCGCGAGCGGCCTCGAAACCGACGTATCGGACTACGTCGCCCGCGCCACGTTCCAGCCTAACCAGATTTACTCGTTCACGTCGCGTTTCCGGTTCGACGAGCGGACGTTCGACGCCCGCCGAATGGAATTCGAAACGCGCTTCAATTTCAACCGCTGGAACGCGTCGATTACCTACGGACAGTACGACTCGCAAACATCGGCGAGCTTGCTGGTTCCGCGTGAAGCGATCGCGGCAGCCGCCTCGATCAAGCTCACACCCAATTGGACCGTTGGCGGCTCCACCCTCTACAGCATCGATTCCGACCGGCTGGCGGCTTTGACGGCGAGCGTCGGCTATGTCGACGAATGCTTCGCGATCAATGCGATCTTCGTCAGCAATTACGGCTACCGTGGCGACATCGTGCCGAGTCGTGTTTTCATGCTGCAGATCAGTCTGCGCACGCTCGGCGGCACGACCTTCCAGCAGACGATCGGCGGGCCGGGCGGCACAGGAAGCGGATCGGGCTTCGGTTTGTAAGACCGAAAAAGCCGACTATATTTCACGCGTTCGACAGCGGTCGAACTGCAGATTTGGGGGGCGGTTGACAGCCTGCCGACAAGGACGGCGAGCGAAATCGCAGGACGAAAGGTAATGACCTCTTTTTTCCTCTCGACAATAGGCCGCCGTGCGATCGCCGCGGCGGCTGTTTCGGCTGGGCTTCTGTGCTGCGCAATGGTCGTGCCGGCGGCGGCACAGCACATTGTCGCGCGCGTCAACGGACAACCGATCACATCGATCGACGTGCAGCAGCGGGCGAATTTGATCAAGGCATCGACGCATAAGGCGCCGCCGAGCCGTGAGGTCATCAACGAACTGGTCGATGAGATCCTGAAGCTGCAAGCCGCGCAGCGCTATCGGATGGATATTCCGGAATCCGAAATCGATAGCACCATCGCCAACATGGCGAACCGCATGCGCCTGAATAAGGAACAGTTCGCGAAGGTTCTCGGGAACGCCGGCATCGGCATGGGCTCTCTTCGCCGTAAGGTCAAAGCCGATATCGCCTGGCAGCAGCTCGTACGCGGGAAATTCCAGGCGAGCTTGCAGGTGCGCGACCGCGACATCATGACGGCTGTCGGAACGATGAAGGCGCCCAACACGACCGCCTATGACTATGTTCTGCGGCCGATCCTGTTGATCGTTCAGCAAGGCGCAGGCATTCAAGCGATCGAGGCCCGCCGGCGCGAGGCGGAAGCGTTGCGCGCACGCTTTCAGAGCTGCGACGAAGGCATCCGGCTGGCGCGCGGATTGCGCGACGTTGCCGTGAAGGAGCCCATCAACCGCAGCTCGGGTGATTTCAACGCCAAGGTCCGCGAGGTTCTCGACGCGACGGAAATCGGCCATCTCACGCCGCCGGACATCACGCCTCAGGGCGTCGAGGTCTTCGCCGTCTGCGAGAAGAAGGCGGGTTCTGGTGACTCCGGCAGCGAGCGCGACGCGCGCGAGCAGTTGTTCGGCAAGAAATTCACGGCCCAGGGCCAGAAGTATCTCGACGAACTTCGGCGCACGGCGCAGATCGAAATCAAGTGATACGGTGATGCCGCGTGCTCTCGCGCTAACGCTCGGCGAGCCCGCCGGCATCGGGCCTGACATCACGCTCAAGGCATGGCGGCGGCGGCGCGCGCTCGATCTCGCGCCGTTCTACATCGTGGGCGACCCGGATTTCCTGAAGAACCGCGCCGATCACCTGGGTCTCGAGGTGCCTTTGCGGACGGTGGAACCGCACAGCGCCCTCGCCTGCTTCTCCGAGGCCCTTCCCGTCGTTCCGCTTGGACTGACCATCACGGCCAAGCCGGGAGAGCCGGATGCTTCAAGCGCACCCGCCGCCCTTGCGTCCATCCGCCGGGCCGTCGCGGACGTCATAGAGGGCGCCGCAAGCGCCGTCGTCACCAACCCGATCGCCAAATCGGTATTGTATCGCCACGGCTTTGCCGAACCGGGGCACACGGAGTTTCTGGGAAAACTCGCGGCCGAGGCAAGCGGTCGCCGCATGCAGCCGGTGATGATGCTCTGGTCGCCGGAGCTTGCGGTGGTGCCGATCACCATCCATCTGCCGTTGCGCGACGTTCCCACGGTGCTCACGAGCGACCTGATCCTGACCACGGGCCGCATCGTCGCGCACGATCTCCGCGAACGTTTCGGCATCCCGCGCCCGCGCCTTGCGATTGCCGGCCTCAACCCGCATGCGGGCGAGGAAGGCGCCCTGGGCAAGGAAGACGCCGCCATCGTGGCGCCGGCTGTCGCGGCGCTGCGTGCCGACGGCATCGACGCGCGAGGGCCCCTTCCTGCCGACACCATGTTCAACGCGCGCGCGCGCGAAGCCTATGACGCCGCGCTGTGCATGTATCACGATCAGGCGTTGATCCCGATCAAGACGGTGGCGTTCGACCATGCGGTGAATGTCACGCTGGGGCTGCCGTTCGTGCGGACATCGCCGGATCACGGCACGGCGTTCGACATCGCCGGGACCGGCAAGGCGAACGAAACCAGCCTCGTCGCTGCCTTGCAGCTCGCGAAGCGTCTCGCCAGGGCCGACGCGCCTGCGCCCGTCGCTTGAATGGCGGCGATCGACGATCTGCCGCCGCTGCGCGACGTCATTCGCCGTCACGATCTCATCGCCCGCAAATCTCTCGGGCAGAATTTCCTGCTCGATCTCAACCTGACGGGACGCATTGCGCGAGCCGCCGGCCCGCTCGAAGGCGTCACCGTCGTGGAGGTCGGCCCCGGCCCTGGCGGGTTGACGCGCGCTCTCCTGGTGGCCGGCGCCGCCCGGGTGGTCGCCATCGAACGCGATCGCCGCTGCATCGCGGCGCTGCATGAAATCGCTGAAGCCTGTCCCGGACGTCTGCACGTTCTGGAGGGCGATGCCCTGACGACCGATCCGGCACCCGCAATCGGAAATGCGCCCGCCCGTATCGTCGCCAATCTTCCCTACAATATCGCAACCGCGTTGCTCATCGGCTGGCTCACGCTCGAGCCGTGGCCGCCTTGGTACGATGGGCTTGTCCTCATGTTTCAACGCGAGGTGGCCGAGCGCATCGCCGCGGCACCGGGGTCGAAGAGTTACGGCCGGCTTTCCGTGATGGCGCAGTGGCGCACGGAACCGCGTCTTCTGTTCGACATCGCTCCGGCCGCATTCGTGCCTCCACCGAAGGTGACATCGACGGTGATCCGCCTGACGCCACGGCCGACACCACTTCCTTGCAATGCCCGCACGCTCGAGCGCGTGACCGCCGCCGCGTTCGGGCAAAGACGTAAAATGCTGCGCCAGAGCTTGCGCTCTCTCGTCGCCGATCCGATACCGTTGCTGGCCGAGACCGGATTGCCGCCGACCGCGCGTGCGGAGGACATTCCTGTTCCAGGCTTCGTCGCACTGGCGCAAGCCTTCGATCGTCACGCGTCGGGCAGCGCGCCCTAAACGCCAAGAAGGACAAACGCAATGCCGCTTCGTCGTCAGTCTTTGACTGCTTACGCCACGCCTCTTTGCGAAACCGTCGTCGATCTCCCGGAGCCGCGTGGAACCGAGGTCCTCGTGCGCATCGAGCGCTGCGGCGTGTGCCATTCCGACGTGCATCTGCAGGACGGTTATTTCGGAATGGGCGGCGACAAGAAGCTCGACATCACGTCCGGCCGGGCGCTGCCTTTCACACTCGGTCACGAGATCGCCGGCGTCGTCGAGCGCGCGGGCTCGGACGCCGATGTCGCCGCGGGCCGCGCGGTCGCCGTCTACCCATGGATCGGCTGCGGGGAATGCGCCGCCTGCAAGCGCGACGAGGAGATTCTTTGCACTGCTCCACGCCAGCTCGGCATCACCGTCGACGGCGGCTTCGCGACGCATGTCATGGTGCCGCATCCACGCTACCTGCTCGACTATGCGCCGGTGCCGACGTCGATTGCCGCCGCGTATATGTGTTCGGGTCTCACCGCCTATTCCGCACTGAAGAAGATCGCGGACCGCGCGGCGAAAGGGCCAGTGCTTCTGGTCGGTCTCGGCGGCGTCGGCATGATGGGCCTGGCCTTCGCGCGTGCGATGTTCTCCGACGCTCCTATTGTCGCGGACATCGACGCGGGGAAGCGCGAAGCCGCGCTCAAGGCCGGCGCAAAAGCCGCCTTCGATCCGGCCGACCCGGCGGCGCGTAAGCAATTGGTCGCCGAGACCGGCGGCGGCGCATTCGGCGTCTGCGATTTCGTCGGTTCCGACCGCTCGCTCGCCTTCGCGACCGGCGCCCTCTCCAAGGGCGGAAAGGTGGTCGTCGTCGGCCTGCTCGGCGGCGCCTATACCACGCCGGTTCCCGCCTTCCCGCTGAAGGTCATGACGATCGAAGGCACATTCGTCGGGAGCCTCGCGGAAGCACGCGAGATGCTGGCCCTCGCCCGCGCCGGAAAAGTCGCGCCGGTTCCGATCGTGGAGCGCCCGCTCGGCGCGGCACAGGAATCGCTGGACGATTTGCGCAAGGGCAACGTTGTCGGACGGATCGTGCTGACGCCGTAGCGCCGAGCGTCACACTTCCGCGCGAAGAGCGCGTACGAACTCCGATAGCCCGATCTGCCGATCGCGCTTGAGGCGCTCTGCGGCGAGGATCGCACGCACGTTCACGAACGCCTCCTCGACGTCGTGATTGATCACGACGTAGTCGTACTCGGCCCAATGGCTCATCTCGTCCGCGGCCTTGGTCATGCGGCGGTGGATCGTTTCGTCGGAATCCTGCGCGCGCGTATGCAAGCGCCGCTCCAATTCCGCGACGCTCGGCGGCAGAACGAAAACGCTCACGACATCGGACTTCACGGAATCGCGCAACTGCTGCGTTCCCTGCCAATCGATGTCGAAAAGGACATCGCGCCCCGCTTTCATCGCGGCCTCGACCGGCGCGCGCGGCGTGCCGTAACAGTGGTCGAAGACTTGCGCCCATTCCAGCAACTGGTGCTTGGCGACCATCCCGTCATACGTTGCGCGATCGATGAAATGATAATCGTGCCCTTCCCGCTCCCCGGGTCGCGGTGGGCGCGTCGTGACCGAGATCGAGAGCTGTAGATTGTCGTCCTCGGCGAGAAGCCGGCGCGACAACGTCGTCTTGCCCGCGCCGGACGGCGACGAAAGCACCAGCATCAGGCCGCGCCGTACGATCGCTCCCGGTTTTCCGCCCGCCGTCATCGGCTCACTCCAGATTCTGGACCTGTTCGCGGAACTGCTCGACGACGGTCTTGAGCTCGAGACCGATAGTGGTGAGCTCGATGTCGTTCGACTTGGAGCACAGCGTATTGGTTTCGCGATTGAACTCCTGCGAGAGAAAGTCGAGACGCCGTCCGATCGCACCGCCTTCGGCGATCAAGCGCCGGGCCTGATCGACATGCGCGGCAAGCCGATCGAGTTCCTCGCGCACGTCCGCCTTGGAAGCCATGAGCAATGCCTCCTGGTGCAGCCGATCCGGATCCAGGCGATTGCCGCCGTCGAGCAGCACGGCAACCTGCTCCGCCAATCGCGCGCGGATCGCTTCCGGGCGACGCCCCGGCGCCGCGTCGGCCCGCGCCGTCAGTGCCGCGATCTCATCGAGGCGCACGCTTAAAATCGCTTTGAGCGCGTCGCCCTCCCGTTGTCGCATCTCCAGCAGGCTCGCGAGCGCCGTCTTAAATCCGGCGACGACCGCGGCCTCGGCCGCGCCGCGCGCCGCCTCGTCCTCGGGCTCCTCCACGACATCGATCACGCCCTTGATGTTGAGGATGCCGTCGATGGTCGGCGCGCCCGCGTTGACGCGCCCCTCCACTTCCCGGATCGCCTCCAGCACCGCCGACAGGACGGGTTGGTTGACCCGGACGATCGGCGCCACGCTCTCGCGCCGCAGCGAGAGATTTGCATAAAGGGCGCCACGAACGACCGGGCCGATAAGCTTTCTGATCGCGGCTTCGACCGCGTCCCATCCCGGCGGAATCCGCAGCCGCAAGTCCAGGCCCTTGCTGTTGACGGATTTGAGCTCCCATCCCCAGACATAGGTGTTGCTGACACCGTCGGCTCGGGCAAAGCCGGTCATGCTCGACAGTGTCATGGGCAGGGACTCGCGGGAAAGCGTTGCGGGAAACGTCGCGAACTTATCGGCCGCGTTCGCGCGTCACAAGCGCGCCGCGCCGCAGGTCACAGCGATGTCGCATGCATCACTGGGAACGCGCGGCGGGTTTCCGCGACGTTTGTTTCTTGTTGTTGCGGTGCGCCGGTTTCGGCGTGGGGGGAGCGGGTTGCGCGGCCGTTTCCGAGGTCGTCGCCGTCGACGACGGCTCAGGATCGGGCGTCTTGTCCCCGGTCGTCGCATCCGTCGAGCCGGCCGTCGCCGCATCTTGCGCCGCCTTGGCCGCATCGCGGTTTTGCTGCTCGATCTGGCGCAAGCGCTGCACGGCGCGCGAATGCTGATCGCCCGTTTCGGAGAACGTATGGCCGCCGGTGCCGTCAGCCACGAAGAAGAGTTCCTTGGTCCGCGACGGCGTCGCCGCCGCTTCGATCGAGGCGCGTCCCGGATTCGCGATCGGTCCCGGCGGCAGCCCCGGAATGACGTATGTGTTGTAGGGAGTCGGCTGCTCGATCTCGCTGCGCATGATCGGACGGCCGAGCGCTCCCTTGCCGCCGACCAGCCCATAGATGATCGTGGGGTCGGATTGCAGCTTCATCTTCTGCTTCAGCCGATTCATGAACACCGCCGAGATGCGTGTCCGCTCTTCCGGCTTCGACGTTTCCTTCTCGATGATCGAAGCGAGCGTGACCAACTGGTCCGGCGTCTTGATCGGCAGATCCGGATTGCGGCGCTCCCAAACGTCATGCACCAGGCGGCGCTGCGCCTGTTGCATGCGCTGGATGATCAGTTCGCGGCTGGTGCCCCGGGTGAAGCGGTAGCTGTCCGGCAGCAGCGTCCCCTCGGCGGGAATCTCCTTCACGCTGCCGCTGAGAAGATTGTTTTCCAATAGCCGCGCGACGATCTGTTCCGAAGTGAGTCCCTCGGGAATCGTGATCAGATGCTGCACCACCTTATTCTGGACGATGGTGTCGATCACATCGCGCAAGCTGGCTTCTTTGGGGAACAAGTACTCACCGTACTTCAAGTCGTCCTTCGCCTTCATGAACAGGACGCCGCCGACGAACACCCACGGCTGATCGATCACGCCTTCGCGCTGCAGGAACTCGGCGATGTCACGCACGCCAAGCCCGCGTGGAATATTGACAACCTTGTCCTGCTCCAGCGGCCCGGGCGCTTCGAAGCGCTGCTTGCCGACGGCCATGGCGATGCCCGCGACGATCGCCAGCACAATGATGGTGGTGAAGATCGCATTGCCTGCGATCACGACCGGATGGCGCACGCGTCGCGAAGGGCGCGCGGGCTGCGGCACCTGCTCCGGCTCGAGGCGCGCGCGCGCGCTGCGAGGCGCGATCCGCGCTGGCTCGGCGCGCGCAATCGGTGCGGAAACGCGCGGATCAACACTGGTTTCTTCGGGCGCGGCATGCTCCGCCGGCTGCTCGATGCGATCCAGCACGTCGGTCTTGCGCTTTCCCCAGCGAAAGATCATCCGCAAAGTCCATGCATCGCAGCGCACCTATCGACGTCAATACGTGTAGCGGACCGCAACGATCGTCGGTCCGCCGCCTTGGATCGTATCCGCTCACGCCCTTGGTAATTCTTCGACGCTCGTTCGCATCGACGGGTTCAGTGCTCGGGCCTTCGGCAATGTGTGTTTCGCCTTATCGCGTAACACAAAACCTACCTCGAAATGTGGCAACCGCGTGAACCCACGCGCCTACTGCACCCGCCGCAGCACCAGGCTGGCGTTCGTTCCGCCAAAGCCGAACGAGTTCGACAGAACGACATCGATCGACCGCTTGCGCGCCTGGTGCGGCACGAGGTCGATCACGGTCTCCACCGACGGGTTGTCCAGGTTCAAGGTCGGCGGCGCGACCTGATCGCGAATCGCGAGGATCGAAAAGATCGCCTCCACCGCGCCCGCGGCGCCCAGAAGATGTCCGACTGACGACTTGGTCGAGGACATCGAAATGCGGCCGGCCGCATTGCCGACCACACGCTGCACCGCACCGAGTTCGAGTTCGTCGCCGAGCGGCGTCGAGGTCCCGTGCGCATTGATGTAGTCGATCTCCGCCGCCGAGACGCCGGCGCGCTTGATCGCCGCGCTCATGCAGCGGAAGGCGCCGTCGCCGTCCATCGAAGGTGCCGTAATATGATACGCGTCCCCGGACAGGCCGTAGCCGATCAGTTCGGCATAGATCTTCGCGCCGCGGCGCTTGGCATGCTCGTATTCCTCGAGGACGACAATGCCGGCACCCTCGCCCATCACGAAGCCGTCGCGGTCGCGGTCATACGGCCGCGATGCCTTTTCCGGCCTGTCGTTGAAATTCGTGGAAAGCGCGCGGCACGCCGCGAAGCCCGCGAGCGACATCCGATTGACCGGCGATTCGGCGCCCCCCGCCACCATCACGTCGGCGTCGCCGAGCGCGATCAGGCGGCCGGCGTCACCGATCGCATGCGATCCGGTGGAACAGGCGGTAACGACCGAATGGTTCGGCCCCTTCAGCCCGTGCTCGATGGAGACATAGCCGGACGCCATATTGATGATGCGCCCCGGGATGAAGAACGGGGAAACGCGGCGCGGCCCCTTTTCCTTCAAGATGTAGGCGGTTTCGGCAATCCCCTCGATACCGCCGATGCCCGACCCGATCAGGACGCCGGAGACGTTCTGGTCGTCCGCCTCCTTGGGATGCCAACCGGCGTCGTCGAGCGCCTGCTTGGCCGCGCACATCGCGAAGGTGATGAATTCATCGACCTTGCGCTGCTCCTTCGGCTCCATCCACTGATCGGGATTGTAGGTGCCGTCGGACCCGTCGCCGCGCGGAATCTGGCAGGCGATCTGGCAGGCAAGGTCCGAGACTTCGAATTTCTCGACACGCTTGGCGCCGCTTTTGCCCGCGAGCAGTCGGCCCCAGGTGACATCGACACCGCAGCCCAGCGGCGTGACCATGCCCAATCCGGTGACGACGACACGCCTCATTCTATACCCGCGTCAAATTCGATGGTCGCACCAGGGCGAACAATGGACGCCGCGCCGAGGTCGACGCAACGCCTACCCGCAGATTGCGTGGAAGAGCCTTCAGCTCTTCGCGTTCTTCTCGAGGAATTTGACCGCATCGCCGACCGTGAGAATGGTCTCGGCCGCGTCATCGGGAATTTCGCACCCGAACTCTTCTTCGAAAGCCATCACCAGTTCGACCGTGTCGAGGCTGTCGGCACCGAGGTCGTCAATGAAGCTCGCGCTTTCAGTCACCTTTTCGGGTTCGACCCCGAGGTGCTCAACCACGATCTTCTTAACCCGCTCGGCAACGTTGCTCATCGTTCAACCTCGTCTGTTCTTGAATGGGCCGGTTACAACCCGAGATGACGCGGACTGCAAGCCGCATCGTGGGTCATGGCCGTGGAAAACGCCTCGTCCACAGGCAGAATGTGGTTCCTTCGCCCGAGTGCGGCCGTCCCAGCCAAGCCAAGGCGCGGGGTTACCATACTTCATTCGGCTTGACCAGCGCGGCGCCACAGCCTGAAATCGCTCATGAATTGCTCCCCGGCAGGCCAGTCGAAGGCCCGCCCGGCCGCTATATCATCGCCATTCCGCCATTGATGTGAAGGGTCTGCCCCGTCACATACGCGGCCTCGTCCGACGACAGGTAGACGACCGCCGCGGCGATCTCGGCAGGCGTTCCAAGACGGGCCGCCGGAATGCGGGAAAGGATGGCTTCGCGCTGCTTCTCGTTGAGCTTGTCGGTCATCGGCGTCGCGATCATACCCGGGGCGATGCAGTTCGCCGTGACATTGCGCCGCGCATATTCTTGCGCCACCGACTTGATCATGCCGATCATCCCGGCCTTGGCGGCGGCATAGTTCCCCTGTCCCGCATTGCCGGTAACGCCCACCACCGAGGTGATGCCGATAACCCGGCCGAACCGGCGACGCATCATCCCTTTCACGGCGGCTCGGGCGAGCAGGAACGTGCTGGTCAGATTGATCGCCAGGACCTTGTCCCAGTCCTCGTCCCGGAGCGCGACAAAAAGGTTGTCACGGGTCACGCCGGCATTGGCGACGAGGATATCGAGGCTCCCCATCGCTTCCTCGGCCTGCGGCACGAGCTTCTCGACCACCGCCTTGTCGGAGAGATCGCAGGGGATGACGTGAACGCGTTCACCCAGCTCCGTCGCCAGTCCCTCCAAGGCCTCCCGGCGCGTGCCCGAAATAGCGACCGTCGCGCCTTGCCCATGAAGCGCCTTGGCGATGGCGCCGCCGATGCCGCCGGTCGCGCCGGTGACGAGTGCTGTCTTGCCGGTCAATTGAAACATACGAACGGGCCCTTTCGGCCGAACTCTCGGAAATGGAAATCAGGCTGCCCGCGCAGCGGTGAAGGCGGCGATATCGTCAGGGCTGCCGATGGCGGAAGCGGCCACGCCGTCGGCGATGCGCTTGACCAGACCGGTCAGAACTTTCCCCGCGCCGATCTCGTAGAACGTCGTAACGCCGGACTGTGCCATGAACGCGACGGATTCGCGCCAACGCACCGTACCCGTCACCTGGGCGACCAGGCACCGGATGATCTCCGCCGGGTCGCTCACCGGCGCCGCCTTCACATTGGCGACGACCGGAACGACCGGCGCCTTGATCGACACGCTAGCCAGCGCTTCGGCCATGGCGTCGGCGGCCGGCTGCATCAGAGCACAATGGAAGGGGGCGGACACCGGCAGCAGCATCGCCCGCTTCGCGCCCTTGGCCTTGGCGATCTCGATCGCCCGCTCCACCGCCGCCTTGGCGCCGGAAAGAACGACCTGCCCGCCGCCGTTGTCGTTGGCCGCCTGGCAGATCTCGCCCTGCGCCGCCTCCTGCGCCGCTGCCGCCGCATCGGCGAACTCAAGGCCGAGGATCGCTGCCATGGCGCCCACGCCGACCGGCACGGCCTTCTGCATCGATTGGCCACGAATGCGCAGCAGCCGTGCCGTGTCGGCAATGCTCAGCGCATTCGCGGCGGCAAGCGCCGAATATTCACCGAGCGAATGGCCGGCAACGAACCGCGCGTCGCGCGCGAGCGACACGCCCGCTTCCGCTTCGAGCACCCGCATCACCGCGACCGAAACCGCCATCAGTGCCGGCTGCGCGTTCTCCGTGAGGGTGAGCGTGTCCGCCGGCCCGTCCCACATGATCGCCGTGAGCTTCTGGCCGAGGGCGCTTTCGACCTCCTCGAACACGGCGCGCGCGGGCGCGAAATTATCGGCGAGGGCCTTCCCCATGCCGACGGATTGGCTGCCCTGTCCGGGACAAATGAAAACGGCCGACATTCGCGCTTCCCCCGAGAGAAAGGCCCTAAGATACCGCAGCGGCGCGACTGTCAAGTTTCTGTCATGGCCTCCACGCGGCGGCGAGGTCCCCAGGCCGGCACGGCGCCGCGTTGACTCATTTTATGAAGCTCCTCTGCCACCGCGCGAGCCACGCGACACAAACCCTTGAGAAGACTCTCAAAAGAGCCGTTCGCCGGATTTTGCGCTTATGGACTTGGCAATCCGGTTCGCCGCGCGCCAGTATCCGGCGGAATTGAGAATCGAGGGATTACGATATGGACGTGCGGGCCGCAGTTGCGTTTGAGGCCGGAAAGCCGCTGGAAGTCACCACCGTACAACTCGAAGGCCCCAAGGCCGGCGAAGTGCTGATCGAGGTGAAAGCGACCGGCATCTGCCACACCGACGAATTCACGCTCTCCGGCGCCGACCCCGAAGGCATCTTCCCGGCGATCCTCGGACACGAAGGCGCCGGCGTCGTCGTCGAGGTCGGCTCCAACGTCACCACGGTGAAAAAGGGCGACCACGTCATCCCGCTCTACACCCCGGAATGCCGGCAGTGCCCCTCCTGCCTGTCGCGCAAGACGAACCTCTGCACCGCCATTCGCGGCACGCAGGGCCAGGGCCTGATGCCGGACGGCACCTCGCGTTTCTCCATCGGCGGCAAGAAGCTGCACCATTACATGGGCTGCTCGACCTTCGCGAACTACACCGTGCTGCCTGAAATCGCGGTGGCCAAAATCCGCGAGGACGCCCCCTTCGATAAGGTCTGCTACATCGGCTGCGGCGTGACGACCGGCGTCGGCGCGGTGCTCAACACCGCCAAGGTCGAACCCGGCGCGACGGCCGTCGTCTTCGGCCTCGGCGGCATCGGCCTCAACGTGATCCAGGGGCTGCGGCTCGCCGGCGCCGACATGATCATCGGCGTCGACCTCAACAACGACAAGAAGGCGTGGGGCGAACGCTTTGGAATGACTCACTTCGTCAACCCGAAGGAGATTGGCGCGGACCTTGTTCCCTATCTCGTCGACATGACCAAGCGCGGCGCCGACCAGATCGGCGGCGCCGACTACACCTTCGACTGCACCGGCAATGTCACCGTGATGCGCCAGGCGCTCGAGGCGTGCCACCGCGGCTGGGGTGTGAGCGTCGTCATCGGCGTCGCGCCGTCGGGCGCGGAGATCGCCACCCGCCCGTTCCAGCTCGTTACCGGCCGCGTCTGGAAGGGCACGGCCTTCGGCGGCGCGCGGGGACGCACCGACGTGCCCAGGATCGTCGACTGGTACATGCAGGGCAAGATCGAGATCGACCCGATGATCACGCACACCATGCCGCTCGCCGACATCAATAAGGGTTTCGACCTGATGCACGAAGGCAAGTCGATCCGCAGCGTGGTGATCTACTGATGAGTCTCGCCGATCTTCCCCCCTCCGACCCGAAGTTCACCCGGCTGATCCACGAGATGCAGCCGGCCTTCTCCCAACTGCTCGGCAGCGAGGTCGTTTACGCCACCAAGGACATGGTCGTGGCGGAACTTCTGATCCGCCCGGAGCACGGCAACCGCAACGGCGTGATGCACGGGGGCGCCATCATGGCCTTCGCCGACGATCTCGGCGGCGCGGCCACCTTCATCAACCTGCCCGAGGGCGCCGGCACGACCACCGTCGAGAGCAAGACGAACTTCTTCGCCGCCATCCCGCTCGGCGACACCGCCCGCGGTGTCTGCACACCGCTGCATCGGGGGCGCTCCACCATGGTCTGGCAGACGCGGGTCACCCGCGGCGACGGAAAACTGGCTGCCTTGATCACCCAGACCCAAATGGTCCTGCCCGGGCGCGGCAAGACCGCCTGACCACCGTGCGGGCCAACATGCTTAACCGCTCGTAAAGCCCCGCCGGGCTAACTTTTGCCGTGGTGAGCGGTAATTTCTATCCGGGAACCGAGAGCGTGGGCCTGCGCCAGCCCACGGCGCGCCGGCGCGACCCGGACCGAGAAAACGCGACAGAACACGCGAGCCGATGATCCGACCGATTGTGTTGCTGGCAGCCCTGGTGACGTTCGCGGCCGCGACGCCGGCGCGCGCGACCTACGTCATCACACGCGACCATGGCGGCCTTGTGGAGCAGTACAAGGCACGCTTCGCGAAAATCCGTGACAAGGGCGAGCGCGTCGTCATCAACGGCATCTGCAATTCCGCCTGCACGCTCCTCCTCGGCATCGTGCCGCTCAACCGCGTCTGCGTGACACCGAAGGCAAGTCTCGGCTTCCACCAGGCCTACATCGACAAGGCTTGGACCTTCGGCGTGAAGGTGACGAGCGCGTCGGGCACCGCCGACCTGATGTCGTACTATCCGGCGACGGTGAAAAAATGGATCGCCAAGCACGGCGGCCTCACCACGACCATGAAGAAGATCCGCTACGGCTGGGACCTTTGGATGATGATCGATCCCTGCCCCGACGAGTGGTGAACGGCCGCGCGATTTAGCGCCGCGCACGCCGCTGAAATTCCCGCCACGGATCCGTGACCGACGCCGCGTGGAACAGCAGGCAACTGCCGAGCGCATTCTCCGGCCCGACGCAGATCAGGTCGCCGTCGGCCCATAACGCGTTCACAGCTCCGCGCGCGAGCGCCGCGCGGGTCGCGGCCAGATCGGCCGCGATCGCCTGCCCGGCCATCCGCGGCACGGCGTCGCGGGGGAGCGCCGGCAGCACGGCATCTGCTTCGGCCGGCTCGACGAACAGCAGCGCGCCGCGATCGAGCGAAAGGCGCGCGGACGTTCCATCGTCCGCCGATGCGCGGCCGGCATAGCGCGCGAAGCGCGTCGCCGCTTCCTTGCGGTCGGCGACGATCAACACGGTGTCGGTCAGCGCCTGCGCGCCGTTCGGCGGCGCCTTGGCATCGGGCGCCCAGGTCAGATCGGGCGTATGGCAATAAGCGAACTGGACGCGGCCCTCCGGCATCACGCCGGACTGCGGCCGCAACACCGACCAGCGCACCTCGCGCTCGACGCCGTCGACCGTCTTATGGCGTCGCAGATTGACCACCTCCTGCATCGCAAATCCGTCGGCCACGAGCCGCCGGCGCTGCGCCGGAATATCGGCATGCGAAAATGCGATGAGATGCAGGCCGTCGTAGCGCTCCAGCTCGGTTTTCAGCGCTGTGGCGAGCGGCGTGTCATGCGTCGCCGCCAGCACCTCGAGAAAGCCGAGCCCGGTCACCGCCAAACGGTTGGAGGTTCCCGACGGGCGCAGCGTCCCCTGCGCGTCCGCGTTCTGCTGCAGGTTGATCGGCGACAGATCGAATCCGAGGCGCGTCAACTGCCGGCCGGCTTCCTCGAGGTCACGAACGAAGAAACCGACATGATCGAGGAACACTTGGTCCTCGGTCGGCAGTTGCGTTGCGATCATCGGCCAGTCTCCCCCCGCTCCCGGTCCACCGCCTGGACTTGGTCGACGAAAGCCACGCCGTGCTCCTGCGCGCGCAAGCGCGGATCGCGCGAGCGAATCTCGACCGGCCGCCCTTCGAGAATCTCGAAGCAGCGCGCGAGCGTGTCCTCCTCGAGGCGCGCCATCGCCTCCGCCGTATAGAACGTCAGGTGCGGGAACAGGATGACGTTGTCCATGCCGAACAGCGCGCTGAGCGGATGGCCGCTGAGCGCCAATGGCTCCGCGCTGTAGACGTCGAGCGCCACGCCCGCGATGCGCTTGTCCTGCAGTGCGCGCAACAACGCCATTTCATCGACGATCGCGCCGCGCGCAACATTGACGAGAAACGCGCTCGGCTTCATCGCCGCCAGCGCGGCCGCATCGACCAAGCCGCGCGACTGATCGTTGAGCACCGCGTGGATGGAGACGAAATCCGCTTGCGCAAGCATCGCGTGCAGATCGTCGCACTTCTCGATGCCGGCCGCTGCCATCGTCTCGGCGCTCACATTCGGATCGAAGCCGAGAACGCGCATGCGAAAGCCGGCGCCGCCCATGCGCGCCATGCTGCGGCCGATCTTGCCGGCGCCGACCAGCGCCAGCGTCTTGCCGGCGAGATCGTTGCCGAGCCAGCGCGGCGTCGGCCAAGCCCAGCCTTGCGCAGACATCTCGCGGCCGATCGGCTGCACCTTCTTGGCGAGCGCGATCATCAGCGCAAAGGCGCCCTCAGCGACCGTCTCCTCGGCGTATTCGGGCACGTTGACGACCGGAATGCGCCGTGCGCGCGCCGCCGCGATGTCGATTGCGTCGACGCCGACGCCGTATTTGACGATGCCTTTGAGTTTCGGCGCCGCCGCGATCACCCGTGCGGTGATCGGCGTGTAGCACATCAGCAGAAGCTCCGCGTCAGCGACCGCATCGATCAGCGCGTTCTCGCCGGCGCCGTCCGGAATGAGCACCAAGTCGAGCCCGGCGTCACACAGCGCCGCGTCGATCCTGGGGCATTCCAGTTCCTGGTCCGTGCGGACCGCCTTGCGGCGCGCGTTCATGGCCGCGCACCGGGAAAAACGGGGCAAGAGAGGGGCGGACGGGAGGTCATGGCTTTCCTCGCAATCGTGGCGCCTCTCCTTAACGCATCCGCCGCAACGCGAAAGCCGTTCACCGATGGAACATCGGCCCTCGCGCGGCATTTTCCCAGAAACTGGAGCCAACCATGACCGAAGCCTCTCATAATCCGGACAACCCAAGCGCCCCCGGCCCCGTCGAGGAGGGTCCTGTCACGCAGGACAATACTTTCCAACCCGATCCGGAACTGCGGCTGTCCGAGGGGCGGGCCACCAAAACCCAGATCGTGATCACCTCGATCGCGGCGCTCGTCATCCTTTTCGTGGTCATGTATGGCCTCAACGATCAGCGCCCGGAGACGGCGCAGTCCCCCACGGAAACCAGCCAGACAGCCAGCACCGCGACACCGCCGGCGTCCGGCCAGGCGAGCGCTCCGGCCTCCTCCGACAACCAGCAGAATACCGGCGCCGACCAGAAGAACGGTCAGGCGAAGAAGTAGCCGCCGCGTCCCGGTGTCCACGTCGCTGGAAAAGGCTCCGAGGCAGATCGCGCTACCCACCGGCTGGCGTCGCGGCGCGCCGTGCCGCGGCAGTGGCCGCGTGGACAAGCCACCACGCGATACCCGCAGGGATACCGAAGATCGGAATAAAGGCGCCGATCTCATTGATCAGCGGAACGCCTGCGCCGACGACCCCGATGGCGCCGTTCAGCAGCGACGCCGCGAACCATACCCAGATGAAAAGCTTCGGCGCGCTGTAGGAAACGCCGCGACTGCCGAGAGCCCTGCCGATCGCCACGAAGGCGGCAAGCGCGAGCAATCCGAAGGCAATCAGCATCACGATATGCATGCGTCCCCTCTGTCCCGTCGCGACAGAATAACATGATCCAAATGGCCCGAGCATCGTCGAGAGCCTGACGATTCCGCCGAGCCACGCCCCGCGACATGGGCGCCTTGCACCGGCTGTCGCGCGCTCCCCGAGACACTGCGCGCTGGCTGATAAGGGCCGCCGCGCAAGGACGAGGAATTAACCCGCCACGGCCTTGGCAAGCGCGCGCCGGGCCATCACGCCGACGAGATGCGCGCGATAGTCCTTGCCGGCGTGGATGTCGCTGTTCATCAGGTCCGGCAAGAGAGTCACGCCATCGAGCGACTTCGGATGGAAGCGCTTCTTCAGCGCCTCCTCGAAGGCGGTGGCGCGAAAGACGCCATTGGCGCCCGCGCCCGTGACGGCCACGCGGATCTCCGACCCACGCTTCGAGACGAAAACGCCGACGAGCGCGAAGCCGGATGCTGGGTGCTTGAACTTCTCGTAGCCTGCCTTCTTGGCGATCGGGAATGATACCTTGGTGATGATCTCGTCGGGCTCCAGCGCCGTGTCGAACATGCCCTGGAAATACTCGTCGGCCGGGATCTTGCGCTTGTTGGTGATGATGGTCGCGCCGAGGCCGAGGCAGGCGGCGGGATAATCCGCGTTCGGGTCGTTGTTGGCGATCGAGCCGCCGATGGTGCCGCGATTGCGCACATGCGGATCGCCGATCGAATCCGGAACGGAGGCGAGCGCCGGCATCGCCTGATGCAGTTCCGGCGAGCGGGCGACGTCGCGATGCCGCGTCATCGCGCCGATGGTCACGGAGCGGCTGCCGACCTCGATGCCTGAGAGCCCTTCGACCTTCGAGAGGTCGATCAGCGCCGAGGGCGATGCGAGGCGCATCTTCATCACCGGTACCAGCGAATGGCCGCCGGCCAGCAGCTTCGCCTCGGGGTTCTTCGCCAGCAGGTTGACCGCTTGACGCACGGTCGTCGGGCGGTGGACTTCAAAAGCATACATGCATCGTCTCCGTCGCTATCTCTTCTCCAGCGCGCAAGCGCGCGTGAAAACTCAAGATCACTCCGCCGCGGCCCGCGGCTGTATTTTCTGGATCGCCGCCCACACCGTCGCGGCGTTCGCAGGCATGGCGATATTCTCCGTCCCGATGGCATCGGTGATCGCGTTGATGACGGCCGCCGGCGCCGCGATGGCGCCCGCCTCGCCGCATCCCTTCATGCCGAGCGGGTTGGACGGGCATTTCGTCGTCGTCATGCCAACCTTGAACGACGGCAGATTGTGCGCGCGCGGCATCGCGTAATCCATGAACGAGCCGGTCACGGGCTGGCCGTTGTCGTCGTAGATCGCGTGCTCGATCATCGCCTGCCCGATGCCCTGTGCGACGCCGCCATGCACCTGGCCTTCGACGATCATCGGGTTGATGACGACCCCGAAATCGTCGACCGCGCTCCAGTTGACGATCTCCGTCACGCCGGTTGTCGGATCGATCTCGACTTCGCAGATATGGCAACCGGCCGGGAACGTGAAGTTGGTCGGATCGTAGAACGCGCCCTCCTTCAGCCCGGGCTCGAGTTCCTGCCCGGAGAATTTGTGCGCGATATAGGCGTTGAGCGCGACATCGCCCCAGGCCGCCGACTTGTCGGTGCCGGCGACGGTGAACTTGCCGTCCTTGAATTCGATGTCGCCTTCCGCCGCTTCCATCATGTGCGCGGCGACCTTCTTCGCCTTCGCCTCGACCTTGTCGAGCGCCTTGACGATCGCCGACATGCCGACGGCGCCGGAACGCGAGCCATAGGTGCCCATGCCGAACTGCACCTTGTCGGTGTCGCCATGCACGATGCTGATGCTCTCGATCGGAATGCCGAGACGCTCGGAGACGAGTTGCGCGAAGGTCGTCTCGTGCCCCTGCCCATGCGCATGCGAGCCGGTAAGCACCTCGACAGAGCCGGTCGGATTGACCCGCACCTCGGCGGATTCCCATAAGCCGACGCCGGCGCCGAGCGAGCCGACCGCCTGCGAGGGAGCGATGCCGCAAGCCTCGATATAGGCGGAGAAACCGATGCCGCGCAGCTTGCCGCGCCGCTCGGCTTCACGCTTGCGCTTGCCGAAGTTCTTGTAGTCGGCAAGCTCCATCGCCTTCTTCAGCGACGCGTCGAAATCGCCGGTGTCGTAGGCCATGATCACCGGCGTCTGGTGCGGGAAGCTCTTCACGAAATTGCGCCGGCGCAGGTCGGCGGGGTCAATCCCCATCTCGCGCGCGCCGACTTCCATCAGACGCTCGACGACGAACGCGGCTTCCGGACGCCCGGCGCCGCGATAGGCGTCGACGGGCGCGGTGTTGGTGTAGACGGCGTCGACCTCGCAGTAGATCTGCGGAATCGCGTACTGCCCCGAGAGAAGCGTCGCGTAGAGATAGGTCGGCACCGACGACGAGAATGTCGACATATAGGCGCCGAGATTGGCGATGGTGTGGGCGCGTAGCCCTAAGATTTTTCCGTCGGCGTCGAACGCCATCTCGGCGTGGGTCGCATGGTCGCGGCCGTGCGCGTCGTTGAGAAAGGACTCCGACCGCTCCGCCGTCCACTTCACCGGACGGCCGACGCGCTTCGAGGCCCACAGCGCCACAACCTCCTCGTTGTAGATGAAGATTTTCGAACCGAAGCCGCCGCCAACATCCGGCGCGATAACGCGCAGCTTGTTCTCCGGCGCCATGCCGACAAAGGCGGCGATGACGAGGCGCGCAACGTGCGGGTTCTGCGAGGTGTTCCAGAGCGTGAAGCTCTCCGACCCCGTATCGTACTCGCCGATCGCGGCGCGCGGCTCGATCGCGTTCGGCGCCAGGCGGTTGTTGTAGATGTCGAGTTTGGTGACGTGCTTGGCGGAGGCGAAAGCGACGTCGGTCTTCGCCTTGTCGCCGAGATGCCAGTCGAAGATCACGTTGTCGGACGCGACCTCGTGAATCTGCGTCGCGCCCTTCGCCTTGGCGCAATCGACGACGGCAGGCAGTTCCTCGTAGTCGACGACGACCTTCTCGGCGGCGTCCTTCGCCTGCGCCAAGGTCTCGGCGACGACAACGACTACCGGGTCGCCGACGTAGCAGACCTTGCCGACCGCCAGCGCCGGATGCGGCGCCATCTTCATCGGCGAGCCGTCCTTGGAATGGATCATCCAGCCGCAGATGAGGTTGCCGATCTTGTCGGCCTGCATCTCCGCGCCGTCGAGAACGCCGAGCACGCCCGGCATCTTTTCGGCCGCCGCCTTGTCGATGCGCTTGATCTTCGCGTGAGCGTGCGGCGAGCGCAGGAAATAAGCGTAGGTCTGTCCGGGCCGGCTGATGTCGTCGGTGTAATGGCCTTTGCCCGTGATGAAGCGGAAATCCTCTTTACGGCGCACCGAGGCGCCGATTCCGGTCGCGCTCATGGTCCCTCCCTGGGACGGTCCCGACGATGTCATTTTCGCTTTGCGTTCGGAAGTCCTTTATTCCGCGGCCTGCCGCGCGGGCCCGCGGTCGCCCGCCATGGCGCGTGCGCCGGCATGAATCGCCTTCACGATGTTGTGGTAGCCGGTGCAGCGGCAGAGGTTGCCGTCGAGCTCCTCGCGGATCGTCTGCTCGTCGAGATCGCTGCCCTTGCGCCAGACCATCTCCACCGCCGACATGATCATCCCCGGAGTGCAGAAACCGCACTGCAGGCCGTGGTTCTCGCGGAAGGCTTCCTGCATCGGGTGCAGCTTGTCGCCATCGGCGAGACCCTCGATGGTCGTGACGTTCGCGCCTTCGACCTGCCAGGCGAAGGTGGTGCAGGACTTCAAAGCGACACCGTCGACATGCACGACGCAGGCGCCGCACTGCGAGGTGTCGCAGCCGACATGAGTGCCGGTGAGCCGCAGGTTCTCGCGCAGGAATTGGACAAGAAGGGTGCGGGAATCGACATCGGCGCTGACCGGCTTGCCATTAACCGTCATGGACACGGTGGGCATGGAAGTCTCCTAAAAGAGGTTCGAATCGGCCCGAAAATGAAAGACGCTCGAAAAAAGTCGGGCGATTTCAGCCGATTCAGGCACATATCGCCTGTTTGGAACTCAACTAAGTCTGAACCGCGGGCCGGGGAACGGTCAAGGGCATCGTCCTCACCCTGAAGGCGCGAGGCGCCGAGCCACTCCCTCGTTCCCCAACGCTCAGGCGCCGGCGACCGCCTGGCCGAATTTCTCAAAGAATTGATCGGCCATCTTCTTCGCCGCGCCGTTGATCAGCCGCTGGCCAAGCTGCGCCAGTTTGCCGCCGATCTGCGCCTCCACATCGTAGCTCAGGACGGTGCCGCCGCCGTCGTTCGGGGTAAGGCGCACCGTCGCGCCGCCCTTGGCGAAGCCGGCGATACCCCCGTCGCCCTCGCCGGAAATCTTGTAGCCGTTCGGCGCGTCGATGTCGGAGAAGCGCACCTTGCCCTTGAAGCGCGCCTTGACCGGACCGACCTTGTTGGTCGCCACCGCCTGAAACTCGTTATCGGAAATCTTCTCCAGCGACTCGCATCCCGGGATGCAGGTCTTGAGCACCTCCGGGTCGTTGAGCTTCGCCCAGACCACGTCCTGCGAGGCGGCGAGATTGATCTCTCCATTCATGGTCATGGCCATGGGCGGTGTCTCCTGAACCGGATATCGGGTGGCGTGACGGTGGACCTAGCGGCCTTCCAAGGTAGGGACGTGATTTACCAGATGCCAGCCGTCGCGGGCCAGAGCCGTAGCTGTCATCCCGGCCAAGCGATGCCGGCAATAGCCGGCGGAGCGCGAGCCGGGGCCCAAGAATCCTTCGGCACAATTGAGACCGGGACTCATGGGTCCCGGCTCTCGCCGCGCTCGGCCGGGATGGCACCCCAATTTTAATCCACGCTACCCTGCTTTAGTCTTTGTGCCCCCCTTCAAGAAACGAAAAAGGAACACCGATGCCGACAATTGATTCCAACGGTTGCCCCATCAATGTCGAGGTCGAGGGAGTCGAAGGCGGCCCGGTTCTGATGCTGTCGAACTCGCTCGGCACCGATCTGCACATGTGGGACAAGCAGATGCCGGCCTTCACCCAGACCTTCCGCGTGGTGCGCTACGACCGGCGCGGACACGGGAAGTCCGGCGCGCCGAAAGGCCCCTACTCCATCGAAATGCTGGGCCATGACGCGCTCGCGGTCATGGACGCATTAAAACTCGCCAGGGTCCATTGGTGCGGCCTCTCCATGGGCGGCATGGTCGGGATGTGGCTTGGCGCCAACGCGCCGGAGCGGATCGATCGGCTGGTCCTCTCCAACACCGCGGCGGAGATGCGCGCGCCGGAGATATGGAACGGGCGCATCGCGACGGTGCGCAAAAGCGGCATGGACGCGATTGTCGAAAGCACGATCGAGCGCTGGTTCACCAAGGCTTTCCGCGAACGCCCGGGGTCTCAAGCCGATCTCGATCGGGTGCGGGACATGATCCGGACGACACCGGCCGAAGGCTATATCGGCTGCTGCGAGGCGATCCGCGACATGGATCAGTCGGAATCGATCCGCAAAATCACCGCGCCGACGCTGATCATCGTCGGCGAGCACGACCCGTCGACGACGGTCGCGTCGGCGAAGTTCATCCAGGAGCGCATCCAGGGATCAAAGCTCGCGCCGCTCGACGCCGCGCACATCTCCAATATCGAGCAACCGCAAGCCTACACCGAAGCGGTGCTGAAGCATCTCGGATAGCCGCGCCGGGGCTGCAACCAAATCTCGTGCGGGGCGTTGTTTTCGAGTTCTTTCAACACCGCACGAGGCTTTACAATGTCCAAGGTTCGCCAGCTCACCCCTCGCAAGCCTGCCGTCGCGCTCGATACGCCGGCCGATTTTTCCGACAAGGCGATCGCCGCCATCTCCAAGGCATTGAACGGCGTCCTTGCCGACACTTTCGCGCTTTATCTCAAAACCAAGAACTTCCATTGGCATATGAGCGGCCCCCATTTTCGCGACTACCATCTCCTGCTCGACGAGCACGCTGCACAGATTTACGCCACAACCGACGACATCGCGGAGCGCGTGCGCAAGATCGGCGGCACGACGCTGCGCTCGATCGGCGACATCAAGCGCCACCAGAGCATCAAGGACAATGACGAGCCCTATGTCGCGCCGCACGATATGCTGCGTGAACTGATGAACGACAACAGGGCCGTCATCGAGAACATGCGCGCGGCGCACGAGATCGCCGACGAGCACGACGACGTCGCCACCACGAGCATGCTCGAGAACTTCATCGACGGCGCCGAGCGGCGGAACTGGTTCCTGTTCGAAACCAACCGGCACGAGAGCGCCTAGACGAAAGCGGCCGGCGGAAGGGCCTGGCGACGAAGCGTGGCAGGGAGAGTCCCGGCCGCGCCATTATACCTTTGGCTTAGCCGCCAAGTTTCGTCCCCAGGCCCAGGCGGGAAGATGCGCCTGACGGTTGCCGGGCTGGCCGCACTGCTCCTACAATCCGGGCACGGGGAACGTTCGTGCTTAAGCTTGGGGGGCCGATGGAAGTCTTCGTTCAGCAGATCATCAACGGCGTGACGCTGGGATCGATCTACGGCCTGATCGCCATCGGGTACACGATGGTTTTCGGCATTATCGGGATGGTGAACTTCGCGCACGGCGACGTGTTCATGGTCTCGGCCTTCATCGCGCTGATCACATTCCTCATCCTTACCGCCTGGCTCGGCATCTCCTCCGTCATCCTCGCGCTGTTCATCGTCCTGTTGGTGGCGATGTTCCTCACCTCGCTGGTGAACTGGGTGATCGAGCGCGCCGCCTATCGGCCGCTTCGCGGATCGTTTCGCCTCGCGCCGCTCATTTCGGCGATCGGCATGTCGATCTTCCTGTCGAACTTCGTGCAGGTCTCGCAGGGGCCACGCAACAAATCCGTTCCCCCTCTCGTGCGCGGCGGCTACGAGATCATGAACAACGGCTCCTACTCCGTCACGCTGTCCTACAAACAGCTCATCATCTGGGTGGTCACCGCCATCCTCCTCGCCGCCTTCTGGTATCTCGTCGCGCACACCTCCCTCGGGCGCGCGCAGCGCGCCTGCGAGCAGGATCAAAAGATGGCGTCGCTCCTCGGCATCAATGTCGACCGCACGATCTCGATCACCTTCATCATCGGCGCCGCGCTCGCCGCCGTCGCCGGCACGCTCTATCTGATGTATTATGGTGTCGTCAGCTTCTCCGACGGCTTCGTGCCGGGCGTGAAGGCGTTCACCGCGGCGGTGCTCGGCGGCATCGGCTCGCTGCCGGGCGCGCTTCTCGGCGGACTGCTCATCGGCCTGATCGAAACGCTGTGGTCGGCCTACTTCTCCATCGACTACAAGGACGTGGCCGCGTTCTCCATTCTTGCGATCACGCTGATCTTCCTGCCGCAGGGTATCCTCGGACGCCCCGACGTCGAGAAGGTGTGACGTGGCGACGCAAGCCGCGATCCACGGCACGGCGGCAAAGCCCGCGGGGCGGGTGGATGTCGCTCATATTGTGAAGGACGCGTTCTTCACGACGCTGATCTCGATCGGACTGTTCGCTCCCCTGGTCGGTTTCAAGACGGTCACCAACATCTCCAACGAACTCACGCTGGAGACGCGCTGGCCGCTGATGTTCGGACTGGTCGCGGCCGTGGTCATCGGGCGCCTTTTCTTTTTGCTGGTGCTGGAGCCGCGAAAACGCGCACAAAGCGCTTCTGCCCGCATCCGCGGCGCGCGCGAGATCGCGATCCGCGAGGGCCTCGCGCAATGGTTCACGCCGTTCGCTTTGGGTTTCGTCGTCGTCTATCCGCTGCTGGTGCTCGGCATCAATGGGACGCAGGGCGCGGTGAAATGGATCGACAATTTCGGCATCCAGATTCTCATCTACGTGATGCTCGGCTGGGGCCTGAATATCGTCGTCGGACTCGCCGGGCTTCTCGACCTCGGCTACGTCGCGTTCTACGCCGTCGGCTCCTATGCCTACGCCCTGCTCGCCAAGACCTTCGGCTTCTCGTTCTGGATTCTGTTGCCGCTCTCCGGAATGCTGGCGGCGTTCTGGGGCATCCTGCTTGGCTTCCCGGTGCTGCGGCTTCGTGGCGACTATCTCGCCATCGTCACGCTCGCCTTCGGCGAGATCATCCGCATCGTCGTCACCAATTGGGTTTCCGTCACGAACGGCTATGCCGGCATCAGCGGCATCCCAAGGCCGACATTCTTCGGCATTCCGTTCAACGCGTCGGACCAAGGGTTCGCCGCGGTCTTCGGCCTCGAGTTCACGCCGCTGCACCGCACCATCTTCCTTTATTACGTCATCCTCCTTCTCGCGATGGTCACCGCGTGGGTAACGGTGCGGCTACGCCGCCTGCCGGTCGGCCGCGCTTGGGAGGCGCTGCGCGAGGACGAAATCGCCTGCCGCTCGCTCGGCATCAACACCACCAACACCAAGCTCACCGCCTTCGCCATGGGCGCGATGTTCGGCGGCTTCGCCGGTTCCTTCTTCGCCGCTCGGCAAGGCTTCATCAGTCCGGAATCCTTCACTTTCATGGAGTCGGCGATCATCCTCGCGATCGTCGTGCTCGGCGGCATGGGCAGCCAGATCGGCGTCGCCATCGCGGCCGCGGTGATGATCGGTGGCACCGAGATCATGCGCGACCTCGACTTCCTCAAGGAGATTTTCGGCAACGACTTCGATCCGACGCAATTCCGCATGCTGATTTTCGGCTTCGCGATGGTGCTGATCATGATCTGGCGCCCGCGCGGACTGATCGGCACGCGCGAACCGTCCGCATTCCTGCATCGACGCAAGGCGATCTCCGGCGCGCATGTGAGCGAGGGCCACGGATGAGCAACGCCCGCGGCGCTCCGATCCTGCAGGTCGAGCATCTCACCATGCGCTTCGGCGGTCTCGTCGCCGTCAACGACCTTTCCTTCACGGCAAGCAGCGGCGAGATCACCGCGCTGATCGGCCCGAACGGCGCCGGCAAGACCACGGTCTTCAACTGCATCACCGGCTTCTACAAGCCGACGGAAGGGCGCATCGCGCTACGCCACGGCGGCGACGGTATCTGGGAGGAACTGCCGGCTCTCACCGATTCCAGCCGCCGCAGCATCAAGCGCGGCGACGACGCGCTGTTCCTGCTGGAACGGCTGCCGGATTTCCTGGTGACGCAGAAGGCGCGGGTCGCGCGGACGTTCCAGAACATCCGCCTGTTCCAGGGCATGACGGTGCTCGAGAATCTGCTGATCGCGCAGCACAATCCGTTGATGCTCGCCTCCGGCTTCACGTTCCTCGGGCTCCTGGGGCTTCCCGTCTACAGGAGCGCCGAAGCCGAGGCGATCGAGCGCGCCCGCTTCTGGCTGGAGAAGATCCGCCTGATCGACCGCGCCGACGATCCCGCGGGCGATCTGCCCTACGGCGACCAGCGCCGTCTCGAGATCGCCCGCGCGATGTGCACGAGCCCGGTGCTGCTCTGTCTCGACGAGCCGGCGGCGGGCCTCAATCCACGCGAAAGCGCCGAACTCAACGTGCTTCTCAATTCCATCCGTCAGGACTTCCCCGTGTCGATCCTCCTGATCGAGCACGACATGTCGGTGGTGATGGAAATTTCCGACCACATCGTCGTGCTCGACTACGGCACGAAGATTTCCGACGGCTCGCCGGAGGAAATCCGCAACGATCAACGCGTCATCGCCGCCTATCTCGGCGTCGAGGACGAGGATGTCGAGAAAGTCGAAGCGGAGGTGGGGCTGTGATGGCCGAGGCGCGGCAGGGCCGAAACCTCCCCCTGAAAGGGGGAGGTCGATCGCGCAGCGATCGGGAGGGGGTCGTCCTCAAGTCTCGCTTTTCCAAAACTAGAGAAATGACGACACGCGCTCGCGACTTGCGGCGTGATCTGACGCGCGCTGAGCGAAAACTTTGGTACGCGTTGCAGCGAGGCCAAATAAATGGCTTTGGCTTCCGGCGCCAACATCCAGTTGGGCCCTTTGTCTTGGACTTCTACTGTCCAGCCGCACGATTGGCGATCGAACTCGACGGTGGACAGCACAACGAACTCACCAGAAAACATGACGAAAGACGGGGGCGCTGGCTCGCTGCGAAGCACATCACAGTTTTACGATTCTGGAATAATGAAGTTCTGTCGAATCTCGAAGGCGTGCTCACCGTCATCGCGTCTGCCCTAGTGACGCACGTGACCCCCACCCGGACGGCTTCGCCGTCCGACCTCCCCCTTTTAGGGGGAGGTTTAAGAGGGGCATCTCATGACTGAGCCGCTCCTCTCCGTGCAGGGCGTGAAAAGCTATTACGGCAACATCGCCGCCCTCAAGGGCGTCGACATGGAGGTGCATGACGGCGAGATCGTCACGCTGATCGGCGCGAACGGCGCCGGCAAGTCGACGCTGATGATGACGATCTGCGGCAACCCCCGCGCACGCGAGGGCCGCATCGTCTTCGACGGACACGACATCACGCGCATGCCGACGCACGAGATCGCGCATCTCAAGATCGCGCAGTCGCCGGAAGGACGGCGCATCTTCGCGCGGATGACGGTGCTCGAAAACCTGCAGATGGGCGCGACCGTCTCCGACCTCGGTCACTTCAACAACGACCTTGAACGAGTCTTCACTTTGTTCCCGCGCTTGAAGGAACGGATCAAGCAGCGCGGCGGAACGCTGTCCGGCGGCGAGCAGCAGATGCTCGCGATCGCGCGCGCGCTGATGAGCCGGCCGCGTTTGCTGCTGCTCGACGAACCTTCGCTCGGCCTCGCGCCGCTGATCGTGCGGCAGATCTTCGACGCGATCCGCTCGCTGAACAGACAAGAGAAATTGACCGTGTTCCTGGTCGAGCAGAACGCCTTTCATGCGCTCAAGCTCGCGCATCGCGGCTACGTCATGGTCAATGGGCTGATCACGCTCGCCGGCAGCGGAAAGGAATTGCTCGAGCGGGAAGAAGTGAAAGCCGCTTATCTTGAGGGCGGGCGCCAGCAGGTCAGTTGACGGCGGCGGGCAAAGCGAGACGCGCGGACATGGACATCAACCTGCACACCCTGCTCTACGAAGAGGATAGCTTCGGCGTCTTCCTGCTCGTCACCGTCATTCTCGGTGGCGGCGCCGCGTGGCTCTCCGGACGCGCCGTCGCCGGGACATGGCGGCCGTGGTGGCAACTGCCGGCCTACATGCTGATCCTGGGCGCCGCGGTGCGTTTCATTCATTTCGCGCTGTTCGAGGGTACGTTCCTATCGCCCCACTTCTATCTGACCGACACCCTGATCTGCTCCGTCTTCGGCTTCTTAGGCTTTCGTCTAACCCGGGTGCAGCAGATGATCACCCAATACCGCTGGATCAATGTCCGCAGCGGGCTGTTCGGATGGACGCGGCGGCCGCCCGAGGCCGCCTGAGCTTCACAATTCAAGGTGACTTTTCCCGGGATTGAGGTTTCAATCCGCGCAGAGATGCGGGATGCCGGCTCTTTCGAGCCGGGCCGCGCTCGCGATACATCAGGGAGAGAGCTTTATGAAAAAGCTGACCACGCTTAGCCTCGCGTTTAGCTTCGGGCTCGCGCTGGCGAGCACGGCGCAGGCGCAAGTCAAGTTCGGAATGGAAGGGCCGATCACGGGCGCCAATGCGGCGTTCGGCGCGCAGCTCAAGAACGGGACCGAGCAAGCCGTCGAAGACATCAACGCCGCCGGCGGCATCAACGGTCAGAAAATCGCGCTTTCGTTCGGCGACGACGTATCCGACCCCAAGCAGGGCGTTTCGGTAGCGAACAAGTTCGCGGCGGACGGCGTGAAGTTCGTGGTCGGCCCCTTCAACTCCGGCGTCACCATGCCGGCGTCGGAAGTCTACGCCGAGAACGGCATCCTGGTCGTCACTCCCGCGGCCACGAATCCGAAAGTCACCGAACGCGGACTGTGGAACATCTTCCGCACCTGCGGTCGCGATGACCAGCAAGGTCAGGTGGCCGGCGCCTACATCCTGAAGAACTACAAGGGCAAGAAGATCGCCATCGTCCATGACAAGACCACCTACGGTCAGGGCCTCGCCGACGAGACCAAGAAGGCGATGAACAAGGGCGGCATGAAGGAAGTTCTCTATGAGGGCATCAACCTCGGCGAGAAGGACTTCTCCGCCCTCGTCTCGAAGATCAAGGCCTCGGGCGCCGACCTCGTCTATTGGGGCGGCCTGCATACCGAAGGCGGCCTGATCGTGCGCCAGATGCGCGACCAGGGCGTGAAGGCGCCGCTGATGGGCGGCGACGGCATCACCTCCGACGAGTTCGCCTCGATCGGCGGCCCCGGCGTCGAGGGCACGCTGATGACCTACGGCCCCGATCCGCGCAAGCGTCCGGAGGCCAAGGAAGTCGTCGAGCGTTTCCGCAAGAAGAACTTCGAGCCGGAAGCCTACACGCTTTACAGCTACGCGTCGGTGCAGGTCATCGCGCAGGCTGCGAACGCCGCGAAATCGCTCGACCCGAAGAAGGTGGCCGAGAAGATCCACTCCGGCATGAAGTTCAAGACGGTGATCGGTGAGCTCTCCTACGACAAGAAGGGCGACGTCACCCGCCTCGATTACGTGGTCTACGTCTGGAAGAAGAACAAGGACGGCAAGATCACCTACACCGAGATGTAATCGCCGCGAGTGCGACCGGGCGGCGCCCGGTCGCACTCATCGCTTATCCTCTACAAGAACGGCGGGGCGCGGCATCTGCGAAAGCGGCCGCGCCCCATTGCGTTTTGCCCTCCCCGTCCGCAGTTCGGGAAAGCCGCCATGACCGCGCCGCATGCATTGTCCGCCGTCGAAATGCTGACGCAGTTCCGCGCGCGGAAACTGTCGCCGTCCGAGGTCTGGCAGGATCTGGAAAATCACATCGCGCGCTGCGAGCCTCTCATCCAGGCGTTGTATCTTTACGATCCGGAAACGGCGCGCGCGCAAGCCAGGGCCGCGACCGAACGCTGGGCGAAAGGCCAGCCGCGCGGCGCACTCGACGGCGTGCCGGCGACGGTGAAGGACAACATCGCGACCAAGGGCGCGCCGATGCCGCTCGGCACCGCCGCGACGAAACTCGCGCCTTACGCCGAGGATGCGCCGCCCGCGGCGCGCCTGCGCGAAGCCGGCGCCATCATCTTCGCCAAGACGACGATGCCCGACTATGGCATGACGTCGTCGAGCCTATCGAGCTTCCATCCGCTCGCGCGCAACCCGTGGGACCGCAGCAAGACGCCGGGCGGCTCGAGCTCCGGCGCCGGCGCTGCCGGCGCCGCCGGTTACGGCCCGCTGCATATCGGCACCGACATCGGCGGCTCGGTGCGGCTGCCGGCGTCCTGGTGCGGCCTCGTCGGGCACAAGCCGAGCCTCGGCCGCATCCCGATCGACCCGCCCTATGTCGGGCGTTGCGCCGGTCCGATGACTCGCACCGTCGACGACACCGCGCTGATGATGGCCGTCGTCTCGAAACCGGATTGGCACGACGGGATGAGCCTGCCGCCGGCAAAGATCGACTGGTCGGCTCTCGACGCGACCGTCGACGGCCTGCGCATCGGATTGATCACCGAAGCCGGCTTCGGCATGCCGGTCGACGCGGACGTGAAGGCCGCGATCGGGAAGGCGGCGGCGCGCTTCGCGGAAGCCGGCGCCAAGGTCGAGCCGATGGCGCCGATCTGGACGCGGGCGATGATCGACGGGCTCGACAAATTCTGGCGCGCGCGGCTATGGGCCGACCTGGAGCCGCTCGCGGCGGCGGAGCGTAACAAGGTCCTCCCCTATGTCCGCGCCTGGGCCGAGGGCGGCGCGCAGGTCTCCGGCGCCGAGGCGGTGCGCGGCTTCGGCCAGACGATGGAGATGCGCAAAGCCGCGGCGAAACTTTTCAGCGGCCTGGACTTCGTTCTCTCGCCGACGGCGCCGGTGCCCGCCTTTCCGGCCGAGCTCTCGTCGCCGCTCGACGATCCGGCGAAGCCGTTCGAGCATATCGGCTTCACCGTGGGCTGGAACATGACCGAGCAGCCTGCTTGTTCGATCAATTGCGGCTTCACCCAAGGCGGGCTGCCGATCGGCCTGCAAATCATCGGCCGCCGCTTCGACGACCTCGGCGTGCTGCGGTTGGCGAAAGCCTATGAGGGCTGGCGCGGCCCGATCACCAATTGGCCGAAGGTGGGCTGAAGACGCTTATCGCCGCGAGACGCAGCGGCGGGTGCGCTGGGGGCCCTTGCCGTCGACATCGCGGCCGGCCAGCACCTCCTTGATCTGACCGGTGGGGCATGAGCCGTCGTCCACGAGGACGCGCATACCGTAGCGTAGTTCGCCGGGTCCGGGCTCGCTCTTCAGAATGCGCGCGGCATTCGCCGGGCCCTGCCAGGCGCCGAACGTCAACACGCAAAAGCCGATCATCGCCAGTGAACGCATCGTGCCGTCCCCGTTGCCTAGATCGCGATGATTTTGGATCGAATCGATCCAAAATCATGAACGTGATCGATTCTAATATTTTAGAGCGGGATGCGGGCGGAAAACCGCTCCACACTTTCCTCATCCCGCTCAAGGCGAGCCTACCGAACCGCCGCAGCGGCCGCTCCCTGCCGCGCGCCGCTATCTCCAGCCTGCTCCAGCATCGCCTTCACCGCATGCAGATCGTCGGCGACGGCGACGCATTGCGCGCAAACCGCCTCGGTCGCCGCGAGCAGATCCGGCACCATGATCGGCATCGCCCCCGCCGCATGGGCGCCAGCGATGCCGTGATAGGAGTCCTCCAGCACCAGGCACTGCCCCGGCTCGAGCCCGAGCAGCGCCGCCGCCTTGAGGAAGGGATCGGGCGCCGGCTTCGCGTTGACGACGTCCTCGCGACACACGATGGCGCTGAAATGTTCGAGCAGGCCGACCCCGTTCATGTAGCGCTCGACCGTCGGCCGCCGCGACGAGGTGGCGATCGCCTGCGGAATACCGCGCGCCGCTAGATAGGTGACGAGTTCACGCGCACCGGCGCGCAGCGGAATATTCTCCGCCAGCCGCGCCGCGACCAGACTGTCGTATACGGCATCGAAGCGGGCCATCGGAAAGCCGTCGCCGTAATATGCCTTGATCATCGCGACGCATTCCGGCCCCGGCACGCCGATCATCGAGCAGACGAAATCATGCGGCATGTCGCGCTCGACGCTGAGCGCCGCGCCGATGAGCGCGTCGTAGTAGACGCGCTCGGTGTCGACGAGCAAGCCGTCCATGTCGAAGATGACGCCGCGAACGGCCTGCGCGAAGGACATGAGAATGCGGTTCAACCGATGCGGCCGAGGGCCGGGAAGGATTCGAGCAGCCAGAAACTCATCTGTCCGATCCACCCCGTCAAGAAGGCGATGCCGGTGAGGACCAGCAGACCGCCCATCGCCTTCTCCACTTTCGGGATGTGGCGACGAAACCGGGCAAGGAAACGCGCGAATGGCTCGACGGCAAATCCGGCGAGCAGGAACGGAATGCCAAGCCCGGCGGAATAGACCGCGAGGAGACCCGCGCCCTTCGCGACCGTCGCCTCGGAGGCCGCGACCGCGAGAATGGCCGCGAGGATCGGCCCGATGCACGGCGTCCAGCCGAACGCGAAGGCAAGCCCCATGGCGTAAGCGCCCCACAACCCCACGGGTTTCGTGACCGAGAGACGCTTCTCCCGCGTCAGCCAGGCGATCGGCGTCAGGCCGAGAAAGTGGAACCCCATCAGGATGATGGCGACGCCGGCGACGATGGAAAGCCAGTACGAATAGGCGCGCAGCAGCGCGCCAATGGCGCTGGCGCCGGCGCCGAGCGCGATGAACACGGTGGAGAAGCCGGCAATGAAGGCGAGCGCGGCGAGCGCCGTCTTACGTCGCGGCACCGGCCGCTCGCCTTCCGCGACACGCTCGAGCGAGGCCCCCGCAAGATAAGCCAGATAGGGCGGCACCAACGGCAGCACGCAGGGCGACAGGAAACTGATGGCGCCCGCGGCCAAAGCCGTGACGATGGTAATCTCAGATGTCATGCGATCGGATTGCGGTCGTGAGGCATCGATTCATGTGCTTTGCGCGGGGACCTTGAGCGCGCGGAGTTTCTCGCCGCACGTATTTTCCCGTGCCCTCGAACGCTAGATGCGCCAAGCCACCCCGCGAAGGCAACACCGAAAAAGCCCGACCCGCGCGGATGTGATGCGGCCGTGATGGCCGCGATCGTGTTGACGGCTCATGCAGAATCGCGTCCGCTCCACGCGTTGTTTGGAGGCTTAAGTGCATAATCTCATCACCGACGTTCCCGGTATTCGCATCGGCAACGCGCACGATGCGCGCGTCGCAAGCGGCGTCACCGTGGCGCTGTTCGACGCGCCGACCGTCGCCGGCGTCGCCGTTCTCGGCGGCGGGCCCGGAACACGGGAGACCGACATGCTGGCTCCTGAGAACGTCGCGCCGGGGGTCGATGCCATCGTGCTCGCCGGCGGCTCCGCCTTCGGGCTTGACGCCGCATCCGGCGTGCAGGCCTGGCTGCGCGAGAACGGCCGTGGCCTGCAGGTCGGCGCCGCGCGCATACCGCTCGTGTCGCAGGCGATCATGTTCGACCTGCTCAACGGCGGCGACAAGGGCTGGGAACGCTACCCGCCCTATCGCGAACTTGCGCATACGGCGGTCGGCGGCGCGAGCGAAAGGTTCGCGCTCGGCAGCAATGGCGCGGGCTACGGCGCGACCACCGTCACCTTGCAGGGCGGACTCGGATCGGCGAGCGCCCGGACCTCGACCGGCTTCACCGTCGGCGCGCTGGTCGTCGTCAATTCCATCTCGTCGGCGGTGATCGGCGACGGCCCGCATTTCTGGGCGGCGCCTTATGAGGACGGCGACGAGTTCGGCGGGCTGGGGTTGCCGACGCGGGTGACGCCGGACATGCGCGCATTGACCTGGAAGGGCGCACCGGTGCGCGCCACGACCATCGCCTTGGTGGCGACCGACGCGCGCTTCGACAAGGGCACCGCCAAGCGCATGGCGATCTCGGCGCACGGCGGCCTGCACAAGGCGCTGCGCTTCGCGCACGGCTATACCGACGGAGACACCGTGTTCGCCGCCGCTACCGGACGGAACGAGCGCGCTGTCGACGTCGACGCCGTCATCGAGATCTGCGCCGTCGCCGGCGACTGCCTCGCCCGCGCCATCGCTCGCGGCGTCTACGAGGCGGCCGCCCTGCCCGGCTCCGGCCTGCCGGCGTGGAAGGATAAGTTCGGGTAGCCTCGGATCACGCCGGCCGGAACCGCTCCGCGCGGTACGGCGTCGGGTCGATGAACGGCGTCTGGCCCGTCATCTGGTCGGCGAGGAGCCGACCGGTGACGGGGCCGAGCGTCAGGCCGTAATGCCCGTGGCCGAAGTTGAGCCAGAGGCCGCGCTGGCCAGGCGCCGGGCCGACGACCGGTGTCGAATCCGCGAACATCGGCCGGCGTCCCATCCAGGTGACGTCGTCGGCGCGCTCGCCGATCGGGAACAACTCCTTCGCCGCCGGCATCAGCCGGCCGAACTGCACCGGTGTCGGCGGGGCGTCGCGATCGGCGAATTCGGCGCCCGTGGTCAGGCGCAGTCCCTGCTCCATCGGAGTAAGCACGTAGCCGTTCTCGACGTCCAGGGTCGGGCGCGTGATGGTGACGTTGCCACGCGGACGGAAATGCCGGTGATAGCCGCGCTTGATGCCGAGCGGCAGGCGGATGCCGAACGGTTCGAGGACGTCAGGCGTCCAGATGCCGAGGGCAACCACCACCTGCGGCGCATCGATCGGCCCTTCCGCCGTGTCGACGCGCCAGTTGTTTCCCTGCCGGTGCAGGGAGCGCGCGTCGCCGTTGACGAAGACGCCGCCGAGCGCTGCGAAGCGCGCGGCATAGGCGCGCGTCACCGCCAGCGGATTGGAGAGGCTGCCGATATGCGGCCAGAACACGGCGTGTTTGAACACCGGCGCGAGGTTCGGCTCGAGCGCGAGGGTCGCGTCGACGTCGAGCGCGCTCGCGGCCACGCCGAGTTCCTTGCACAGGCCGAGCTCCGGCCCGAGATCGGCGAAGCGATGCTCGCCGCGGTAAATCGTGATCCAACCGTTCTTGCGCAGATAGCCGAGTGCATTCGACTCCGCGAGCAGCGTCTCGTGCTCGGCGAGGGAGCGCGACATCAGAGGATGCATGACGCGCGCGATCTCCTCCATGCGCTTCGGCGTGGAGGCGGCGCGATATGCCCACAGGTACGGAAGCAGCCGCGGGAGCGCCGCCCAGTGGTAATTCGCTTCCGGCGAGCGTTTCAACGCCACGCTCAGAAGCCGCGACAGGCTGCTCGGAAAAGCCGTCGGATAGACGCCGGCGCCGCCGATCACGCCGGTGTTGCCATAGGACGTCTCCTCACCCGGGCGGCCGCGATCGACCAGCGTCACGGCCAGCCCGCGCTTGGCCAATTGCAATGCGGCCGATGTGCCGACGATACCGGCGCCAAGCACGATGACGTCACTACGAGCCATGACTTCTCTGCCCCTAGATCACGCCGACGTTGGATCGAATCGATCCAAAGTCGTGAACGTGATCGATACTTAATATCTAGAGCGGGATGCGGGCGGAAAACCGCTCCACACTTTTCCTCATCCCGCCCTAGGATGGCGTGATCAAAAAACGCAGGAGGAGCCGCCGGCTTTCCAGCGGCCCCTCGCCTTGATACTGCCTCCGCAATCCCCGCGCGACAACGGCGCGGCCCTCGATTCGGAGCATTTCCCTTATGCGTTCTGTCGCAGCCGTCGGTGAAGGCCTCGCCTGGCTCGGGCGCCAGGGGACGCGCGCCGTCGCGCTGTCGCTCGTCCTTGGCCTCGCCGTGCCGCAACTCGCGGCGCTGCTCAAGCCGGTCGTGCCGGAGGCGATCTTCGTCATGCTCACGCTCTCCTTCCTGCGCGTGCCGCCGGGGGAGCTTCGCCGTTACTTCACCCGGCCGGGGCTTGTGCTCGCCGCCGCGGCGTGGCACGCCGCCGTGGTGCCGCTGGTGATGGGCGGCGCCTGCGTCGCGTTCGGGCTTCCCGTCGCCGCACCGGCGCTGTTCCTGGCGCTGATCCTGCAGGCGGCATCGCCCCCGATCATGTCCGCTCCGGCGTTCGCCGCGCTGATGGGGCTCGACGCCGCCGTCTCGCTCGCGGTGATGATTGTCTGCATGAGCCTCACCCCGCTCACGGCGGCATTCTACCTGCACCTGTTCGTCGGGCCGGAAGCCACGATCCCGTCGCTGACCCTCGGGCTGCGGCTTTTCCTCATCGTCGCCGGCTCCGCCGTGGTCGCGGCGGTAGTCCGGCGCGTATCGCCGGAGGGCTGGGTGGCGGCGCAGACGCAGCGCATCGACGGCCTCAACGTCATTGTCCTGTTCATCTTCGCCATCGCCGTCATGGAGGGCGTCACCGGCCGCTTCCTCGCCGATCCGCCGCTCGTCCTCGGCGTGCTGGCGATCACGTTCGCCGTGGCGCTTGGGCTCACGGCGCTGACCACCCTTGCCTTCGCCTGGTGCGGAATCGGGCGCGCCTTCTCGATCGGGCTCGCGGTCGGCCACCGCAATCTGGGGCTGATGATGGCGGCGACCGGGGTCGGCGTGCCGGATCTCACCTGGCTCTATTTCGGCCTGTCGCAGTTCCCCATCTATCTGACGCCGCAGCTTCTCAAACCGCTGGCGAAGCGGTTCACAAGCAAGGACGCCACCCGCGTTGCTCCGCCCGCGCCCCCATGATAGGCGAAGCCTTCACCGGACATCGCGCATGACCCGCCCGCTCCGTATCGCCCCCTCCATCCTCGCCTCCGACTTCGCCAAGCTGGGCGAGGAGGTGCGCGCCATCGATGCCGCCGGCGCCGACTGGGTGCATATCGACATCATGGACGGGCATTTCGTGCCCAACATCTCGTTCGGCCCGGTGGTGGTCGAGGCGATCCGGCCGGTCACCAAGAAGACGTTCGACGTGCACCTGATGATCGCGCCGTGCGACCCCTATCTCGAGGCCTTCGCCAAGGCCGGTGCCGACATCATCACCGTCCACGTCGAGTCCGGCCCGCACGTGCACCGCTCGCTGCAGGCGATCCGCGCGCTCGGCAAGAAGGCAGGCGTGACGCTCAACCCCGGCACCCCGGTCGCGGCGCTGGAAAACGTGATCGATCTCGTCGACCTCGTCCTGGTGATGTCGGTCAATCCCGGCTTCGGCGGGCAGAAGTTCATTCATTCCGCGGTGGACAAGATCATCGCGGTGCGCGCGCTGGTCGGCGCACGGCCGATCGACATCGAGGTCGACGGCGGCATCACCGCCGAGACGGCCCCCCTCGCCGCCCGCGCCGGCGCCAACGTGCTGGTCGCCGGCTCCGCCGTGTTCAAGGGCGGCGCGCAGGATGCCTACGCCAAGAACATCGAGGCCATCCGCAACGCCGCCGCGCTCGCGCGCGGCGAGGCGGCGTGACGATTCAACAGAAAGCAGAGCAATGATCCCCCGCTACACCCGCCCGGAGATGGCCGCGATCTGGCACCCGCAGACGCGCTACAAGATCTGGTTCGAAATCGAGGCGCATGCGACCGACGCGTTGGCGGAACTCGGCGTGGTTCCGAAAGAAGCCGCGAAGGTCATCTGGGAAAAGGGCCGCGACGCCAAATTCGACGTCGCGCGCATCGACGCCATTGAGGCTGAAGTCCGCCACGACGTCATCGCCTTCCTCACGCATCTTGCCGAGATCGTGGGTCCGGAAGCACGCTTCGTGCATCAGGGCATGACCTCGTCGGACGTGCTCGACACCTGCTTCAACGTGCAGCTTAAGCGCGCGGCCGATATTCTGCTCGCCGATCTCGACAAGCTCCTCGCCGCGATCAAAAAGCGCGCCTTCGAGCACAAGCTGACGCCGACGGTCGGGCGCTCGCACGGCATCCATGCCGAACCGACGACGTTCGGGCTCAAACTCGCGCAGGCTTACGCAGAGTTTTCGCGCGCGAAGGAGCGGCTCCTACGCGCGAAGGACGAGGTTTCGACCTGCGCCATCTCGGGCGCGGTGGGGACGTTCGCGCAGATCGACCCGCGCGTCGAAGCGCACGTCGCCAAGAAAATGGGGCTGCGCGTCGAGCCGGTGTCGACGCAAGTCATTCCGCGCGACCGGCATGCGATGTATTTCGCCACGCTCGGCGTCATCGCCGCCTCGGTCGAGCGGCTGGCGATCGAAGTGCGTCACCTGCAGCGCACGGAGGTGCTGGAGGCGGAGGAGTTCTTCTCCGAGAAGCAGAAGGGCTCCTCGGCGATGCCGCACAAGCGCAACCCGGTACTGTCGGAGAACCTCACCGGCCTTTCGCGCATGGTGCGCGCCTATGTGACGCCGGCGCTGGAGAACGTGGCGCTCTGGCATGAGCGCGACATCTCGCACTCGTCCGCCGAGCGCATGATGGGACCGGACGCAACGGTAACGCTCGACTTCGCGCTCGGCCGCCTCACCGGGCTGATCGACAAGCTCGTCGTCCACGCCGACAACATGGCGAAGAACCTCGACCGCCTCGGCGGCCTCGTGCATTCGCAGCGCGTTCTCCTCGCGCTCACGCAGAAGGGCGCGGCGCGCGAGGATGCGTATCGCTTCGTGCAGCGCAACGCGATGAAGGTGTGGCAAGGCGACAGCGATTTTCCGGCGCTGCTCAAGGCCGACGCCGACGTCCGCAAGTATTTGAGCGACGCCGAGATCGACGAGAACTTCGACCTCGGCTACCACCTCAAGCACGTCGACGCGATCTTCAAGCGCGTCTTCGGCGAAAGCTAAGCGACATCGAGGCCGCCCCGCGCTTCCTTCTTGGCCGATCACGACATCCTCGCCTGCCCGGCGAGCGTGGTCGCGCCCTTCCCGGTCGATCAACGTTATCGACCAAAATCCGTGCAACGCACCGCGCGCTTCATACGGGCCGGCCGTCGATCATTGCCGCCATCACGCGGTCGCGGCGAATGAAATGATGGTAGAGCGCCGCGAGGATATGGATCGCGACGAGGCCCATCAGCACGTAGGCGATGTAGATGTGCCAGTGCTCAAAAAATCGCGACGCGTCACGGTTCTCCGTGGTGAATTGCGGCACCCGGAACAGCCCGAACCAGTTGGCATAGTCAGGCTTGTGCGCTCCCGAATGCGCCCAGCCGAGGAGCGCCACAATGATGGTCACGCCGTAAAGGCTCCAATGGCTGACATGCGCGGCGAGCCGCTGCCATGCGGGCGTACCGGCGGGAGGCGCCGGGATCGGGTTCAGCGCGCGCCAGATAACGCGCAGCACCATCAGGAGCAGCACGACGTAGCCGATGTCGGCATGTATCGAGCGGTGAAAGAAACGATCGGCACGCGCCGGTACATGGTTCATCCACCAGCCATAGGCCAACATACCGATCACCAGCACCGCCAGCACCCAATGGAACAAACGGGCCAAGGCACTCCAATGGTTCGTCGTACTCTTCAGCATTGTGAAACTCATCGCTCTCATGCGGCGGCGCGCCGCCGCTCGTCCCCAAAATCATCGTGAAAGACCTTGCCGCCGCCGCCGGGCGTGATCGCGCCGGTCGGCGTGGTGGTGGCGTTCGCGTCTTCCCGCAGGAAGCGTATAAGCGCCCAAATCGCCAATAACGATAGAGGTAAAGTGACGACGGCGAGCGCGACCAGAAACAGCCACGTGCCGATGCCGAACAATGCCGGCACGATCCAGCGCGTGAAGAACTGATAGATCGTCGCGAGCACGTTTCGCACCTTCTTGCGTATCGCCGCGCCACGAGGCGGCGCCGGTGGCGTGCGGCCGAGCCACGCCTTTTCGGCGCATTCGGCGATCTGATCCTGCACGCTCTCGCTCTTGCGCAGAAAAAGCCACCCCAACAGTGCCACAAGCGTGATCGACAAGCTGGGATGGCGGAACATCGGCGCGAGCCACGGCTTTGTCCATCCCGGCGCGAAATCGGTCACGATCGTGCGGACGCTATCGAGCGAGAAGGATGGATAGATCGTCCCGACGACAAACGCCGGTACGGAGAAGACAACCTTCGGTACCTGGCAGATATCGCCGACCGGCGACGCGCAGAGCGACACGCTTGTGCGATCGACGGCATCGCGTAGATACGTGACGCTGTCGATCAGCGGCAAGGCGACGAGCAGCACGGTGAGCACCACCGTCCAAAAGTAGACGAAGCGCCGTCGCCGCACGAAGTCCCATGCCGCTTCCATCCATCCGCCCACCGGGGCGACCTCCGGCATAACGGTTCCCGCCGCGTCGACCAGGTCGAACGCCGCCGGCAGGCTGATCGGCGCATAGGCGACCTCGCGGTCGCGAATGCGCGCAAAGACGCTGGCGTGAACTTTCGGCCGCGCGACGGAGACTCCATGGATCGGATCGTCGCAAAGCCGCGCGACCTGCCGCGGCCCGTAGCGGTAGTAGCCGGCAATGCCGGCGCGCGAGTCGTAATACTCGCCTTGCGGGTCGGCGCGGCGGCGCACGTCGGCGCGCAAGTCCGCATGAAAAAGCAGATCGCGCTCGACTTGGTTCATCATCCAGTCGAGCGTGACATAAGCGAGCCCGTCGTCGGGATAGCCGCCGCCGACATTGGCATGCACGCCCGCGAACCAGACCTGTGTGAGCCGCCCGCCCGTAAGCGCGCGCCGGCCTGTTTGCCGCTCGGTCCACAACACCGGACGAAACGTCGGCCGCTCGTCGTCGAGCGACAGCGCTTGCGCGGCGCGCTCGATACGATCGGAGAGCGTGCGGTCGGCGACGCTCATCGGCCAGACCCATTGGTCGATGCCCTGCTTCCATTCGTCGACCGGCATGCCGTAAGCGTCGACCGTATCCCAGACGCCGATAAACCGGATCGAGGGGACGACGCGCGGTATATCGAGGCGGAGCAACTGTTCCGCATCCTCCTCCGGTTTGCGCAGAAACCGATGCCAGAACATCGGCGGCCGTTGCGGCGACAGCGATGCGCGATAGAGGAAGTCGCGCCTATAGGCCCGATACGCCCGGCGGACATTGGCGAGCAGCTCCGCCTCGGAGCCGCCCTGCACGATTCCGCAGCGTCCCACCAGGCCGGCAAGCAAGCGCACCGTGAACGCACCGCGGCTGAACCCGAAAAGATAGATCGCGTCGTTGTGCCGATAGTTACGGCACAGGAACGTATAGAGGTCGCGGACATTCGCCCAGACGCCGAGCCCGAACGCGCCGCCAAGCAGCGCCAGCGGCTTGAAGGTCTCGGTGCCGACTCCGCTGGTATAGAAGACGATCTGGTCGGGACGCCCCGGCCCGCCGGTGCAATCGAGCGCCTGGTAGAGCCGCCAGACATTGGTCTTGAATGGGCTGCGCTCGCTGTTGCCCGTGCCGTCCGCCAACAAAACGATGTTCTTCGCCACGGGCGCCCCTCCCGGACTTGACGCCCGAAAGTGCGCCGAAACCGGTCTGTGGGCAAGCCGTCGGCGCTGAAGAATTGGTTAACGATTGCTCGCCAAAATCCCTCGCTTTCGAGGGATTGAAATCATGCAGTTCGGCCGGGCAAAGCACGCAATCGAACCCGCGGCGGTGCCGCTCGTCCCGGCACCGCCACTTTCGTTGCCCTTGATGGCGAGCCCGAGTCTGCAATCCTCGGGGCTCGCGGATCACCTGCCCTCGTTGATGGGGCCCCTCGTCATGTCGCGCACGCTGCCCTCGCCGCATATCCTTGTCTTCGATTCCGGCCTCGGTGGCCTCACCGTGTTTCGCGAAATCGCGAAAGTGCGCCCGGATGCGCAGTTCATCTACGCTGCCGACGACGCCGTCTTCCCTTATGGAAAGATCGAGGAGAGCGCATTGATCGCGCGGGTACTCGAAGTGATGGGCGGGCTGATCGAGACGCATCAGCCGGACCTCGTCGTCGTCGCCTGCAACACCGCCTCGACGATCGTCTTGCCGGCCCTGCGCCAGCATTTCGACCTGCCGTTCGTCGGCACCGTACCGGCGATCAAGCCGGCATGCGCCGCGTCCAAGTCCAGGCGCGTGACGGTGCTGGGCACCGAGGCGACCGTGAAGCGCGAATACACCCACGCCCTCATCCGCCAATACGGCGCCGGTTGTGCGGTGGACTTGGTCGGTTCGGCAAGGCTCGCCGCCTTCGCCGAGGCTGAGCTTGCCGGAACGCCCGCTTCGGATGCCGAGATCGCCGCCGAACTCGCCCCCTGCTTCGTCGAGGCGGACGGCCGGCGCACGGACACCATCGTGCTGGCCTGCACGCACTATCCGCTGCTCACCGCCCGGTTCCAGGCCCTGGCGCCCTGGCCGGTCCGGTTCCTCGATCCCGCCCCGGCGATCGCGCGACGGGTCGTCAATCTGCTTGGCCCTGCCACCGGGATGCCTGAAAGCGGCTCCCTGACGACGATTTTTACCTCCGGCCGCGAGGCGCCGGCGCAGCTTACTGCGGCCATGCCAGGGCTTACGGCTGCTGCCGCATCGTAATTGACAGAAAAACCCTAGGCGCGTAGAAACCGCCCGTCGCGCGGGCCTTTCGGCCCGCGTGGCGTTTCGCGACCCGTGGTCCTGGCCGGCGCTTCGGCCCGATGGACCTGTCGGCCTCCCCCACCGGGGACGCACAGGAGGGCGCGTTTCCTCAAAACCGACGTTTCAACAGAGGACGCGAATG